>NC_015437.1:2247500-2568361 GCF_000208405.1 Selenomonas sputigena ATCC 35185 | reverse complement strand
TATTCACATACTGTGGATAAAAGATAAAAAATGAGAGAAGCCAAACGCAGAGGAAATGGCAGGAACGACGTGCAGTCAGGCGGAAAAAATGTTTCTCTTTATATAATGAAGGAAATGGATAAAAATTCTTGTGGAAATATCTTCTCTGCCTGTGGATAATGTGCATATCTCTGTGTATAAATGGTCGGTTGGCTATAAATATCTTAGCAGACTGCAAAAGAGTTATCAACAGGCAATTCGTTCCTAAAAAGAGGAAAGGCTCGTTTATCCACAAGAAGGACAGGAAAATGCAAGGCTTCTCCGCGCGAAACCGTGGAAAATCCTTGACACTCGATTGTCTCTGGGCTATAATTTAGCGTAGTTAAAAGCGATAGTAGGGGCATTTTGTGTTCTTTTGCATTTTGACTGAATGAATCGCTCGATGTATCAGCGATTCCTAGAATTCTTTTGGGGAGGTGGATTTGAATGAAGATGACGTATCAGCCGAATAACCATTGGCGCAAGAAGACGCATGGTTTCCGCGAGCGTATGAAGACGAAAGGCGGCCGTCTCGTCCTGAAGAGAAGGCGCGCAAAAGGCAGAAAGAAGTTGTCTGCGTAATCACTCGCTAGGTCACTCCGGTGACCTTTTTTCATGAAATGACAAAGCATTTTGATTTTTAATGAAAGGGTTCTTGCATGTTGGGTTTGCCGAGAAGCCGCATCTTGAAAAAGAAGAAGGATTTTCAGGCTGTTTATTCCCGCGGAAAATCGTATGCAAACAGATTTCTCGTGCTTTATGTCTTTCGTTCGCATGGACTCCAGGGAAAAGTCGGTTTTGCCGCAGGCAAGAAGCTCGGCAATGCCGTGAAGCGCAATCGGGTCAAAAGATTGCTCCGCGAGTCTTATCGTCTGCATCAGGTTGAAATCGAGGAGGGTTTTTCCCTCCTGCTCGTGGGCAGGAAGGCGGCTCTCGACGTCAAATGCCAGGATTTGGAGAAGGCTTTCCTCGCTTTGGGAAGGAAGGCCGAAATCATGGCAGGAGACAACGAGGCTTCTAAAAGCGAGAGAAGGCGCGGCAGATGAAAGTCGTGCTTCTGCTTCTCATTCGTTTTTATCGCGGCTTTCTTTCTCCTTTGAAGCCGCCTTCGTGCCGCTATATTCCGACATGCTCGGAGTATGCAATGATTGCTGTTGAAAAATATGGGGCGGCAAAGGGCAGTTTCCTTGCCATCAAGAGGATTCTGCGCTGCCATCCTTTTCATAAGGGTGGCTACGACCCTGTACCATAGGAAAATTAGGATGTGGTGATTTGGAGTTTTTATCGTCGCTGTTTCATCCCGTCATTGCGGTGATTCAGTTCATGTTGGAGAATCTGTATGCGTTTACAGGTCTTCTTGGTTTTGAAAATTACGGGATTGCCATCATTTTGCTGACGATCCTCATCAAGGTATGCCTCTATCCTCTGACGGTCAAGCAGGTTCGTTCGATGAAGGGCATGCAGGAACTGCAGCCGAAGATGAAGAAGCTGCAGGAAAAGTATAAGGACAACCCGCAGATGATGCAGCAGAAGATCGGCGAGCTGTATAAAGAAGCCGGCGTGAATCCTCTCGCGGGGTGTCTGCCGCTCCTCATACAGATGCCGATTCTCATGGGCATGTTTTATGCGCTGCAGGGCTATGCGTATTCGGGGACGCCGTCCTTTCTGTGGCTCGCGTCGCTTTCCGAGCCCGATCCGCACTATATATTGCCGGTGCTTTCCGCACTTTCGACGTGGTTCGTGCAGAAACAGACTTCGACGGAAACGAATCAACAGATGAAGATCATGATGATCGTCATGCCGATCTTCATCGGCTGGATCAGCTTGAATTTCGCTTCGGGACTTGTTCTCTATTGGGTGACGATGAACCTCGTGCAGATCGTGCAGCAGTGGTGGATGTACCGAAACGAGGACGTCACGGGAAAGAAAGGAGTTGCCTGATATGGCGGATTTCGTGGAAAGAACCGGAAAGACGGTGGAAGAAGCGATTGAAGCTGCACTCTTCGCCCTGCGTCTCCCGAAGGATCGCTGCACGGTGGAGGTCATCGAGGAGCCGTCGAACGGCTTCTTTGGTTTGATTGGAAAGCGTGCGGCGAAAGTGCGCGTTACGGCGAAGGAAGAGCCTTTGCCGCAGCCGCAGGAAACTTTGCCGCAAAAAAAGCGGGAAGAAGTTCTTGAGGAGCGCCGTGAGGAACGGGAAGAAGAGCGTGCGGAGGAAAAGGAGGAGGCGCCTGTCTTGACGAAGGAGTCGTCCGAGGCGTCCGAAAGTGCGTCCGCCGTCTCTCATGATACGACGCCGGGCAGGCAGGAAACCATTGTGGATCGCGGCTTTTCCTACTCTCCCTCGAGAGAAAATCGTTCTTATGCGGAACCGCGCCGCGAGCGTTTCTCTTCGGGCAGACGTTCCTACGCATCCGATTCAGTTGCCGGGCGTTCTCGTGAGGAGAAGGTTCGCAATTTCCTGAGTCCTGCCGACGCTGCAGTGCCGATTAAAAAGGCGGAGGATTTCCTGCAGCAGATTTTTCGAGCAATGGATCTTGAAGTCGCCATCGAGAGAAAGGATCGGCCTCATTCAATCGAGCTGAATCTCTCCGGGCACAATCTCGGCATACTCATCGGCAAGCACGGGCAGACGCTCGATGCTTTGCAGTATCTCGTCAATCTCGCTGCCAACCAGGGATTGACGGAGGAACGCGTGCGCATCATCCTCGATATTGAAGATTACCGCGAGCGCCGTGAGGAGACGCTTTACCGTCTGGCAGCGCGCTTGGCGGAGCGCTGCTGCCGCACGAACCAGCGCGTCGTCTTGGAGCCGATGAACCGCCATGAGCGAAAGATCATTCACCTTGCACTGCAGGAGAATCATCGCGTTTTGACTTACAGCGCGGGCGATGAGCCTTTTCGCAAGGTCGTCATTGAGCCGAAGCATCGCGTTTCGCGTATGGACGGCTCTATGCGTGAAGAGGATTATTGATTGGATTGAAATCGGGCTGTTGCAGCGAGCGACAGCCTTTTTCTTTCCTTGCAGGGGGGAACGAATTGCAGCAGGCAGATACGATCAGCGCCATTGCGACAGCGGTCGGGGAAGGAGGCGTCGGCATCGTGCGCCTTTCCGGCGCCTCTGCCATAGAGACGGCTTCGCGCATGTTTTGCGCTGCAGGCGCCAGGAAGCTCGCTGACGCAGGTGCGCGGGATCTTCTCTACGGTACAGTCGTGCGAGAGGATGGCCGCCTCGTCGATGAGGCCCTTTGCCTCGTCATGCGTGCGCCCCATTCTTATACGAAGGAAGACGTCGTGGAATTGCAATGCCACGGCGGAGCTGTTTCCCTGCGCGAGGTTTTAGCATTGACGTATCGTCACGGGGCGCGGGCTGCGGAACGAGGCGAGTTCACAAAACGCGCCTTCTTGAACGGCAGGCTTGATCTGGCCGAGGCGCAGGCCGTCATGGACGTGGTGCAGGCGAAGACGGAAAAGGGGCTGGAAATGGCGGCGGGGCATCTGGCCGGTCATTTCTCGGAGCGCATACGCTCGATGCGAGAGGATATTTTGGCTCTCCTTGCCCATTTGGAAGCCGTCATTGATTTTCCCGAGGAGGGCGTCGATGAAATTGTTGTAGAGGAGGCGCGGGAAAAGGTGTCGGCCCTCCATGCGTCGCTGCGCCGCATCGTGCAGACGGCGCATACGGGACGCATCCTGCGCGACGGCTTGGAAACGGCAATTGTCGGAAGACCGAATGTGGGAAAGTCAAGCCTCCTGAATGCCCTGCTGCGCGAAGATCGTGCCATCGTCACCGACGTTCCGGGAACAACGCGTGATACCATTGAGGAGTATGCCGATATTGGCGGCGTGCCTTTGCGGATCATCGACACGGCAGGCATACGGACGACGGAGGATGCCGTCGAGCGCATCGGCGTGGAGAAGGCGCGTGCGCATGTGAAAAGCGCCGCGCTCGTGCTCGCTCTCTTTGACGGTTCTCGGCCTCTGGAGGCGGAGGATGAGGAGATCCTCGCCTTGCTTGAGGGAAAGGATGCGCTCATCGTCGTGACGAAGAGCGATCTGCCGCGCGTTCTTGATACCGAACGGCTGCAAAATTTGGTACATCTTCCTCTGATTGAAATCACGACGAAGGAGGAAGAAGGGATTTCTCCTTTGGCGGCCGCTATTTTGGAAAAGGTTTATGACGGTGAGGAAAGGTCGGGGGAAGGCTCGTTCGTCGCCGACCTGCGCACGAAGAATCTTTTGGAAGCGGCGGCAGATCATCTTACCGCCGCGATTTCCACGATGGATCAGGGACTGGGGCTCGATTTCATCTCTATCGATCTGCGCTCTTCTTTGGAAAAACTCGGGGAGATCACGGGGGAAACGGTGGGAGATGACGTATTGGATGAAATATTTTCACGCTTCTGCGTCGGCAAGTGAGGTGGCCTTCTTTGTTTATTGCCGGTGAATATGATATCATCGTCCTCGGTGCGGGGCACGCGGGCGTCGAAGCGGCGCTCGCTGCAGCGAATCTCGGCTGCCGCACGCTTCTGGCGACGCTTTCCTTGGACAATATCGCACTCATGCCCTGCAATCCCTCGATCGGCGGCCCTGCAAAGAGCCATCTCGTGCGCGAGATCGACGCGCTTGGCGGCGCTATGGCGATCAATGCCGATGAGGCGGCTCTGCAGTACCGTCTTTTGAATACGGGAAAAGGCCCTGCCGTCCATGCTTTGCGCGCGCAGGAGGACAAGAAAGCCTATCAGTTTCGCATGAAGGAGCGCTGCGAGCAGCAGGAGGGACTGGAAGTTCGGCAGCTTCTGGCAGAAAAGATCCTCATCGAGGATAAAGAGGCGAGAGGTATAGTGGCAGAGACGGGGGAAGCGTATCTCGCGCGTGCTGTCATTCTCGCGACGGGTACATATCTCAAAGGACGCATCGTCATCGGTGAGCATACGACGAGCGGCGGGCCGAATGGGCAGCGAGCCGCAGGGGAATTGTCGCGCTCTCTTAGAGAGAATGGTATCAAAATCATGCGCTTCAAGACGGGGACGCCTGCGCGTCTTGATGCACGTTCCCTAGACTATAGGAAGATGCAGCTGCAGCCCGGGGACGAGGGGGCGCAGAGCTTTTCCTTCATGACGGAGAAAAGGACGCGCGAGCAGCTTCCATGCTATCTGACGTATACGAATGAGAAGACGCATGAGATCATTCGTGCGAATATCGATCGGGCGCCGATGGCGAATGGTATCATCGAAGGGATCGGCCCGCGCTATTGTCCGTCCATCGAGTCGAAGATCCTCCGCTTCCCCGACAAGGATCGCCACCAGCTCTTCTTGGAGCCGGAAGGATGGCATACAGAGGAAGTCTATGTGCAAGGCATGTCGACGAGCCTTCCCGTCGATGTGCAGGAGGCTTTCCTGCACACGATTCCGGGCTTGGAGAAGGCGCGCATCATGCGCCCGGGCTACGCGATCGAGTATGACTGCATCGATCCGCTGCAGCTTCTGCCAAGTCTTATGTTCAAGAAGATTCGCGGACTTTTCTCGGCGGGACAGTCGAACGGCACGTCGGGTTACGAGGAAGCGGCGGCGCAGGGGTTGATGGCGGGCATCAACGCCGTGCATTATATCCGCGGCAAAGCTCCTTTCGTCTTGAGTCGCGCAGAGGCCTATATCGGCGTTCTCATCGACGATCTCGTGACGAAGGGGACGGAGGAGCCGTACCGCATGATGACGTCTCGCGCCGAATATCGCCTGCTGCTTCGCCAGGACAATGCTGATTTGCGCCTGACGGAAAAGGGACGCGCCATCGGTCTTGTCAAAGAGGATCGATGGCAGAAGTTCCTGAAAAAGAAGAATGGTATCATCGAGGCGAGGAAGACGCTTGAGAATACTGTCCTTCATCCATCGGTTGAAAATCTTGCTCGTCTTGAATCGGCGGGACTTGCGCCCATACGCACGTCAACGTCGCTTGCCGATTTTTTGCGCCGTCCGGAGATGGATTATGCGAAGTTGGCTTCGCTCTTCGGCTTGGAGCGCCTTGCGCCCGAGGTCGAGGAGCAGCTGGAAATCGCCATTCGCTATGAAGGGTACATCAAGAAGCAGCAGGAACAGGTCGAGCGCTTGGAACATCTGGAGTCTCGTCGCTTGCCCGTCGATCTCGACTACGCTCTCGTGCCGAGCCTAAGGGACGAGGCGCGAGAGAAGCTCGCTGCCGTCCGTCCGCTTTCTGTGGGACAGGCGAGCCGCATATCGGGCGTGTCGCCTGCGGATATATCGGTCTTATTGATCTGGCTGGAGCAGGAGCGCCGCAGGAGGAGAGAAGACGATGTTTGAGCAGGAGTTGGAAAGAGCGTCTGCTCTCTATGGACTGCCGCTCGATGCAAAGCAGATTGAGAAGTTCGGCATCTACTATCGTTTGATCATCGAATGGAACGCGAAGATGAACCTCACGGCGATTACTGAACCGCGGGAAGTTGCCGTCAAGCATATCGTTGATTCCCTGACGGCGCTTCGAGGTATCGAGGAAAGGGATTCCCTGCGTCTGATCGATGTCGGAACGGGTGCGGGATTTCCCGGCATTCCTCTGAAGATCGTCCGTCCCGATTTGAAGCTGACCCTTCTCGATTCCTTGAAGAAGCGCGTGCATTTTCTCGAAACCGTTGTCGAGGCGCTGGGCTTGGAAGGCGCAGAGTGCCTGCATGGACGCGCGGAGGAAGCGGCGCGGCAAAGCGCTTTGCGCGAGCGCTTCGATATCGCCGCCTCTCGCGCCGTGGCGCGTCTGCCCGTCCTTGCCGAGTATCTTCTGCCCTTCGTGCGCATCGGCGGCACAGCGATCGCCCTCAAGGGGCTTCACTCGGAAGAGGAAGCAAAAGAGGCGGAAAGAGCCGTCAAGATTCTCGGCGGGAGGGCGATAGAGTCGATTCCCGTCGCCTTGCCCGGCCTTTCGGACAAGCGTGCAGTTCTCGTCATAAAGAAGGAGAGGACTACGCCGAAAGCGTATCCGCGCAAGGCAGGCAAGCCGGCGAAAGAACCATTGCTTTGAGTTGCCGTTAAAGATACACAGGAAAAAAGACGATATAAGAAGAGAAGGATTCTGAAAGGATGGTGCTCTAAGGTGTGGAAGAAGAAGGTGGCAGCTGCTCTAGCCATGACGTTTTTAGCAGGCAGTCTGACGTTTGGATCGACAGCTTCGGCATATATCATCAATGTCGGTATGGAGGATCTTGCTGCACAAGAAAAAGCAGCAGATTCCGACAGAAAGCAGGAAAAGAAGGCGGAAAACGCTAAGGAGCATGGCAATGCGAAGGATGAAAAGAAGAAAGAGGTAAAGGGCTTCCAGGAGAAGAAAGCGGAAACCTCCGTAAAAAAGGAAGATAAAAAAGCAGAGAACAGCGACACTAAGAAGGCCATGGAAGAGGCATCCAAAGCGTCGGTGACGCCCGCTCCGCAGAAGAGGGAGGAAGGGCAGAAGCCGCTTGTCTTGAATAAGAAGAAAGAAGAGATGAAGCCGTCCGTACAGAAGAAAGCCGATGAATCAAAAATTCCCTTGCAGGGAAAAAAGACGGAAGCGTCGGCGCAGGAAAGCAAGGACGCTGTCAAGACGAAGAACAAGAAGAGTAAGGAGAAGGATCGCTTCCAGGAAATTTTCCGCGACGAATCGTTCATTTACTATATGGACATGCGAAGCGTGCGCAATGTTCCTATCCCGAACCGTCAGGATCGCATGATCGACGTCTGGGTGAAGCTCAAGCCGAACAGTTTCTCCGATGATGAAGACGCCAAGGCGGGGAAGTACTATTTGGAGCATTATTACCTCAATCCAAAGAGCAAGCAGATCCAGTTCCTCTGCGAGTTGGAGGTCACAGGCAGGCCGTCGAACGCCATCAAGGAGCGTCCTTACAGCTCGCAGAATTGGGAAAATCTCGTGCCGGGCAGCGTCGAGGATGACGTATACCATGCTGTTGTGAAAAAGGCGAAAAGTTCTTCGAGCATTGGCGGCGTGGCGATGCCTTCCGCATCGGACGTTCTTGATATGCTGAATATTGGACTCTGAGCTTTGTGGAAAAGTTGTGGATTCAATACGGACTTATCCACAGAATACGCCATGAATTGGTTCGTATGTGGATAAAAATGTGGATAAACTGCGGAAAACTCCATAGATGGCATAAGAAAAGGCTGCTGCATGATGCAACAGCCTTTTTCTTATGTTTTGGTTCGTATCGGTATCAATGATGGAAGAGACGGATATGCGTCATCGCCATGAACATGCCGTACTTATCCGCCGTCTCAATGACATTGTCATCGCGAATCGATCCGCCGCTCTGGGCAACATAGGAAACGCCGCTCTTATGTGCGCGTTCGATGTTGTCACCGAAGGGGAAGAAAGCGTCCGAACCGAGTGCGACGCCCGTCGCCGTCTTGAGCCACTTGGCTTTCTCTTCGGGCAGGAATACAGGAGGTTTCTCCGTGAAGATGCGCTTCCATTCGTCCGTTCCGAGGAGATCCATGCATTCATTGGACAGGTAGACGTCGATGGCATTGTCGCGGTCGGGACGGCGCACATCGCTCTTGAAGGGAAGCGAGAGGACCTGCGGACTCTGCCTCAGATACCAAATATCGGCCTTGTTTCCCGCGAGACGCGTGCAATGGACGCGTGACTGCTGGCCGGCGCCGATACCAATCGCCTGCCCGTCCTTGGCATAGCAGACGGAGTTGGACTGGGTGTACTTCAAGGTGATGAGGGAGAGCAGGAGGTCGCGTTTGGCGTCGTCGGGCAGATCCTTATTTTTCGTGACGACATCCTTCAGGCAGTCTTCGGTGATGGCGACATCGTTGCGCTTCTGCTCGAAGGTTACGCCGAAGACGGTTTTCGTTTCCTTCTCTGCAGGAACATAGGAAGGCTCCATCTGTATGACGAGGTAGCTTCCCTTGCGCTTCGTCTTGAGAATCTCCAAGGCAGCCTCGGAATAGGCGGGCGCGATGATGCCGTCGGAGACCTCGCGCTGCAGGAAGGAAGCCGTCTGGGCGTCGCACGGGTCGGAGAGAGCGACGAAATCACCGTACGACGACATGCGGTCGGCACCGCGCGCACGGATGTAGGCGGTCGCAACGGGCGACAATTCGATTCCTTCGACAAAGTATGCCTGCTTCAGCGCATCGGACAGGGGGACGGCGACGGCGGCGCCTGCAGGGCTCACATGCTTGAAGGATGCCGCTGCAGGAAGGCTGGTCGCTTCCTTGAGTTCGTGCACGAGCTGCCAGCTGTTCATGGCGTCGAGCAGATTGATGTAGCCGGGCTTTCCGTTCAATACCTTGAACGGAAGGTCGCCGCTTTCCATATAAACGCGAGAGGGTTTCTGGTTCGGATTGCAGCCGTATTTCAATTCGAGTTCTTTCATCAGCTTCTCTCCTTTGTGTGAGTTGTAGTGAAATCAAAAAAGACCGCGGGCATAGTGAACCATTGCGGCTGCCCAGACGGTCGGCTTTTCCTGCTGCACTCCCTTGTGGTCATCCACTTCCGTCAGTTATGCAGCTTATTTTCAATGTACCATTCCCTTTCTTTTTTGTCAAGTACGTTTATTTCCTAGCTCTAATGTGGTATGATGTAGAAAAGGTTTCACTTTGATCGAGGGAGCGAGGCTTCTTCGCCATGGGTATGGGAGGGATTTTACGATGTTGAATTGTATCGGCGTCTTGACGAGCGGCGGCGACAGCCCCGGCATGAATGCGACGACTCGCGCCGTCGTGCGCACGGCGCTCTTTGAAGGTGCAGAAGTGTGGGGCATACATAACGGATATCGCGGTATCTTGGACGGTGAGATGTTCAAGATGGAGCGAAAGGATGTCGGCGACATCATTCAGCGAGGCGGCACGTTCCTCGGCACGGCTCGTTGCCATCGTTTCATGACGCCTGAAGGTCGTGCAGAGGCGTATGAGAAGCTCAAGGCGAAGGGCATCGAAGGACTCGTCATCATCGGCGGCGACGGCAGTTTGCGCGGCGCGTCGCTCTTGAGCGAAGAACACGGCATTCCCATCGTGGGACTGCCGGGAACGATTGACAATGACGTCTGGGGTACAGACTATACGATCGGCAGCGATACGGCAGCGAATACGATCATCGATGCCATCAACAAGCTGCGCGATACGGCTTCGGCGCATCGGCGCGTCGTTGTCCTTGAGGTCATGGGAAGACATTGCGGTTGGCTCGCGCTGATGAGCGGCATTTCGGGCGGCGCGGAATACATCCTCGTGCCCGAAGAGGACTTCGATCTCGAAGAAATCAGCAACGAGATCAAGGAAGCTTATAAGAAGGGCAAGCGCTACATTCTCGTCGTCGTTGCCGAGGGGGCAGGAAGCGGCATTGAGGTTGGCAATTTCATCGCCGAGCATACGGATATCGAGACGCGCGTTTCGGTTCTCGGACATATTCAGCGTGGCGGTACGCCGTCCGTCATCGACCGCGTGAAGGCGAGCCAGCTTGGTGAGAAAGCGGCTCTGGCGATTCTCTCGGGTCTTTCCAACGTCGTCTTTGGCTTCCATCGCGGCAATGTCGTCGCCATCGACTTGCACGATGCCGTGACGAACAAGAAGAAGCTCGATCCCGAATACATGCGCCTTGCCAAGGTTTTGGCATAAATACAAAAGAAGAAGCCTCCTTTGCGGGAGGCTTCTTCTTTTGTATTCGATGTTTCACGTGAAACATCACCTTTGTTGCAATTGATTGTTCGGGAACATCGTGCTTTTTCCATAGCTGCATGTTTCACGTGAAACATGCTCGCCTTATTCGCCGACGAAGTCTTTGGCAATCTTGACTGCACTGACGCCATCGTTGGCATAGGCGTCGGCTCCTGCGCTTGTGGCGTAGTCTTCGGTCACGGCGGCACCGCCAACGATGACTCTTGCCTCTGATCCGGCTTCACGCAGTTTCTTGATGACCTTGTCGATCTGCGTCATGGTCGTTGTCATCAAGGCGCTCAAACCTACGATGTCGGCTTCCTTTTCGAGCGCCGTGCGCACAATGGTATCAGCATCGACATCCTTGCCGAGGTCGATGAGCTTAAAGCCGCTGTTCGAGAGGAGCGCGGAGACAATGTTTTTGCCGAGATCATGCACATCCCCTTTAACCGTCGCCATGACGACCGTTCCTTTGTCCGCCTCCTGCTGTGCGGGCAGAAGTTCCTTGATTTTCTGGAAGGAAGCGCGCATTGCTTCGGCAGATAGAAGAACTTGCGGCAGAAAGACGCGTCCTGCTCCAAAGTCGATGCCGATATCGTTCATGGCGGCCGTCAGAGCTTTCTCTGTGATTTCATTCGAAGAATGACCTTCGCGTATCGCCCGTTCGGTCAGCATGGCGATGCTTTCAGAAGCGCCGTCGATGACCGCTTGCTTGATGGCAGCGAGAACATCGCCTTCTATAGGTTTAGCCTCAGCTGCCTTCTTTGGCGTCTTGAGGTTCACTTCGTTGCGGCTGAAGTCGATGCCGCGCGGATCTTTTCCTAAGAGCGCTGCGCTCGCCATCAGGGCTTCCTGCATCTTCTCGTCATAGGGATTCATGATCGGCGCGTCGAGTCCTGCGGCAAGGCACATGGCGAAGAAGGTGCTGTTGATCAGAGGACGGTTCGGCAGTCCAAAAGAGATGTTGGAAAGCCCCATCGTTGCCGGATAGCCGAAATGCTTGCGGTAGAGGCGCAAGGTATTCAATACTTCGAGGCAGGCATTCTGATCGGCCGATATGGTCATGACGAGGGCGTCGAGCAGGAAGTCCCCATCTTTGAGACCATTCTTCTTCGCCTCTTTGATGATACCGTTGATGACATTGATGCGATCTTCCGCTGTCTTCGGCACGCCGTCCTCTGTGATGGGCAGGCAGAGGATGGCCGCGCCGTACTTCTTCGCCAATGGAAGGAACTCTTCGATGCGCTCTTTTTCGGCGCTGACGGAATTGATGAGAGCGCGTCCCGGATATGCTCGGAGTCCGGCTTCCAATGTTTTGGTATCACTGGTATCAATCGCAAGAGGTGCATCGGTGATTTGGGACACCTCGCGAATGGCATCGTGCATTGCCTTGACTTGATCGATGCCGCCGACGCCCATGTTGACATCGAGAAGGCGCGCTCCCGCACGCACCTGATCGATGGCCTCGCGCTTGACGGAGAAGAGCGAACCATTCTTGATTTCTTCGGCGAGTTTCTTGCGTCCCGTCGGATTGATGCGCTCGCCGATCAGCGTGGTCGCGAGATCTTTGTCGATGATGACGGTCTTGCTGCGGCTCGTGAGACGCAGGCGATTGTCCGGGCTCTTGCGCTCGGTGAGAGGCAAGTCCTTGACAGCAGCGGCGAGCGCTTTGATATGCGCGGGCGTCGTGCCGCAGCAGCCACCGAGATACGTTGCACCGGCAGCGACGAGTTTTGCGCCCCACGAGGCGAACTCCTCAGGCCCCATGGGGAAGATGGTTCTGCCGTTTTCCAATCGCGGCATACCGGCGTTGGGCAGCACGCTGATGGGAACGGAGCAGTTCTCTGCCAGCGTCTTGACGATGGGGACGAGCTCCTTGGGGCCGAGCGAGCAGTTCACGCCGATGATGTCGGCACCGAGCGCTTCCAAGGTGATGGCGGCCGTCTGCGGGTCGGTGCCCGTGACGGTGCGCCCGTCCTCGCTGTAAGAGAGCTGGCAGATGATGGGAAGGCTTGTCGCATCTTTTGCCGCCAGAAGGCCTGCACGCATTTCCTGTATGTCAATGCACGTTTCAAAAAGCAGATAGTCGGCGCCCGCATCGGCAAGCGCTTTCGCTTGTTCGTAGAAGGCTCGGTAGGCGTCCTCGAATTCGAGATCGCCGAGAGGGACGATGAAGCGCCCCGTAGGCCCTAACGAGCCGACGATCTTGGCGCGCCCTTTGGAAGCTTCGCGTGCGATCTTTACGGCTGCTTCATTGATTTCCTTCACGCGGTCTTCCAGACCGTAGTGGTCGAGCTTCAAAGCGGAAGCGCCGAAGGTGTTCGTCTCGATCATCGTCGCGCCGGCTTCGATATAGGCTTCGTGGATCTTTTGCACGACATCGGGCTGTTCGAGATTCATGAGCTCGGGGCAGCCGCCGGGCTTCAAGCCTCCTTCCTGCAGCATCGTTCCCATCGCGCCGTCAAAAATATGGATCATCAATATCCTCCTTAGTTTGGTATCATAGGTTTTCGCCCTGTTTAATGTTTGGTATCAATAAGATGTTGTCCCTGCTATATGCTTCAGTTCTTGCTTTCGCCGACAGGAACTTTTCTCGAAGGGCAGTCGAATTTATCGCAGGCAGCGCAGCCGTTCGGCGTATGCGCTTCCTTCTCTTTTTGCTGCGGTACGAGGCCGATGATGGCAGTGATGGATTTGCGCGGTACGAGCATGGAGGCGTCGCTGAGGTGTACGCCGATTTTCTCACTTTCGGCGAGACGTACCATTTCGGGCTGCTGATCGAGCGGCCAATCGCCGTAGCCGGGGCTGAAACGCCAGCGCATCGTATAGCCTTCCTTCGCAACCTTTGGCTCGATGGCTTTTTCCATCGCGTCGGCTACCTGCTCGACAGCTGCCGTGGCGGCGGCATCAAGAATGACGGAGTAGGCGTAGCGTCCATCGGCGAAGTATTTCGTCACATGCTCCTCGATGGCATCACCGACGCTCGCCGACAGTACGATGACCTTCTGTGCTTTGGCGAGATGCTTGCCGATGAGCTTCCCTTTCATGGTGAAGGGCGGATCGGCGAGTACCGTCTGTGTGGCTGCATCATAGTCATACATCTGCCATATACCGCGCGGTTCGGCAAGAAGACGCGCTTCCAAGCAGGCTTCTTCGATGAGTTTTTCATCGAAATCCTTGGCCTTGTTCAATCCTGCATAGCGACGCGTTTCCTTTGCATCAATATCAAGCAAAACGCTATTGTAAACGGGCATAAGATTCCTTCTTCCTAGCCAATGTTTCACGTGAAACATCGAAGTTATTCATGGGGCAGAATACTTCCCCCCATCAGTATATCATGCTATAATAGGAAAAGAAAAGCTTATGGAGGAAAAGAATGTGGCGAAAATCATAGCAGTCGCCAATCAAAAGGGCGGCGTAGGAAAGACGACGACATCGGTAAACTTGAGCGCCGGTCTTGCCATGCTCGGCAAACGTGTACTGCTCATTGACTCCGATCCGCAGGGCAATGCGACGAGCGGATTTGGTATCAATAAATCGGATTTAACGATAACCATCTATCAAGTCTTGATTGACAACCTTGCTATAGAGAAGGCAGTTCTTCATACGGGTTACGAGGTCGATCTTCTTCCGGCCAATATCGAACTGGCGGGGGCGGAGATCGAGCTTGTTGCTGCCATCTCACGCGAGAATCGTCTGAAGCGATCGGTCGATGCCGTACGCGATCAGTATGACTTCATTTTGATCGACTGCCCGCCTTCCTTGGGGCTCTTGACGCTCAATGCCTTGACAGCAGCAGATACCGTTTTGATGCCGATCCAATGCGAATTTTATGCTCTGGAGGGCTTGGCACAGCTGATGAATACGATGACATTGGTTCAGACCAATCTGAATCCTGCCTTGGAAGTCGAGGGCGTTCTTCTGACGATGTTCGATTCAAGAACCAATCTTTCGGTTCAGGTCGCTGAGGAGGTGCGCACGCATTTCGGCAGCAAGGTGTATCGGACGGTCATACCGCGCACCGTGCGCTTGAGCGAGGCGCCGTCCTATGGGCAGCCCGTCATTGCCTATGACAGAAACTGCAAGGGAGCCATCGTCTATATGGATCTGGCAAAGGAGGTCATAGAGCGTGACAGCTAGGAAGCATCAGGCATTGGGCAAGGGGCTTGGTGCACTCTTTCCCACAGAATTGAAAACGCCCGAAGTATCGCAGAAAGAATCTCCGCAATTATCTGATACCAATGCTGAGGAAAAGAAGCGCATGGAAGCTCCTCAGGAAGCGGAAAAAGAAAGCGCAGAAAACTCGAATCCACAAGGAAACGAGGGAGCGAGTCAAGTTGCCATAGAAGATGATGAAGCGATTGATGTGATACCAAAAGAAATGAATGGTATCGCTGTGCAGCAAATTCCATTGCACGAGATACAAGCCAATCGGTATCAACCTCGTCATGAGTTTGATGAGAGCGCTCTGGATGAGTTGAAGGAATCCATCGTGCAGCATGGCGTGCTGCAGCCGATTCTCGTGCGACAGCTTCCGGCAGGAAAGGGATATGAGCTTGTTGCGGGCGAGCGTCGCTTTCGCGCTTCAAGACTGGCCGGTCTTGAAACGGTGCCGGCTCTTGTCCGTCCTTTGAGCGATGCGGCAAGTACGGAGATTGCGCTGATTGAAAATTTGCAGCGCGAGGATCTCAATGCGATTGAAGAGGCCAACGCCTACCGGAATCTTTTGCAGAATTTCGGGCTTACACAGGAAGCTTTGGCGGAGCGCGTGGGAAGAAGCCGTTCCCATATTACGAATATGATGCGCCTCTTGAAGCTCGATGCACATGTGCAGGAATACTTGGCAAACGGCAGTTTGAGCATGGGGCAGGCAAGGCCGCTCGTCGTCCTGACAGACGCTGCGTTGCAGCGAGAGGCGGCAGACATCATTATGGCGCGCGAATGTTCGGCACGTCAGGCCGAAGAGCTTGTGAAGCGTCTGCAGAAAAATGCGGAAGAGACAGCCGAAGCGAAGGAAGCAGAGTCGCCTGAGGAGACAGAAAAGATCTTCCTGCAGGAAGCGGAAGACAAGCTCAAGATGTTTTTTGGCACGCAGGTGCGCATTCGTTCGCGAGGCAAGAAGAATCGCATAGAGATCGATTTTTCCTCGGAAGAAGACTTGAATCGCATCCTTGATTCGTTGTTGGAGAAGAAGAGCCGGCTGCTGGAGGACAAGAAAGCGGCCTTGCGTCAGTTTTCTGCAGGAGAAAGATTCACGGTCTGATGCATCATGTTTCACGTGAAACATCTTTTGTTTGGCATGGCAAAAGCTGCAGAAACGATGGGAGAGACGTGCAGCCTCTCCGTGCGGATAGAGGAGAAATGATTGGGATGAATACAAAACAACTGGCGGAACTCTTGGGCAACAATGAGACGTTCCTGGTGATTTTTCTTTTGGTTTTGGTCATTGTACTTTTGGTCTTGGCTATTTATCAGGTTTACAGCGTATCGCGCATGAAGAGCCGCTATCAGGCGATGATGCGGGGGGTCGAGGGTGCGAATCTGGAAAGTATGCTGCTCGCGCATATCAAGGAAATGAAGGGCGTCGCTGAGCAAAGCCGAAAACTCAAGGAGGAAAACAGGCGCTTGGATGCGCTGCTGCAGACGGCTACGACACGCATTGGTATCGTGCGTTTCAGCGCTTTTGCCGATATGGGAAGCGATCTCAGCTATGCCGTTGCCATGTTGGATTCGCACAACAACGGCGTGATTTTTTCCAGTATCTTCGCTCGTGAGGACTCGCGCAGCTACGTCAAGCCCATCGAGGCGGGACGCTCGAGTTACAAGCTCACGCGTGAGGAGGCGGAAGCGCTCGAAAAGGCGATGAGCGTGCGGCCGGAGTAGCGATAGCGCAGAATGGAAGTTTTACCATGAAGCCCCAAGAGGTCAAGCTGAAGGCGCAGACCGATCGGCTAGGCTTCTGTAAGGCGTGAGGACATATGTACAGCGTGCCGCCTTGATGAAACTGTCGCAGGAAACGGGTGTGAAGCAACGCATGCCGCTTCGCATGACGGCTGAACATATGTCCTGAAAGTTTACCATGAAAGTCCAAGAAGTCAAGCCCAGAGGGCGCAGACTGATTGGTTCTTTCATGTAAGGGCGGCGCACAATGTCCACAAAGTGGACGTTTGTGCGTGTAGTTTGTTCAATGGAAGAGGGGTCTTCCGTGCAGTTTGGAGATGGGCTTTTGCATAAGGAAAATGGGTTCACCATCAAGATTGTGCCCGATGTTTCTGATACCATTCATACGATACATCTTTCTGCAAAGATGGCGAAGATTGGTATCATCTCTTTCTTCGTCGTTTTGCTGATTTCCTGTGTGACGCTTTCCTATTCGCTTTATACGACATTTTTTGTCAAGAGCGATGACACCGAATTGGAAAAGATGCGTCAGATCAGCAATATGCAGCAGGAGCAGCTTTTGCAGCTTTCGAAGAAAGCGGATGGCCTGCAGCAGGAATTGGATGAATTGACGCAGATGGAAAACGACTTGCGTCGCATGTCGGGGACAGTTGCCGCTCCCGATACGGCGGGAGCGCCTGCAGATGGAGCGGATGCTGCAGCAGGGGCACAGGACGGGCAGGGCGGACCAATTACAAAGCTGCAGGCGGAAAATGTCGATGCGGCGCTTGAAAATATCGAGAAACGCGTGGCTGTTCGCCGCGCCAGCCTGCAGCAGCTCAAGCAGGTTTTGGAGGCGCAGCAGCAGGAAATGGCCGCGCTTCTGCCTTATGGCAATACGCCCTATGCCTTGACTGGTGTCTCCGTCACGATTCCTTCCATCTGGCCTGCACGCGGCGAGGTCAGTTCACCCTTTGGCCTGCGTTGGAATGGTTCGGATTTCCATCCAGGTATCGACATCGCCAACGACTTCGGCACGCCGATCGTAGCGACAGCCGATGGCGTGGTGACAGACGCCGGCTGGAATGCTGGCGGCTATGGCAATAAGGTTGACATCGATCATGGGAATGGTATCATGACGCGTTACGGACACGCACAATCCATCGTCGTGCGCACAGGTCAGCATGTGCGACGCGGTCAGATTATCGCCTATATGGGCAGCACGGGATTTTCTACAGGGCCACATGTGCATTATGAAGTCCGCATCCACGGTGAGCCTGTGAATCCGGCGCCGTATCTGTAAAGGGTATTGCAGTGAGTATATTCATTTTGGTATCAAGACAGTTTATATCTGTAGCGATACCAAACATAGAAGGATTATTTAAGCAGAAAGAGGAGGTTCGGAAAGGATGGAAGTAACCAAGGATTTTTCTACGCGCCATTGGAAGATTCACGAGGTGGCGAAGGCAGGCGACAAGGCGACAAAGACGGTCTTCTATACAACGGATTCGACGAGCGGTTCGGTCTGGCTTGTGAAGCCTGGACAGGAGGTCAAGGCGCATGAGCATCCGGCTGGTGATGACTTCTGGGTCTGTATCCAGGGGAAGGGTATATTCTTTCCGGAGCTTGGCAAGGAGGTTCCCGTCGAGAAAGGCGACCTCATCATCACGGGGAAGGGAACGTGTCACGGCCTGCGCAATACGGGCGAGGAAGATTTCATCTTCGTGAGCATCGTCGCACCAGTACCGCCTGGATACAAGGAATTGTGAATGCAAGAAAAATATAGCCGTAGAAGATGAGATATGCTACAATATAAACAGGATTTTTTATCTTGAAGGAGGAGATATTGTGGCAAAGAGGTTTTTCATTTGCAAGGAGTCGGGAGACATCGTCGGTCTGATTCATGATGGCGGCGGCAAGCTGTCTTGCTGCGGCGAGGATCTGAAGGAACTGAAGGCGAACACGACGGATGCGGCGCAGGAGAAGCATGTGCCCGTAGCGACGTACGACAAGGCGGCGCGCAAGGTCACGGTCGTCGTCGGTTCGGTCGCGCATCCGATGACGCCTGAGCATCTGATCTCGTGGATTCACCTTGAGACGAAGAAGGGAGCGCAGATCTGTCATCTGACGCCCGAGGACAAGCCCGAGGCGGTGTTCTTCCTCGCTGAGGGAGATGAGCCGGTCGCGGTTTACGAGTACTGCAATTTGCACGGTCTTTGGAAGGCGGAACTCTGATTTCTGAGCTGTAAACAAAAAAAGAGTCGAGTCAAAGCTCGGCTCTTTTTTGTTTGGCTATCCCTTCGATACGACGCTCCAGATCGTGTAAATGCAAGTGGCATAGAGGACGAAGAAGATCAAGCGACGCAAGAGGCTCGTGGGGATAAAGCGCGCGAGCGCGTGCCCGAGGGAAAGTCCTGCGGCGAGGGCGGGAAGGAGGTAGACGAACTCGTGGACGGCAGCCGTCAGCGGGTGTCCGCCGATCAGGTAGCCGATGAGCGACGTCGAGTTGCAGCAAAGGAAGAAGACGAAGCATGTGGCGCGGAAGGTTTCGGCGCTCATTTTCGTGTAGGCGAGGTAGATGAGGAACGGCGGTCCCGCCATGCCCGTCGTCATGGAGGAGAAGCCCGAGCACATGCCCGTGATGATCGTGTTGCGCCTTGATTCCGGGATGTGACGATGCGAGATCTGCATGATGAGGAGCGAGAGGAAGACGACGGTGCTGATCCAGACCTTCAGGGTGTCGCTCGATACATAGTCGAAGACGAAAAAACCGATGGGGATGCCGAGCAAGACACCGATCGCGAGGTGACCGATCAGAGGAAGGTTCGCCTTCTTTCGCATCAAATAGGCCTGCACGGTGTTGCCTGAGCATGCGAGAAGCAGCATGACGGGCACGACGATCTTCGGATCGTAGAAGAACATCAAGAGGGGCGCCGCCACGATGACGAGTCCGAAGCCCGTGATCGCCTGCAGGAAGGCGGCGAAAAAGATGGCAAGCAGGGGGCCTGTATGGGTCGCGAGCGCCGCAAGGTAATTTTCCATAAGGAAAAGTCTCCTTCATAAGCTACATGCACAAATGTCCGTGTTTTCGTAGAAAGGAAAGTTTTTCAAGGAGCTGCGTCAATAGATCTTTGTGACGGACAGACCTTCTTTTTCCAAGGCGGCGGTCAGTCTTTCGATATGCTCGCGGTTGTGCGTCTCCACGGTGACTTCGAGCTGCACCTGCTGGAAGCTGTCGGTGACGCTCGCCTGGTTGTGGACGAGTTTGATGACATTGGCGTGCTCACGCGCGACGATTTCCGCCACCTTGAGAAGCTGGCCGGGCTTGTCGGGCAGCTGCACGGCGAAGCAGAAGATGCGGCCACGCGCGATGAGGGACTTGCTGATGAGTGCCGATATGGTCGAGATGTCGATGTTGCCGCCCGAGAGGATGGACACGACCTTCTTGCCTTGGAAGGGCAGCCGTGTGAGCGCCGCGAGCGAGAGGACGCCCGCGCCTTCGGCGATGAGCTTGTGCTTCTCGATGAGAAAGAGCAGGGCGCTCATGATCTCCATCTCGGAGACGGTGATGATGTCGTCGAGATACTTGCGGCAGAAGGCGAAGGTCAGATCGCCCGGCGTCTTCACGGCGCATCCGTCGGCGACCGTCTCGACAGAAGGCAGCGTCGAGACGTGCCCTCGGCTGAAGGAGGCGGCCATGCAGGCGGCGCCCATAGGCTCGACGCCGATGACTTTGACCTCGGGGCGCACGGATTTCGTCGCGAAAGCTACACCCGAGGCGAAGCCGCCGCCGCCGATGGGCACGAGGATGGCGTCTACGTCCTTGAGTTCGTCGATGATTTCGAGCGCCGTCGTTCCCTGCCCCAAGAGCACGTCGCGGTCGTTGAACGGATGGACGTAGACATAGCCCTTTTCCGCCTGCAATTCGAGTGAGCGCCTGTAGGCGTCGTCGAAGGTGTCGCCCGCGAGCACGACTTCAGCGCCGTAGGAGCGCGTCGCCTCGACCTTGAGAAGAGGCGTCGTGGCGGGCATACAGATGACGGCTTTGACGCCAAGTCGCTGGGCGGCGAGCGCGACGCCCTGCGCGTGGTTGCCGGCGGACGAGGTGATGACGCCCTTGGCGCGTTCCTCATCCGTCAGATGAGCGATCTTGTTGTAGGCGCCGCGCACCTTGAATGAGCCGGTGTTCTGAAGATTCTCGGGCTTCAGATAGACGTCGTTTTGGCTCAATGCGGAAAAGAAGGGGCTGTCGAGGAGCTGCGTTTTCTTCGTCACGCCGTCCAGGGTGCGTGCCGCCTCATATACGCCGGCAATGGTCGTTTCCTGCAGGATGGCGGAAATATCGTTCGCCGGTGAGTTCTTCTTCATGGGATTCCTCCTAGATTCATGCTCAATCGCATGTTCTGCGCATGTTCAAGGGCAGGGGCGTTTCGTGCGACGTATTCCCCTCGAATCGGCGCGTTTACTTGCGTTTCTATTATATCACGCGAAGGGTGCGATTGGCAGGTTTTTGCTTTGGTGCGTAGAGGAAAATCAGCGAAAATCAACGAAAAATTTCCAAAAAATTTCTAAAAAGGGAGAGGATTTTCCTTCTCTTTCACGAACTATACAGGTAGAAAGACAGACCATGGTGGAAGGAGGTGCCAAGGTGAAGGATAAGATGAAGTTCCTCGTGCCGGTGGACGGCTCGCTGCATTCCAAGAAGGCGTTGGAGATGGCGGTGAAGCTCGCAGAGCCGGTCGGAGCGCATATCGACATCCTCTTCGTGTCCTATTTCGAGAGGGAGACCGACGGCGACCCCGATCATCCGTCGTGGCTTCCTTTGAGCGTGATGGCGAAAGGCGTATCTTCCGCCGAGGAGGTCTTGGAAGAAGCGCGGAAGGAATTGCCCGCGGGCTTGGATGCCGAGAGTCATGTGGTGGTCGGCATGCCGTCCCGCAAGATTGTGGAATTCGCGGCGGCAAACGGGCACGATCTCATCATCATGGGTGGCCGGGGGCTTTCTCCTGTCACAGGTTTCCTGCTGGGCAGCGTGAGCCAGGAGGTCATGGAGGAGGCAAAATGCGCCGTCCTCATTGCCAAATGAGTCAAGGGCGGCGCATGGCGCAGCTTTGACAAAGGCTATTGGTAGAAGGAGGGTTTATACCATGTTGAAGAACATTCTCGTCCCCATTGACGGTTCGGAAGGCTCGGATCGCGCCGTAGCGGAGGCGATCAAGCTCGCGGAGGTTTGCGAGGCGAAGCTGAACTTCCTCTACATCGCGAATATCAACCAGCTCGCGATCAATGCCTGCTTGTCCGACGTGGTGCTTGAAGCGGTCACGAAGGCGGGCAATGTGATTCTCGATCGCGCCATGCAGATGGTGCCGTCGGGCATCAAGAAGGAAGCGTTCTCGGAGACGGGTTCGCCCGCCGTCGCCATCCTCGATTTCGCGGAGCACAGCGGCACGGATCTCATCGTCATGGGAAGCCGCGGCCTCGGTGTTGTCAAGGGCGTGCTTCTCGGCAGCGTGAGCCAGTACATCGTCGAGCAGGCGAAGTGCCCCGTGCTCGTCGTCAAATAACGTATGTTTTCGTAGGCCCCGCAGAGTTTCTGCGGGGCCTATTTCCTATGGGAAAGAACCTCAAGGATTTTCTTTGAAAATTTTTTTATTTTGCCTTATAATGTAAGAAGAGAAACGCCGCAGGACAGGGATTGTCCTGCAAATGTGAAAGCCGCGAGGCGAGATGGGAGTTTTACCGATGAAAAGCACCGACATGAGAAGGAAGCGCGCGCTCAAGGTCAGCGGGGCCCTTCCTGTGGAGCCCCGGGATATTCCTCAGCCGATGCCGCAAGGAGCGAGGCCGGATGAAAAGGGGCGGGAGGCAATGTGCCGAGAGGCAATACTGCGCGTGTTCCTGGAAAAGACGAACATGATTGCGTACCGCTACGAGGTGGCGAAAGACGAGACGACGCTTTGGCAGGCGACTCCGGGCGAAGAGATGAAGGAAGTGCGCACGGAGAACTTCTACGACTATTTTACCCATGAGGTTCTCGCGGACGCCGACCAGAGCGAGGACGTGCTCACACGCTTGACGGACGCCTGTCGGAGGATTCGCGACGATGTCGTCGAATATCGGGTCAAGACGCAGGACGGCAGTCCGCTTTGGCGGCGCACGTCGTATCGCAGCCTGGCGGCAGAGGACGGACAGGTCTATGCAGTCGTTGGGCTTATGGAAGACCTGCACGATACTACGCACATGATGGAGCGGCAGGAAGCGCAGCTGAAGCGCGACCCGCAGACGAGGCTCTTCGACCGCGAGGGGTTGGAGCTTCTTGTCAACCATCAGCTCATGGAACTCTCGCGCGGCGAGAAGGGCGTGCTCTTCATCGTTGGTATCGACGACTATGAGGGGCTTTGTGAAATGTTGGGCGAGTCGTCATGCAACGGTTACATCGGCACGCTTTCGGACTCCGTTCGTGCCGATTTTCGCGGTGTTGATGTCTTCGGGCGCGTCAAAAAAGACGAGGTCGCCGTGTTCATCTCGGGGCGCATCTCCATCGACATCATCGAAAAGCGCGCGCAGCGCATCCTCGATCTCTTCCTGCGCGTGCAGCCGCAGGACTATGCGACGGTGTCGTTCAGCATGGGCATATCGGTCACGGGATTGCCCGCAGAGACGTTTGATCACATGGTCGAGGAGGCGGAGGAAGCCATGCTGTCGGCGCGCAGGTTCGGACCGAACCGCTGCCGCATGTACGATGAGATCAAGGGATGAGGTTTGTTTTGACGTGAAAAAAGAGGGGCTTCCAAGTGGAAACCCCTCTTTTTTTCCGTAAAGCCCCAAGAGGCAAGCCGAAGCGCAGACCGATCGGCCAGGTGTCTGTAAGGGCGGCGCACTTTTGTCCACGAAGTGGACGTTCGTGCGTGTAGTTTTTGTCAGATCGGCTGGCGCTCGCTCGCGATCGGCATGCCCGAGATATGAGCGTGCAGGATCTTCCAACCTTCCTGCGACGTGCGGCGGTACGTCTGGCTCGTGCGTCCCTTGTGCTCGATTTCCGTGCCGTCGGAGCGCAGCTTGCCGTGGAAGTCCCATGTGTACATGGCGATCGCCGTGTCGCGGTAGACCTCGATATCGAGGTCGCGGAACTCGAAGTGGCGCTCTGTGTAG
The DNA here is from genome assembly GCF_000208405.1 of Selenomonas sputigena ATCC 35185. Taxonomy (NCBI): domain Bacteria; kingdom Bacillati; phylum Bacillota; class Negativicutes; order Selenomonadales; family Selenomonadaceae; genus Selenomonas; species Selenomonas sputigena. The sequence goes on along the minus strand of NC_015437.1, from coordinate 2,544,653 downwards.
AGCTTCTGTAGGCGGTCGATGTAGAAGTGCTGGCGGATGTTCTCCCAGCCGATGTCCTCCCCGCGCGGGTGCACCATGGAAGTCTTCGGCCCCGTCTGCCAGATGCTGTCTGCAAGCGCCGTGTTTGCATCATTGAGGGTCTTCTTGTAGAGATCGACGAACTGCTCTACGATGGCGGCGTCTCCTTCACGAACTGTCATGGACGATTCCTCCTTTGGATGGGGGAGTGCGACCGTGTGGAGCAAGAACCCCGTTCGGGGCAGAGGGTCACGCCTCCCGCTGTTGAAATTTTCCACAATTCTATGTTTTTATTGTACTATGAAAGTCCAAGAAGTCAAGCCCGAAGGGCGCAGACTGATTGGCTTTTTCATGTAAGGGCGGCGCACAATGTCCACAAAGTGGACGTTTGTGCGTGTAGTTTACTATGAAAGTCTAAGAAGTCAAGCCCGAAGGGCGCAGACTGATTAGATAACTTTCATTAAGGGCGGCGCACAATGTCCACGAGGTGGACGTTTGTGCGTGTAGTTTACTATGAAAGTCTAAGAAGTCAAGCCCGAAGGGCGCAGACGGATTGGCTTTTTCATGTAAGAGCGGCGCACAATTTTGCATGAAATGATTGACAAAAATGCTTTCTTGCGCTAAAATCAACTTAGTGAGATTGCTTTTTAACGAGGACTTATTGTTAGAAAAAAGAATCTAATTGGATAACGAGGCTTTTCCGCGGGCGGCTTTTGCGTTCGCACTCGGATGTGCCTGTGTGCAAGGAGGAGAACATCATGGTGATGCAGGAAGTGACGACGCTGCTGCGCGAGAAGGGGTTCAAGGTGACGCCGCAGAGACTGGCCGTTTACGACGTGCTCTGCCATACGAAGGCGCACCCGACGGCGGATATGATCTACGGCGAATTGCAGCCGACGTATCCGACGATGAGCTTGGCGACGGTCTACAAGACGCTCGACATCCTGAGCAAGGTCGGTCTGGTGCAGGTCTTGAACGTCGGCGAGGAGAGCTTCCGCTACGACGCGAACACGACGAGCCATCCGCATATCTGCTGCGTGAGCTGCGGTCGTGTGGACGATGTCTACAAGGCGGATGCGGGCGATCTCGTCGAGCAGGTGGAGAACGAGACGGGCTATGCCGTTTCGGGCAAACAGCTGTATTTCTACGGCATGTGTCCTGCCTGCCGCAAGGCAGCGCATTGAGCATAGGGCAGCCAAAAAAGAAGGGGCTGCTGCACATAAATTATGTGCAGCAGCTTTTTTTGTGCGCCGCCCTTACAGAAGCCTAGCTAATCGGTCTGCACCTTCGGCTTGACCTCTTGGGGCTTCATGGTAAAAATGAAATTTTTTGCGGCGATTTATTTTATAATTTCCCCATTTTATCCCGTGCATACTTGACAATAGGTCTATGGGATTATATGATACTCATGTGCTTTCGTACCGAATTTGTTGAATCTATATAGTATCCATGATTTGGAATAAACTTTCAGGACACATGTTCAGCCGTGAAGCAGAGCGGCAGGACTTGCTTCCACCGCCGCTTCTGACAACGGCGTCATCAAGGAGTCACGCTGTACATATGTCCTCACGCCTTACAGAAGCCTAGCCGATCGGTCTGCGCCTTCGGCTTGACCTCTCGGGGCTTCATGGTAAAATGCTCTTTGACTTTTATCGGGAATTTTTATCGAAAAGAAAGGAATGATACGCTTTGAAGCAATTCTCCTTCTTGCTTTATAAGGAAGAGGATCTTGCTCTGTGCTTGCAGGAGGCAAAGGATGTTGCCGCCTCCATGGCGCATATTTCCGATCTTCTCGTGACACTTTTTGCCTCGGAGCTTTCTGTTCATACGATGGCGGACTTCGAGCGAGCGACAAGGAAAATTTTCCCACAGGCGAAAGTCGTGGGGTTTGCGTCGGAATGCGGCTTTGCCAACGGCAAGATGTGGAGCGGCGAGGACGATGTGCCCGATGCGGCGAGCGCTGCCGTTACCTTTACCTTTTTCTCCTCTTCGCGCGTCATTCCCTTGGCGTTTGATGAACAGTCCGACATATCGGTTGCGGCGCAGGGACTCGTTCGGACGATCTCGCAGGAAAAGGCTACGAAGGCAGTCGGACTGTTCCTTGCGGCGCAGGTGTCGGGCATTACGGAACTTCTGGGTGTCCTTTCGGATGTGGACGAGGAGATCGTGTTCTTCGGCGGCCTTCTTTCCGATCAGATGAATGAGAGGCGCATCACGATCGATCTCGCGGGGCATAGGATGTCGCGCGGTTTTCTCGCCATCGTCTTTGTCGGTGAGGAGCTTCACGCCAAGACGCAGATTTCGTTCGGCTGGAAGCCCTTCGGCCCTGAGGTGCAGATCACGCGCATGGCGGACGAGCGCACGATCGTTGAGCTCGATGAAAAGCCCGCGAGTGAATTCTTCTCCCACTATCTCGGCATACGCCATTGCTGGGAATCGCTTGCGAGCGTCGAGACCTTCCCCATGTGCCTGAAGCGAAACGGCGCGACGCTGGCACGCCGCCTCATGGACATTCATGCCGACGGCTGCGTCTATGTCAGCGCTGACCTCCGAGAGGGAGAGCGTCTGCGCATCGCGTCGGGCGATCCCATCGCCATCATCAGCGAAGCGCAGAGGACGCATGCGGAGCTTTGCGAATTCTCGCCCGAAGCCGTCTTCATCGTCAACTGCATGGGGCATTACATCATGCTGCAGCAGAACAATGTTTACGAATATGCTGCCATCTCGCGCGCCGTGCCCACGCACGGATTCTATTCCTACGCGGAGTTTTTCCGCAGCAAGGGCAAGTTCATGAAGACGAACCTCATGATGGTCAGCATCGGCTTCCGCGAGGGCGAGCCGAAGGAAGCGCCGATCTACAAGCCCGTGTCGCCGCAGTTCGGCGAGCAGACTTCGATCATCGCCCATCTCGTGCACTTCGTCGATGCCATGACGAAAGAGTGGGAGTCGGCGCACAGCAAGCTCGTCGTCCTCGCCGAGCGCGATGCGCTCACGGGTCTGATGAACCGCCGCGCCATGGAACGCTCTTTCAAGGACATCCTGCACGACGCGCTCGCCTCGGATATTCCGTTTGCCGTCATGATGCTCGACATGGACGACTTCAAGGGCATCAACGATACCTTTGGTCATGCCATGGGCGACGAGGCGCTCGTGGCGCTCGCCGACATCCTGCGCTCGTCTGTGCGCAGCGTGGACATCGTGTCGCGCTGGGGCGGAGACGAGTTCTTCGTCATCCTGACGCATGCCGACCGTGCAGCAGCCGAGCGCGTGGTCGAGCGAATCCATCGCGGCGCGTCTTCCCTCTCCCTACTGATGCCCGACAAAAGATCGGTCGGCTTGAGCATCGGCGTGACCCTCTCAAGTGCGCATGATACGCCGGAAACCGTCTTTCAGCGCGCCGATGCGGCTCTATACGAATCGAAGCGAACGGCGGGTAAGAACAAGGTCATTTTTCGCTGAAATTCATCGCAATCGACATCATATCGGATATGCAGCTCCCCGGTTTGAGTGCTTGGGGAGTTTTTTGTTGTCCGGTTTTCGTGACAGCGGACGTTTTTCGCTGTATAATATCTTCCATACGACTTCTGGGCGCTGCAGATAAATTTTTCAGCGCTCAAATTCTTTGTAAGGGAAGAAAAATATCATGGATCTCTTTCGCAGGAAAAGCATCGATGAGCTGCAGGCTGCGGCTGCAGCCTCGGGCATGCTCAAGAACCTCGCCGCCGTCGACCTTCTGATGCTTGGCATCGGCGCTGTCATCGGCACGGGCATCTTCGTGCTCACGGGCGTCGCTGCCGCCAAGTACGCAGGGCCTGCCGTGCCGCTTTCGTTCATCCTTTCGGGACTCACGTGTGCGCTCGCGGGTCTCGCCTACGCGGAGTTTGCCTCCATCGTGCCCGCCTCGGGCAGCGCCTACACCTATGCGTATGCGTCCTTGGGTGAGTTCATCGCCTTCATCGTCGGCTGGAATCTCATCCTCGAATACACGGTGACGTCGAGCGCCGTCGCTGTCGGCTGGTCGGGCTACGTCGTCGGACTCTTCGCCTCGGCGGGGCTCGTGCTGCCGCATGAACTCGTCGTCGCGCCCGCAGAAGGCGGCATCTTCAACCTGCCCGCCGTCCTCATCACGCTCTTTTTGTCGTTCCTCCTCGTGCGCGGCACGAAGGAGAGCGTCAAGCTCAATCGCATCCTTGTCTTCGTCAAGCTCGCGGCGATCTTCCTCTTCCTCGTGCTCGCTGCACCGCACGTCGACGCGACGAATTGGGAGCCGTTCCTGCCGTTCGGCTACAGCGGCGTCGTCTCGGGTGCGGCCATCGTCTTCTTCGCCTACATCGGCTTCGATGCCGTCGCGACGACGGCGGAAGAGTGCCGCAATGCCGCAAGGGATCTGCCCGTCGGTATCATCGGCTCGCTCTTTATCTGTACGCTGCTCTACGCTGTCGTCGCCGCCGTCCTCACGGGCGTCGTGCCGTATTCGATGCTCGACACGGCGGAGCCTGTCGCCTTCGCGCTTCGCCACATCGGCTACAACGTCGGCTCTGCCATCGTCGCCGTCGGCGCGATCTGTGGCATCACGACGGTGCTGCTCGTGCTCCTTTACGGCCAGGCGCGCATCTTCTTCGCGATGAGCCGCGATGGCATGGTGCCTGCGAACGTCTGCAAGATCCACCGCCGCTTTCACACGCCGTACCGCGTGACGATCCTCGGCGCGATCTTCGTCTCCGCCATCGCGGGCGTCTTCCCCATCGGCATGATCGCTGAGATGGCGAACATCGGCACGCTCTCCGCCTTCCTCATCGCCTCGATCGGCGTCATGGTGCTCCGAAAGACCGAGCCTGACCTCAAGCGCAATTTCAAATGCCCTGCCGTCTGGCTCATCGCGCCGCTCGCTGTCCTCTCATGCGGTTACCTCATGGCAAATCTGCCGCTCGCCACATGGCATCGCTTCGGCTTCTGGATTCTCTTCGGCCTTTGCGTCTACTTCGGCTACAGCCGCGCCCACAGCGTCATCGGCCGCCGCGCGGCGGAGGAAGCGGCAAAGGAAGAAAAGCGGTAAATCGCCTTGCAAAACGGGCAGACTTGCTCTTGCAGGAATGAGGAGAAGATTGCTAAATATATAAATCCTATTGATTTTCTATAATAAAGGTATTATGATGGAAACATCATTGGAAAATTAGGAGGAGGATTTCTTATGGCAAATGAAAAAAATCGGCCGCCGTTCCGTTACGATATCGTGGGCAGTTTTCTGCGCCCTGAAGCACTGAAGGAAAAGCGTGAGGCGTTCGCAGCCGGAAAAGCTGCGGCAGCGGAGCTGAAAGAAGCTGAGGATGCGGCGATCCGCGATCTCGTAGCGAAGGAGAAGGAAGTCGGACTCAAGGCGGTGACGGACGGTGAATTCCGCCGTCGCTACTGGCATCTCGACTTTCTCGCCGCCTTGGAGGGCATCGAAGAAGTCGGAGCAGAGCATTGGTCCGTGGCGTTCAAGGGAGCACAGCCGAAGGCGGCGACGGTGAAGATCGTGGACAAGGTGGATTTCGGCAATCATCCGTTCCTTGAACATTTCCGCTATCTGCAGTCTCTTGCGGGCGATACGCTCGCGAAGATGACGATCCCTTCGCCGAGCATGCTGCATCTCATCTGCTGCGTGCGTGCGACGGACTATGCGCCGATCGAGCGCTACGAGGACGAAGCGCGTCTCTTCGAGGACATCGCTCTCGCTTATCAGAAGGCCGTTCGCGCCTTCTACGAGGCAGGCTGCCGCTATCTCCAGCTCGACGACACGTCGTGGGGCGAGTTCTGCGATCCCGAGAAGCGCAAGGCATACGAGGCGCGCGGTTTTGATCTCGACAAGATTGAGCGCGCCTATGTGACGATGGTCAATCGCGTGCTGGAAGCGAAGCCTGCGGACATGACGATCACGATGCACATCTGCCGCGGCAACTTCCGCTCGACCTGGTTCTCCTCGGGCGGCTACGAGCCTGTTGCCGAAATCCTCTTCGGCGGCTGCCATGTCGACGGCTTCTTCCTCGAATACGATTCCGACCGTGCCGGCGGCTTCGATCCCCTGAAGCACATCAAGGATCAGCGTGTCGTGCTCGGCCTCGTGACGTCCAAGACGGCGGATCTTGAGAACAAGGACGACATAAAGAAGCGCATCGAAGAGGCGGCAAAGTTCGTGCCGCTCGATCAGCTCTGCCTCAGCCCGCAGTGCGGCTTCTCTTCGACGGAAGAAGGCAATATCCTGACGGAGGACGATCAGTGGAAGAAACTGCGCCTGATCCGCGAGATCGCTGAAGAGGTATGGCACTGAGAGGTCTCAGCTCGATGCATTTCGCTTGATGTTGTTCCTATGAAGATAATATGAAGATAATATGAAGATAAGAAGCGACGTCTCGCCTGCAGTTGACTTTCGTCAGCCGGCCGGGCATTGAAAGGGCGTCGCTTTTTTGTTTATCTATTGCAGATAGTCGTTGTAGGTGTATATGCTGCTCATCGGACTGTTTCTTTCTGCTCCCGCCATTTGTGTCAGCGGCTGAAGCCGCGGCTTTCCCCATCCTCGCGAGCCTGACGCTCCTGCGCTTTCTTTAATGCCGGAAGCAGCATCTGATTCCGGCGCATGGCGAGGGATTTCTTCATATAGGTTTTGGAAATATCGGTCATTCCTTCTGTCGCGTCAATCAGCGCATCGATGCGAGGCGCGGCGAACTTGATTCTTGGAACGATCTCCAAAATCGATCGATGCAGGTCATCCGGAGGCGTTTTCAAGATTTCGTGGTAAAAAACTCGCTTTCCATGATGGCGATAGACAGAGCATATATTGTACTCGACATTTTTGAAGCTTGTAGGATCTTCCAAAAGTCTCTTTTTTTGCTGATCGGATTCCAGTGGCGAAAGTGCTGAACCGCAATCATATACAGGCGCAGGAGATATTTTCCCATCGGGCGACGCTGTCACGCCCCAATTATCCAAATGGCGATCCGTATTGCCAATAAAAGCATCCACCACAAACATTTCCCAGAAAAATTTCCTCATACTCAGCTTGTTCTTGATCGTCACATCGGTATCGATGATATACATGACATCATCGATCGTAGTCTTGTTCCGCTTTTGGCTGTCCGTCTCATGCAAAAAGAACTTGCTGAACTCGATGAGAATACCTTCGCTGCTCGGGGAAAAGACCTCGCACGCCACGACAAGCTTTTCTTTTTCGCTGTTCGGCGGAGTGGCACGCCCCAAGAACGTGTTTTGTGCCGGAATCCCCAGCATTTGAAAGATATGGCAGCCGACATATTCCGAGAAATGATTGTTGATGTAGGGCAGCGATGTTTGTTTCGGCGCTCGATTGGGATCGGGAAACTTTACCATATAGAGCTTGTCGTCGTACAGCATCGTCCACTTGCTCTCCGAACCTCCGAAGCGATTCGGCAGCCATTTCACATGCGTCAAATCAACCATCAATCAGCCCTCCGAAATACGTCAGCATTTCCTCCCGTGTACCTGCTGAAATATCGCCTTCCTTCATGGCGTATTTTGTTTCAGAATAAAGATGGTGCATCGCAACAATCATTCCTATATCATTCTTTTCCTCATGCGCTCGATAAAACTCTTCCATATAGTCGCGAAGAAGTTCTTCGTAATCTTGCGGATTGTACTTATAGACTGCTCTCATCTTGCCGCTCCTTCCTTCGCGTAGTTCTTTTCCCTTATTATACCGCAGACAACGAGTGACAAAACAGCAGGATCACTTTCCCTCGTCATAATATTCAATTGCCCAATCCTTATAATGCTCAAAGGCAAGCAAAAGATCGTCATCAATGCGAAGAGAGTCAAAGGATTCTCCATTCGTATAATAAACCGTGGCCAAACTTTCTTGTATGACCTGATTGTCGCCGTCGGCACGCAGAAGGTCGTTGATGGTTTGATTGACCGTCGTGCAAAGAAGCCCGAGGCGATTCTCATGTTCCACAGCTTCAAAGGAAGGAATCAGATATTCCGTCGTTCCTTCGATGTGCAGAGGCTTGCAGACATAAATCTTCGCCGTAAGCGGATTCATACTGCCGCTCCATAGCCCCAGATAATCCGCAGCCGTATCGTAGGCGAGGATGCAGGGAGCATCCTTCAAGAGATCGCGCAAATAATCGTTGTAGATGTATATGCTGCTCATCGGACTGTTCCTTTCCGATCCCGCCATTTGTGTCAACGGCTGAAGCCGCGGCTTTCCCCATCCTCGCTAGCCTGCCGCTCCTGCGCTTTCTTCAATGCCGGAAGCAGCATCTGATTCAGGCGCATGGCGAGGGATTTCTTCATGTAGGTTTTGGAAATGTCGGTCATTCCCTCCGTCGCATCAATCAGCGCGTCAATGCGCGGTGCCGCGAGCTTGATTCTTGGGACGATCTCCAAAATCGACCGATGCAGGTCAGCCGGAGGCGCTTTCAAGATTTCATGGTAGAATACTCTCTTCCCATTCTGGCGATAAATTGAGCAAAGGTTATACTCGTTAGATTTGAGCAAGCTATCATTCGTAAGCAAATGAGCTTTTTCCTCGTCTGATGTCAACGGCGCTAAAGAGGATCCGCAGTCATATACCGGTGCAGGCTCTATTCTGCCCGTTGAATCTTCCAGTAATCCCCAGTTATCCAAATGGCGATCAACATTCCCGATTAAGGCATCAACAACAAACATGTCCCAAAAACGTTTTTTTATGGCGAGCTTGTTCACGGGAAAATCGAAACGCTCAATGATTTCGTAAACATCCTCAAATGTTGTAGTATATGTCTTGTCGCTTCCCGTATCGTGATGCCCAATCTTACTGAACTCCAAAAGGCGACTGCCGTCCTGACAAAAATCTTCACAAGCAACGACGATTTTTTCTTTGTTGGTGATGGGTTCGCAATATTTTGCTAAGAATGTATTTTGTGCGGGAATCTGCAAAATTTGAAAGATTTGGCAACCGATATGTTCGGAAAACTGATTGCCAGTGTAGCTGACAAACACCTTCTTGGAACGAGGCGATTCGGGAAATTTTACCATATAGATTTTCCCATCAAAAAGAAGTGTCCTCTTTTTCTCTGAACCACCATAACGATTCGGACGCCATGTGGCATGAGTAAGATCAAACATCTGGTGTCAACTCCTCATAATAGTCGAGGATTTCCTCCCGCTCTTGCGAGGACAGAAAATGCTCCTTTACTGCTTGCTTTGTGTCAGCGTACATACGCCGCCAAGTACTTCGCATGAGAAAAGCATCTCCCGCCTGCATCGCTTCGGCGAAAAGCGTCATGCTTTCTTCCAGATAGTCGACGTAATCCTTCGGATTGTATTTGATTCGCTGCTCCATTTTGCCGCTCCTTTCTTCGCGTACTTCTCTTTTTCTTATTATACCACAGACAACGAGCAACAAAACAGCAGCATCATTTGAACGGCACGAATCGGGTTGTAAAATAAATTGACGCAAAGTTTCCCCTTGAAAAAAATCCTCATATCGTTGATAATGAGGAAGACACTTTTTAGGAAGCGCTGAATCTGTCCGCGCTTCTTTTACGTGAAGGGAGAATCATGATGTCTGGACAAGAACCGATCAAGCATACCTGCAGCTTTTGCAAGCGAAAGGTCACGGTGCACGATCAGTACGATATGCCGATCTTTGACCCGAACACGGGATTTGCTATATGCAAGGACTGCGTCAAGGATATATACAATTTCATCGAGGAGCACGAGGCGGCGAACGTCGAGAAGGAGAAGATCGACTTTGCCGGTCAGCTCGATGAGATCTTGAAGAAGAACAAGCCGCATATCATCAAGGCGTATCTCGACGAGTACATCATCAATCAGGACCGCGCGAAGAAGATCCTCTCCGTCGCCGTCTACAACCACTATAAACGCATGAAGTACGGCTACATGAACGAGGACGGCACGGACATTGAGAAGTCGAACGTCATTATGCTCGGCCCTTCGGGCTGCGGCAAGACGGCGCTCTTATCGCACCTGTCGCGCCTCCTTGACATCCCGTTTGCCGTGACGGACGCGTCGAGCCTCACGGAAGCGGGCTTCGTCGGCGCGGACGTCGAGGTCGCCGTTCGCAACCTCTACTATGCGGCGGAAAAGGACATCGAGAAGGCGGAGAACGGCATCATCTATCTCGACGAGTTCGACAAGATTGCGAGAAAGTCGGGCGCGAACAACTCGATCACCGCCGATCCCGGGCACGAGGGCGTGCAGCAGGCGCTCCTCAAGATGCTCGAAGGCTCTGTCGTCGAGTTCACGGCACGCGGACAGAGGAAGCACCCCGAAGCGCCGACGATCAAGGTCGATACGAAGAATATCCTTTTCATCGTCGGCGGCGCCTTCGTCGGTATCGAGGACGTCATAGCTAAGCGCATTAAGAAGGATGCGGCGGGTATCGGCTTCGGTGCGGAAGTAGAGGGCAAGGAGAAGGATGCGGCGAAACGCTTCGACGAACTGATTCACAAGGTGCGTCCCGAAGACCTCATGCAGTACGGCATCATTCCCGAGATCATCGGACGTCTGCCCGTCATCTGCACGCTTGAAACGCTCTCCGAGGACGACCTCCTGCGCATTCTGACCGAGCCGAAGGACGCACCCGTCAAGCAGTACGAAAAGCTGCTTGCGATGGACAATGTCGAGCTGATCTTCGAAGAGGATGCCCTCCGCGCTGTCGCCAAGAAAGCAATCGAGCGAAAGACGGGCGCGAGAAGCCTCAAGGGCATCATCGAGGACACGATGCTCGATGTGATGTTCGAGATTCCGAGGTCCGACGAAAAGCGCCGCGTGACGATCACGAAGGGATGTCTGGAAGAAGGAAGAGAGCCGAAGATCGAAGTGATTGGATAAAACGATGAGGTTGTTTGTTTTTCCTCGTTGAACTTATCGAGGTTGAGAAATTTAGCCATCTCGAATCGCTTGCACACATATAATGAATATGCTATACTGAGTGCGGCAGGAATGAAAGAACAACTTTCACAGCATGTACACGAAAATCCCCCCAAGTCACCACCTTGGGGGGATTTTCTATCCCTTTTTTGCGAGCTGGGATTACGGCTCAGGCTTGTTGCCTTTTTCTCTTTCGTCAAGCCGTTTGCTGACATAGTTGGCGATTATGCCAGCCAAGACGGAGAGAAGGAATGAAAGAACAATGTCTTCCATAGCATATACACCTCCTTTCCTTGCCAGTCTGGAGGAGGCAACGGACAAAGTATAGCATATCTCTACACAAAAGAGAAGATACTGAAAGAGGCGTGAGAAAAAAATAAAAATTACATAGAAAATATGAGAATCAAGCAGGAAAATCCGTCGGGGGGGAATTATATACTCATAGAATATACATTACTCAACAAAGGAGATGTTGTATCATGGGTACGGTTGCAAAAGGTTGTTTAGGAGCAGTTTTAGGTCTGATCGCGATCGTCATCATCGGTGTGATGATTGCCTCGTGTGCCGGAGGTTCGAAAGATCAAGGTGGAAAATCGGCACCTTCTTCATCATCGAGTGCGAAGCAGGAGCAGACGAGAACCTATGCGGATGCTGACATCAATGTGCTCATTCGGGAAGCGAAGACAAATGCAGCGGCAGCTAACAAGAACTATAAGGGGAAAGATGTAAAGATTGTTGGTGGTATTCTGGAAAATATCGACTCTGATTTGAGCTATATAACGATAAATGGAACGGATCGGAATTATTCTTCCCTCCATGTACGTTGCTCCATCAAGTCAAAGAATAAAGAATTGCAGGATGCCGTCCTCAAGCTGCAAAAAGGACAGGCTGTAACGGTATACGGTCGTATCACTGATGTAGGCGATGTGCTGGGATATTATTTGGATCTTGATAAGGTAGAGACAGCTAAATAAGACATAGCAAAGAAGAATCCCCCTTGTCGTTTTGGACTGCACCCCAAAATACGGACAGTGAATAAAAATCCCTCCTGTTGTAGAATAAGAACTACAACAGGAGGGATTCGTTATGCCAAGACAATATACAAAAATTGAGCAGTTATCCGATGAAATCTTCCGTCTCAAGACAGAAGGAAAAACACATCGGCAAATTGGTGAAATCTATGGATTGACCAAAGAACAAATCAAGGGATTCATAAAACGCCAACGGCGTAAAGATCGCTTAAGGAAAGCCGGATATATTCCTCGTCCGAAAGGGCGCCCACGCAAACAAGCAATCGATGAGCGCACCTCTTTACAAAACGAAGTAATCGAGCTCCGTATGAAGGTCGATGTCCTGCGAAATTTTCTTTGCGAGGCTGGAAGGAGGTGAGCGTCAAATATCGTGTTATTGAGCGGTTGCGTAACGTCTATCCGGTTGTCGCTTTGTGCCGGATTCTGGAAGTATCGCGCAGCGGTTACTACGACTGGCGATATCGAATGCAGGAATCACATGCAGATGCCTGGCTGGAGCAACAAATCTTGACCTGTCAGGAACAAACACATTTCACATACGGCTATCGTCGCGTCTGCAAATGGCTTCGAAAACATACGGGGATTCACGTAAATCGAAAGCGTGTTTTGCGTGTCATGCGCAAAATCGATGCTCTCGCACAAATTCGCCGTCGTCGTCCATATACGCATTACAAAGACGCGGCACATCGCTATGAAAACTTGTTGAAGCGGCAATTCAATCCGGAGCGCCCAAATCAATTTTGGGCAACAGATATCACGTATATACCGACGGCACATGGCATGTGCTATCTGTGCGCCGTCATTGATCAATGCGGCAAAATGGTGCTGGGATGGCGCATCGGCACAGATATGACAGCTTCACTCGTTACGGACACCGTGCGTGACGCCTTACAAAAGGAAATGGTCGCTAATGGACTAATCCTCCACAGCGACCAAGGCTCGCAGTACTCTTCCCAAGCGTATTACGACCTAAGTCAAGAATACCACTTCACGCCGTCAATGTCAAAGCGTGGCTGCCCGTATGACAATGCTTCGATGGAAAATTTCTTTGGAACGCTGAAGTCGGAATGCTTACATCGGATGAAGTTTGGATCAAGGAAGGAGTTAGAGGAAACTGTAGCACAATATGTACACTTTTACAACTATGAGCGCATACAACTGAAAAGCGGTCTTACTTCATACGAAATATGGAGCAAAACCGCATAAATCAGCGTAATTCTACGACAGTGGTTTATTTTCTTGTCCGCTTAGCAGGGAGCAGTCCACTGCCTGCAGCGGGGGATTTCCTCTGTCCGTGAATTGTGTCAGTCGAAGTCGGTTTCTCTCTTCAAGATCGTGCCGTCGGCGGCGCGCAGGTCGTATTCGTACTCTTTCATGCCGCTCTTCAGCTCGACGGAGTAGACAAGCTCGCCCCGCTTCGTGTGCAGCTCCAGCTCGAAGCGGTTAAGGTCGTCCATGGAGAGATCCGCGTCCTCCAGCGCGATCCCCATCGCCTCTACATCTTCGATCACATCGTAGTCGCTGATGACGAGTTTCGTGCGCGTGTGCTTCCACGATTTTTCCCGCACGTCGATGATCTCGCCCGTCTTGGCGTCGAAATCAATGTCCATGCCGCCCGCGTTCGTCTCAAGCTCCACGCGGTAGGTCGGCATGTAGCCGCGCCCGTCGAATTTGATCTCGTAGTTCGTGAGATCGCCCTCGCGGAGTCCCGATTCGGCAATCGCCTGAACCTTGATCGTGTCGTAGCTCACGAAGTCGGCCGTCGCCGCCTCAGCGACGGAAAGGAACAGCGAATCGCTTCCCTTCGCGGCGGGAGCTGTGACTGCAGCAGTCCGCAGTGCAGGTGCGTGAAGCGTCGTCTGTCCTTGGAAGATTCCCACGCCGAGCGCGGCGAGCGCGCCGAAGCTCAGAGCGCCCGCCACGGGAGCTGCCATCCACCATTTCTTCATTTTATCTTCTCCTCTCATTGCATTTGCTTGCTTTCCTGCTTCAACACGTTCAGTATACCATGCTGCGCTAAAAGGACGATAACAGACAGATAAACAAAAGATAAACTATTTTCGGACGAGCCGCTTCATAAGCATCGTGTATTTTCCCAGCAGAAAAATATCCGGCTGCAGGCTCAATGGTTCGCCGCCGTGTAGATCTTCAAGGCGAGCGCACGGTCGACGGGATGGAATGTGCCGACACTTTTCTTGCCGTCCGCCGTCACGTTGTCGGCGAGAGCTTCCAAGGCGCGGTGCTCCAAGATGCCCGTCGGAAGCTCGCCGAGCGAGATCGGCAGCTTCAGCGAGCGGAAGAACTCCTCCGTCTTGCGGATGCCCGCACGCGCCCGCTCTTCGGCAGATCCCGCATCGACGCCCCAGACCTTCTCGGCAAAGCGCGCGAAGCGCTCGGGGCGATCTTCGTATACGGCACGCGCCCACGCACCCCAGAGCGCCGTCAGGGACTCGCCGTGGTTCGTGTCGTAGCGTGCCGACAGCGCATGACCGAGCTTGTGCACGGAGAAATCCTTGTCGCGGCCGAGTCCCGTGAGTCCGCAGTGCGAGATCGTGCCGCACCACATGATCTCGCTCATCGCCTCGTAGTTTTTGTGATGTGCGAGGACGATGGGCGCATACTTCGCGACATTCTGCAGGAGCGCTTCGGCGAGGAGATCGGTGAATTCGTTGCCTTCCGTATGCGTCATGTAGCGCTCAAGCGTGTGCATGACGATGTCGGCGATGCCTGCCGCAAGCTGCGGCGAGGACAGGGAAAAGGCCAATTCGGGGTTCAAAATGGCGAAGGCGGGGCGGTTGAACGGCGACGGCAGTCCCGATTTCTCGCCCGTTTCCTCATTCGTCAGCACGGAGGAATCGCTCGTCTCGCTGCCCGCCGCAGGAAGCGTCAAGATGACGCCGACAGGCAGGCTCTTTTTGAGCTCTTTCTTGCCCGACCAGAAATCCCATAGATCGGTTTCGGGATTCGCCGTGCCATGCGCGATGGCCTTCGCCGTGTCGATGACGCTGCCGCCGCCGACGGCGAGAAGGAAGTCCGCCTCGAAGTCCATCGCCTCGCGCACAGCCTCACGCGCAAACGAAAGGCGCGGATTCGGTCGCACGCCGCCCCGGACGGAAAAGGCAAGACCCGCCGCCGTGATGACGCGCTCGACGCGCGCGAGCAGCCCGCTCTTGATGACACTGCCGCCGCCGTAAACGATAAAGACGCGATGTGCGCCGTACTTTCGAAGAAGCTCCGCCGTGCGCTCCTCGACGCCGCGGCCAAATACGATCTCTGTCGGACAATGAAAAGAAAACTCCTGCATGTTCGTACCTCCCCATCTTCAATGCTGCAAAATTCCTGCACGGTGCAGGCGGTCAGAAACAAAAGCTGCACGCCTCTGACCTCGAATCAGATCCAGCTCGGCTCTCGGCGCGAGGGAGAGATGGGCGGCGTGAGGAATTCCGGGCGGTCGCTGTCCGCATCGCCCCAATCATCCCAGCCATCCCAATCGCTCCAATCATCCCAGTCGCCCCAGTCGTCCCAAGGCGTTCGGTCATCGTGCGAGCCGAGAGCGCCTGAATCACCCGGATTGCTCCTGCCCATGCCGATGCCGTCCGCGGCCTTCTTTTTCGCCCGCCAGGTCTTGTCCTGCCAGCCGCCCTTCAAGCGGAGCAGAAAAGGCTCTGCCTCGCTCGTGCTGTTTGAGATGATATAATCCGAGATGCCGTTCGCGTCATAGATGTCCCGCTTGCTGCGCAGATACAGCACGCAGACGAGCTGCGCCTTCTTGAGATCCGTCTCGCCCGGCGGCAGATAGCAGAAGGCGATGTCGCGTCCGACGTCATGCTCGGCGAAACGTGCCACATCGTAGATCTGCGCAATTTCGAGGAACAGCTCCGCCGCATCCGCGAGCTGCTTTTCATCCGTCAGAAAAACGGTATCGACACCGCCCTGATAGCCGAGATGCGCCTCCTTCTCCTCGGGCGTGATGAAGCGCAGGCCGCGCTTTTTCGCGCACTCCTGCACCTCGTCGTTGAGCCGATCGAGACAACGCGCGGGATAGTCGGTATAGTAGGAGCGTCCGCCCGGCAGGATGATGAAGGGGATCGACGCATTGATGGGCGCGACCTTCGCATGCGCGGTGAACGTGAAGTCGCGCTCCTTGTCGCGGAAGGCGTAGTCGACTCTTTTCCACGGCTTTTCCCGCGTGACCGTCTCGCCCAAGTATTCAAGCTCGACGGGAAAATCGTACTCCGCCTCGATTTTTTCGCGCACCTCGTAGGCAGAATAAGGCTCGCTGTTCTCATCGCAGCCGCCCGTGAAGAAATAATATATGCCGTAAGCGCCCAAGCCCACGAAGAGGAAAAACGCCGCAAAGCCGATCGCGATCGCCAGCTGTGCATCCTTTGGCACCTTCATTGGATTCCTCCTCTCCATCGTTTGCTGAATTGTTTTCTCCATTATACGTTTTCCTAGGGCATAGCGTCAATACAGCTTCTTGCGTGCGGGATATACGATGCGCCGTCGCCGACATGCAAAAAGCCCCCAAGCTGCAAGCTTAGGGACTTTTCATTTTGCCGTATCAGAATGTCATATGCACGCCACCGCGCCAGACTCTACCGTCGTAGCCGAGGGCATCGCTTTCCTTGTCGAAGATGTTGTCGATGCCGAGATAAGCGCTGAAGCGGTCGTTGATCTTCTTGCTGACGACGAGGTTCATGATGCTCAGAGAAGCATCCTTGGGGATGTTTCTCTTAACCCTGCCGATGACAATCGTTTCTACATAGGGATAACCCGATACCCAATCGTTCCACAGCGTCGCGTTCCAGCCATTCTTCGCATCATCGTAGCTGAGTTGCAGGCTTGTCTTATGATAGGGACGATAATCCAGACGCTTGCCATCGCCATCGCGTGCATCAAGGTAGGTATAGAGACCGCGCACGGAGAAGCCATTGCCGAGCGCTTGCCTTGCTTCCAGTTCGATTCCTTGTAAAATCGCCTCTTTTACATTTTGATATTTTATGTGCATAAATCCAATCGGAGGCGGTCCCGGATGGATGAGCGTATAGTGATCGAAGGTTCCGTTAATCAAATCGCTGACTTTGTTGTGAAAATATGTCACCTTGCCAAAGGTCTTGTCCTTTTCCAGCTCAACTCCCAAATCAAAATTCAACGCTGTTTCCGGTTTAAGGTTGGGATTGCCATGCAACCAAGGTTTATTAGTTCTGCCGCCCGGCATACCTGGCCAATCCAAGTAAAGTTCGCTCGCTGTCGGTGCGCGGTACGCCGTACCGATGTTCGCCTTGAAGCGCAGATCTTTATTGATCTTATACGTAGTACCGAGTTTTCCCGTCACTTTGCTGCCGAAGGAACTGCTGTAATCCCAGCGTATGGACGGAATGAGCAGCCAGTCAGGGCTTGCGAGCCACTCGTCCTGTACATAAAGCGCGGCGTATCGCACGGAGTTTTTGCCAAACGGGCTTGTGATACCTTTACGTGATATGGAACCGCTGCCCGTCAAGCGCGTACTATCGTAGTCCTCTTTGCGATATTCACCGCCAAAGGTCAGCAAGTGATCGTTCGTCAGCTGCAAGGAGCGTCTGCCATCGAAAATCAAGGATTTGAAGGTCATATCATCGAAGCCAAGAAGGTTGCTGTTCGCTCTGTCCCGCCGTTCTTGATCCTTATGAAAGCGGGTGTAGTAAACTTGCGCCTCATAGTCGCCGCGCTTGTCGCGCCCCGCGTACTTGACGCCTGTCGCTACGCGCACCTGGTCATAGTCTGCACCTTGGTTATCCAGCTCTCTGGCGTAGAGGTCTTCTTTCATGTAGTCGAAGAAGACATCCAGCCACTTGTCCTTTGCCACGTCCAGGCGGCCTTCGATGTTGAAAAAGTACCTCTTGCCAAACTGATTGCTTGTGGCATTGGTGCCACGTTCGCGATAATCCGAGAGCTTGAAGCTCGTCGAGAGATTCCATTTGCCTTGCTTTCCCGTGTCGTAGCGGATGCCGCCATCTGCGCGGCGCGTTGTCCAATCTGCCGTGACAGATGTCTGCTGCTTCTCCGGTCGCTTCTTGATGATATTGATGACGCCGCCGATGGCTTCCGAGCCGTAAAGTGAGCTCGCCGCGCCACGTACGATCTCGATGCGTTCAACATCGTCCATATTGATACGATCAAACTCATAGGCGTTCATCGTGGACGATGTATCTTCTGAGCGCACGCGCCGCCCATCGATGAGGATTAATGTTTGATTTGTCTGTGCGCCGCGAATGGAAACTTGATTTCCCACCATACCCGTCTCCGTTGTGTCCAGACCGATGGCGAGCTGCAGCGCCTGTCGCACGGATTCCGCGCCCATCTTGTCGATGTCCTCGCGCGTGATGACTTCAACGGAGCTAGGCGTTTCCTTGACTTCCTGCTCTGTTCTCGATGCCGTGACGACGACGGCGCCCGTTTTGATCGCTTTTCCGTCCTCGGGCTTTTTCTCCGCCGCATAGGCGGGGACAGTCATGGCAGCGACGATGGCTGCCGTCAGCAAGAGGCCCTTCTTCTTCATGATTCTTTTCAGCATGGCTCAAACTCCTTATCCTTGTGTTTCTTAGAATGTCATATGCACGCCGCCGCGCCAGATTCTGCCGTCGTGGAGGAATATGTCATCGTCCACATCGAAGATGTTGTCGATGCCGAAGTAGGCGCTGAAATGATCGTTGATTTTCTTATGGACGACAAGGTTCATGAGGGTGCTGGAATAATTTTTCTTTTTCCAATAATAACCCGCCAGCCAATCGTTCCACAGCGTCGCATCCCAGCCGTTCTTCGGATCTTCGTAGCTCAGCTGCAAGCTCGTCTTGTGATACGGACGATTGGGCAAGCGCACGTCATCGCCGTCACGCGCATCGAGGTAGGTGTAGAGTCCGCGCACGGAGAAGCCGCTTCCGAGCGCCTGTCTTGCTTCGACCTCGATTCCTTGCAGTGTCGCTTCACTCGTGTTCATGTAGCGATAGTGATACTTTGGAGTTATGCTCAACAGATCCGTGTCAATCAAGTTGTCCACCTTGTTATGGAAATAGGTGATTTTCCCGAAGGTCTTGCCCTGATCCAACTCGAACCCGAGATCGAAGTTCAGCGCCGTTTCGGGTTTCAGGTTCGGATTTCCTTCTATATAGATCCACGAACCCGGCCAATCCATATAAAGTTCAAGGGATGTCGGCGCACGATACGCCGTGCCGATGTTCGCCTTGAAGCGCAGCCCTTGATTGATTTTATATGTCGTGCCAAGGTTGCCGGTCACCTTACTGCCGAAGGATGTGCTGTGATCGAAACGCACGGATGGGATGAGCAGCCAGTCCGGATGCACGAGCCACTCGTCCTGCACGTAGAATGCCGCATAGTTCACCGAGCTTTCGCCGAAGTTTTTGCCGACACCCTCGCGCTTGACGAGGCTGCCGCCCTTTATGCGGCTGCCTTCATAATCTTCTTTGCGCCACTCGCCGCCGAAGGTCAGCAGGTGATCTTTCGTCAACTGCATGGAGCGTCTGCCGTCAAAGATCAATGATCGGAAGGTTATGTCATCGAAGTCCTTAAGTTTTCTGCTCGGTATAAGCCTCTGGTTTTGATCCGTATGCAAGCGCGTGTAGTAAACTTGCGTTTCATAATCGCCGCGCTTGTCGCGTCCGGCATATTTGACGCCTGTCGATAGGCGCACATTGTCATAATGTACGTCTTGCCAGCTATATTCCTTTCGGTCAAGATTTTCGCTAAGATAGTCTGCAAAAACATCCAGCCACTTATCCTTTGCGACATCCATGCGACCTTCGATATTGAAGAAATATTTCTTGCCGTGCAGATTGCTGCTCGCCGCGGTTTCGCGCGCTCGATAATCCGAGATCTTGAAACTCGTCGAGAAATTCCACTTCCCCTGCTTTCCCGAATCGAAACGAATGCCGCCATCTTTGCGAAGCGTCGTCCAATCCAACGTGACGGATGTCTTTTGCGTGTCCGATCTTTTGCGGATGATGTTGATGACGCCGCCCAAGGCTTCCGAGCCGTAGAGCGAGCTTGCTGCGCCGCGCACGATCTCGATGCGCTCTACATCGTCGATATTGAAGCGCTCCAGCTCGTAGACATTCATTGTTTTATCCGTATCCCCTGTGCGCACGCGCCGCCCGTCGATCAGAAGCAGCGTATGGTTCGTTTGCATACCGCGTATGGAAACGTGATTGCCGACCATGCCGTTTTTCAGCGTATCCAAACCCATAGCAAGCTGCAGCGCCTGCAACACGGACTCTGCGCCCATCTTGTCGATGTCCTCGCGCGTGATGACTTCGACGGAACTTGGCGTTTCTTTGACTTCCTGCTCCGTCCTCGAGGCCGTGACGACGACGGCATCCGTCTTGATGTGCTTTTCAGCGTCGGGCTTCTTCTCCGCCGCATAGGCGGGAACGCTCATGGCAGTGACGATAGCTGCCGTCAGCAAGAGACTCTTCTTCTTCGTGATTCTCTTCAGCATTGCTTCAACTCCTTATCCTTGTATTCCTATGAGATATATAGATACAATAGGCGCAAGGGAGCGGCAAAATGCCTTGCTCCCTTGTAGCCCGGATAAATCTTGTTCGTTCATCCCCGGCACAAGCTTTCTATGACGTGGTTCTTCACAGAAAGCTTGCTTATTTCTCCGGATACATGATGTCAGCAAGTACCTCAAGTGCATCCGCTGCACGCACGCCGGGGTTGATGGCGAAGAGTTCGTAGGGCAGGACATAAACGCGCCCGTTCTTCACGGCATCGACGTCCGCCCACGCTTCGCTCTCCTGCAAGTCGCGGCGCATCTTCGGCTCAAGCGTTTCCGTCGGGCCGTGCACGATGGCGAAGATGATCGAGGGGTTTTCGCGTGCGACGAACTCCATGGAAAGCGGCAGATAGCCGCCGTCGCCCTCGGCGCGGTCAGCGATGTTGCCGCCGCCGAGCAGCTCGATGAGTCCGCCCGTGAAGCATTTCTTCGTGCCCATGTTGAAGCTCTCGGGCGAGCCGAAGACGAGCAGGCTCTTGGGCGGCGTGCGCCCTGCGGCGCGTTTTTCAACCGTCGCGAGCTTATCCTTGATCGTCTGCACCTCTTTTGCGACCGCCTTCTCATCGCCCGTGAGCTTGCCGTAGAAGATCAGCGCATCGAAGAGCGAGGGCACATCGTCGAGTGCTTGGATATAGATGGGAACGCCTGCATTGCCGAGTGTCTCTTCGAGATCGGTGTGAAAGGGCACGTTCGTGCCGATGACGAGATCGGGCTGCAGGGAGAGGATCTTCTCTATGTCCGGCTGGTGGATGATGCCGACTTCCTCGGCCTGCGCCGTCTTCTCCTTGACCGTCTGCGACAATGCCTGCGAAGTCGGCTTGCCGACGACGAAGTCTGCGCCGCCCGCCGCGACGAAGAGATCGAGGTTCGAAGCGTTCAATATGACGACGCGCTTCGGGTGCGCGGGCATGGTGACTTCGCGCCCCATGCTGTCCTTCGCCGTCAGCTCCTTCGCCTGCGGCGCTTCCTGCGCACGCGGCAGGAAGATGAAGACGACAGCCGCCGCGAGGCACAGGAGCGCGATGATGATACCAAACTTTCGCATTGAAAACCTCCTTAATGTAGAATCGTAAAAATCAACTGGAGGAAGCGCGAATAAAGCCAAAGATACAGCGCATCTGCGCAAATCTGGGCGACTTCATTTTATCAGCGTTTCCTAAAACTCCTGATACCGTTTCATGCGCCGGACGCCCCAGCCGAAGGCGAGCGCTGTCAAGAGCGCGAGCACGACGAAGGACGAGAGCGCACCGCCGTCCCAGCCGTCTGCCTGCAAGAGTGCGTTCGTATGGGCGAGCGGCAGCAGGGAGACGAGACGCTGTACGATCTCGGGCAAATTGGCGATGGGAAAGAAGGAGCCGCAGAAGAACGTCATCGGCGTGATGAAGAAATTGATGATGACGGAAAACTGCTCCTGCCCGCGAATAGAAAGGCCTACGGCGACGCCGAACGCCGCGAAGCAGAACGCCGTGAGCACGAGTCCCACGAATCCCGGCACGGCGAGCAGCCGAATGTCGAAGAAGAGCCAGGCGGCAAGGAAGACCGCCGCTCCTGCGAGTATCGCTCGCACGGCGCCCGCAAGCGCGATGCCGAAGACGATCGAAGCGTCGCTCACGGGACTCATGCGCAGCACGGAGAACGTGCGGAAGTAGAAGCGTGCGGCGCTGACCGAGATCGCCGTCTGCTGGAAGCCGTTCATCATGACGGTGATGGCGAGCATCCCTTTGGCGAGGTAGGCGATGTAGCCGCCCGTGACTTCGACGGCGCTGCCGAGTCCCCAGCCGAAGGCGAGCAGATAGATCATCGGAAAGAGCAGCCCCGAGAACAGGTAGCCCAAGCCGCCGATGCGATGGACGAGCATCGCCATCTCGCGCCGAAAGACCGGCCAGAAGCCAAGCGCAGTCACGAACACTCCTCCTCATGCGAAAGGCGCAGGAACGCCTGCTCAAGATCTTTTGCATCGCCTGCCGCCGCGCGTATGCCATCCGCCGTATCGAGGGCGCGCAGTCTGCCCGCGCGCAGGAAGGCGATGCGCCCGCAGAGCCTTTCCGCCTCTTCCATGTAGTGTGTCGTGAGGAGCAGCGTCTTTCCTGCATCGCGCAGCTTGCGGATCAGCGCCCAGACCTCCTGCCGGAGATCGGGATCGAGTCCCGCGCTCGGCTCATCGAGGAGCAGTACGGCGGGATCGGTCATCGCCGCACGCGCGATGACGGCGCGCCGCTTCATGCCGCCCGAGATTTCTTCGGGACGCTTATCAAGAAAGTCCGAGAGGTGATACCGTTCCGCTGTCTGATGAACCATTTCTTTGGCATCCTTGATACCATAGAGCCGTGCGTAGGCGAGCAAGCTCTCTCCGACAGTCAGCTCGCTCTCCAGCGTATTCTCCTGCGGCACGAGGCCGATGAGACGGCGAAAGTGCACGCTGCGCTTCGCCGCATCCTCGCCGCATACATGGATCGTGCCCGCATCGGGCCTTGCCAGTCCCGCGACGAGGCGGATGAGCGTCGTCTTTCCCGCGCCGTTCGGACCCAGAAGCCCCATGACCGTGCCGCTTTCCACGTCGAGCGTCACGTCTTCGAGGATTTTCTTGCCCTTGCGGCTGCATGAGACGCCGGCGATGGCGATTACCGTCTCCTTTGTGCTCATACGGCTTTCGCTCCATCGGCGACGCGCTCGGGCAGACAGAGCTTCGTGCGCCTTCCCGCAATC
Source organism: Selenomonas sputigena ATCC 35185 (assembly GCF_000208405.1). Taxonomy (NCBI): domain Bacteria; kingdom Bacillati; phylum Bacillota; class Negativicutes; order Selenomonadales; family Selenomonadaceae; genus Selenomonas; species Selenomonas sputigena. The sequence goes on along the minus strand of NC_015437.1, from coordinate 2,521,454 downwards.
GTCACGTCGCGGACGACGCTCTCGACGCCGTAGAGTTCGCGCACGAGGGCTTCGGTGAAGACCGCCTCGGGCGCACCGTCGGCGAGCACCTGCCCGTCGTGGATGGCGATGATGTGGTGGCTGTAGCGCACGGCTTGATTGAGATCGTGCAGCACCATGACGACGGTCAGCCCCAGGGACGCATGGAGTTTTTCCACAAGCTCCATGAGCGCCAGTTGGTGACGGATGTCGAGATACGTCGTCGGCTCGTCGAGGAGCAGCACTTCGGGCTGCTGTGCGAGCGCCATGGCGAGCCGCGCACGTTGGCGCTCGCCGCCTGAGAGCGCGAGGATCGGCCGCTGGGCGAACTTCTCCATTCCCGTTCGCGCCAGGGCTTCACGACATGCCTCGCCGTCCTCCTTGGAAAAGGAATCCCAGAACTTCCGATGCGGCAGGCGTCCCATGCGCACAAGCTCCATGACGGTGATGTCGCCGGGTGGCTCGGCGCTCTGCGGCAGAAATGCGACCTTCTGTGCGACCTCGCGCTCCGTCTTTTGCCACAAATCCTCGCCCATGAACTCGACGCGCCCCGCACGCGGCTCCAAGAGGCGCGCGAGCGCCTTCAGAAGCGTCGACTTGCCCGAGCCGTTCGGCCCGATGATCGCGGCGATTTCCGCGCGATTTATGGAAGCCGTGACTTCATGGACGATCTCCGCCTTGCCGTAGCCGAGCGAAAGGCCGCATGCCTTCAAGATTTCTGCCATATCGTCACTCCCTTCGAAGACCCTTCTTGAGCAGATAGAGGAAGAACGGCGCACCCAAGAACGACATGAACACGCCGACGGGAATCTCGACAGGGGCGAATGCCATGCGTGCCGCCGCATCGGCGCCCGCCACAAGAACAGCGCCCCAGATGGCGGCGGCGGGCAGCAGGTAGTCGAAATCCGATCCCGTCAGAAGGCGCACCATGTGCGGCACGACGAGCCCGACGAAGCCGAGCATGCCCGCAGCACTCACGGCAGATGCGGCGAGCAGGGCGGCGAGCACGAGCAGCACGAGCCGCGCACGCGCCACATGGACGCCAAGGCTTCGCGCCGTCTCCTCGCCGAGCTGCAAGGCGTTGAGCCAGCGGCTGCCGAGGAGCGTGCCCGCGATGCCGACGAGCGTGTAGGGCAGAACCATTTCCACATGGCTCCAGCTGCGCCCCGCGAAGCCGCCCGCCATCCAGTTCACCGTGCCCTGCACGCGGTCGGAGTAGAAGACCATCAGAGCCGTCATCGCCCCGCCGAAGAACGCCGCGATGGCGACGCCCGCGAGCACCATACGCATCGGATGCACGCCGTTGTCCCACGACAGCGCGAAGACGAGCGCGACGGCGATCATCGCGCCGACAAATGCGCCGAGCGGCACGAACTTGACTTCTGCGGGGAAGAGAATCATGATGCACATGGCGGTCAGTCCCGCGCCCGCCGAGACGCCGATGATGCCGGGATCGGCGAGCGGATTCTTCAATATGCCCTGCAGGATGCAGCCGGCGAGCGCGAGGTTCACACCCGTCAAAGCGCCCGTGATGATGCGCGGCAGGCGGATGTGGTAGAGGATGCGATAGTCCTCGGGCGTGCCGTTTCCCATGAGCGTCGGCACGATGGCTTCAGGTGCGATGTGCACGGCACCCGCCGAAGCGCTGACGATGAGCGCAAGGGCGAGCGCGACAAGACCGAGGACGAGGGCGATACGCCTCTTTCGCGCACGCGGATGCACTTCTGCCGGAAGAATTTTTTCCGATGCTTCCATTGCGTCACTCCATTCATAGATATTATTATTCTCACTTCTAGGAGAAAAGAAAAGGAAGTCGTAAAGCGAACTTCCTATAGTTATTTTCATATTTAATAATCTTTTTCATTTATCTTTGATATATTATCATGAAAATTCCAAGAGGTCAAGCGAATTTACAGTCCGCTCAGAAACTAGCTGCGCCCCTTGGGCTTGTCTCTTGGACGACTCAGCACCATCTGCAATAGATGAAAAAAAGCGCCTGCGTCAGATTCGACGCAGGCGCAGCCTTCTTTGCATCAGAAAATATCGTTCGCGCAGATGATCGTCTGATCGCGGTTCGGGCCGACGGAGACGATGCCGATGGCGACGCCTGTGACGGCGGAGAGGCGTTCGAGGTATTTCCTCGCCTTTTCGGGCAGCTTCGCGTAGTCGCGGCAGCCCGAGATGTCTTCCTTCCAGCCTTCGAATGTCTCGTAGACAGGCTCGACCCGCGCGAGGACGTTGAGGCTCGCGGGGATCTCGTTCAGCGGCTTGCCGTCGAGCTTGTAGCCCGTGCACATCTTGATCTCGTCAAAGCCGTCGAGGATGTCGAGGCGCGTGATCGCCATGTAGTCGAGACCCGAGAGCTGCCCCGCATAGCGCACGACGCAGGCGTCGAGCCAGCCCGTGCGGCGCGGCCTGCCCGTGACGGTGCCGAACTCGTGGCCGGCTTCACGGATCTTGTCGCCGATGTCGTTGAGCTGCTCGGTCGGGAATGGACCTTCGCCGACGCGCGTGCAGTACGCCTTGACGACGCCGACGACCTTGTCGATGCGCTTGGGCGCGACGCCCGCTCCGACGCCGACGCCGCCCGATACGGGATGCGAGGCCGTAACATAGGGGTAGGTGCCGTAGTCGATGTCGAGCATTGTCGCCTGTGCGCCCTCGAAGAGCACCTTCTTGCCAGCGTCAAGTTCCTCGTTCAAGAGGGCGATGGTGTCGCAGACATGGGGCTTTAGGAGAGCGGCATAAGCTTCGTATTCTTCCAGGATATGCTCGTAGGAGAGCGGCGCATGACCGTAGATCTTTTCCAGTTCCTTGTTCTTGATCGCGAGATTTTCCTTCAGGCGCTTTCGGAACTCCTCCGGCTCGACGAGGTCGCAGACGCGGATGCCTATGCGGTTCATCTTGTCCATGGTGCAGGGGCCGATGCCGCGCTTCGTCGTGCCGATCTTCCCCTCGCCGCGCGCTTCCTCGGCGAGTCCGTCCATGATGCGGTGATAGGGCAGGACGACGTGCGCGCGGTTCGAGATGCGGATGCCCGAAGTGTCGATGCCGCGCTTCTGCATGGCGTTCATCTCTTCGAGCGCGACTTCGGGATCGAAGATGACGCCGTTGCCGACGACGTTCGTCTTGCCGTGGTAAAGGATGCCCGAGGGCAGGAGGCGAAGCTTGAACTCCTCGCCTTTGACGCTGACGGTGTGTCCGGCATTGCTGCCGCCCTGATAGCGCACGACCGTATCGGCCTTCTCGGCGAGGTAGTCGACGATCTTTCCCTTGCCCTCATCGCCCCATTGCGTGCCTGTGACTACTACTGCTGACATAGCGATTCTCCTTCTCTATACATGATTCCGGCATTTTCTGTAAGATATGCCGGAAATCGTGGAAGCTCTTGCGAATCAGAGTCCGAAGCGTTCGAAGATCTTGTCGATGTGGCGCAGGAAGTATTGATAATCGAAGCAGTTGTCAATCTCTTCCTTCGTCAGATGCTTCAAGATGTCCTCGTCCTTTTCGACATTCGTGCGGAAGTCTTCGCCTTCCATCCAGCGCTTCATGGCATTCCGCTGTACCCACTTGTAGGCGTCTTCACGGAGAACGCCCTTGTCGACGATGGCGAGCATGAGGCGCTGGCTGTAGATGAGACCGCCCGTCTTTTCCATATCGGCGAGCATGGCCTCGGGATAGACGAGCAGCTTGTCGATGATGTTCGTAAACTTCTTCGTGCAGTAGTCGACGTTGATCGTGCTGTCGGGCAGGATGACGCGCTCGACAGACGAATGCGAGATGTCGCGCTCATGCCAGAGAGTGATGTCTTCGAGTGCCGCGACTGCATTGCCGCGCACGAGGCGCGCCATGCCCGAGATGCGCTCGCAGGTGATGGGGTTGCGCTTGTGCGGCATGGCGGACGAGCCTTTCTGGCCGGGCGCGAAGTATTCCTCCGCCTCGCGGATGTCCGTGCGCTGCAGGTTGCGGACTTCCGTCGCGAATTTTTCGAGCGAGCTTGCGACGATGGCGAGCGTCGTCATGTACTCGGCATGACGGTCGCGCTGAATGACCTGCGTCGCGAGGCGCACGGGCGTGATGCCGAGCTTTTTGCACGTGATCTCCTCAATGCGCGGATCGATGTTCGAATAGGTGCCGACGGCGCCCGAGAGCTTGCCGACGGCGACGATCTTCTTCGCGTGCTCGACACGCTCGATGTCGCGCTCGACCTCGGCGCTCCACAGGAGCAGCTTCAAGCCGAAGGTCATCGGCTCTGCGTGGATGCCGTGCGTCCTGCCGATGCACGGCGTGTGCTTGAACTCGACGGCGCGGCGGCGCAGTACTTCGAGGAGCTTCTTGAGGTCGTCGATGATGATGTCGGCGGACTTCTTCATCATGATGCCGAGTGCCGTGTCCTTGACGTCGCTCGACGTCAGTCCCTTGTGGATATATTTCGAGTCCTCGCCGACATACTCGGCGACGTTCGTGAGGAAGGCGATGATGTCGTGATTCGTGACCTTCTCGATCTCCTTGACGCGCGGCAGGTCGAACTTCGCCTTGGCGCGGATGTTCGCCGCAGCCTCCTGCGGGATCTCTCCGAGTTCCGCCATGGCCTCGCAGGCCGCGATCTCGACTTCGAGCATGGTCTCAAACTCATGCTGCAGCGTCCAGATATTGCCCATTTCAGGATTCGTATAGCGTTCTATCATGGATGCGATTCCTCCTGTCATAGAAAGCGTGCCAGACCTTCGCAGCACGCTATTTAACCTCATCTATCATAGCATTTCATGCGCTTCGCTGTCAATTCAGCATCTTGCAAAAGCAAAATGCTGTGAGACTGCATTTTAACAGCATAGCGCTATTTGTTCAGTTATGCTATACTGTATGCGTTGCCGCCCCTACATATGGCAATAGAAGGGGGTGTGCTTGATGAGTATTCTGACGTTTATTCTCTCCGTCTTGGCTGGTGTGGTTGCCAACCACATCTGCAAATGGCTCGATGAGAGAGACGACGGCAACGAGCCTAGGCGCTAAAAGTGGTCAACGTCAACCGCGCATCTGCACCCTTCGGGTTTGATTTGCGGGACGTTTTCACATACGAGTCGTTTCCCAATCGCCTGCGCCCCTTGGGCTTGTCTCTTGGACGACTCAGCACCTGCCTGCGACATGGGAATAGAAGCACCCCCCAAGGAGCTAGCTTGGGGGGTGCTTCGTGTGCTTTGAGTATTCTCACGTTTGCCACTCACAGTATAGCATGATTCCCTGCCATTGCGCAAGTCGAATCTCTTCATTTCCGCCATCGCGCTGCGAGGATTGACACATCCTCAATTCCGCCAGCGCGAGAAAGGCAGGCGCATGAGGCTTGCGTTTAGGTAGCGGCTGTCGTCGGATACCTCCGCGCCGAGCCATGTCGGATGCTCGAACATCTCGTCCGCCGCAGAAAGCTCGATCTCGGCTACGACGAGGCCCTCATTCTCGCCCCTAAAGCAGTCGATTTCCCATGTATGCGCACCGCATCGCTCCAGATAGCGGCGCTTTTCAATCCATGGACGCTCGCAGAGGGCGAGCATGGCGCGTGCGTCCGCCGCGGGGATCTCGTACTCGAATTCCAGTCGTTCGACACCCTTCGTCGGCCCCTTGACGGTCAGCCATGCGCGATCTCCTGCCAGGCGCACGCGCACGGCACGCTTCTTATCCGCTGCGAGATAGCCCTGCGCGATCTCGATTCCTTCGTCCTTCGGCTGCCAAAGCTCCCTATGGACGAGGAACTTGCGCTCGATTTCTTTTGCCATATTTCCTCCTAAACAAAAGCGAGAAAGCCGCTGCATGAAGTCTCGTGGACCCATGCAGCGGCCTTTTGCATTACACAATATTGCACAAGGATTCATGACCGTCCTTCGGGTTTTGCCGCAGACGGAGAATACCTGTCTCAGCGCGCACCGACGATGAACTCGACGAGGTAGAGCACGATCGGGATCGTCACGCAGAAGATGCCGATGAAGTCGATGTAGACGCCCGTCTTGATCATCTTCGTGATGGGCACGTAGCCCGACGCGTAGACGATGGCGTTCGGCGGCGTCGACACCGGCAGCATGAAGCCGAGCGACGAGGAGAGCGCGATGCCGACCGCAACGGGAATCGGGCTGAAGCCCGCCGCCATGGCGGCCGTGACGCCCAAGGGGCCGATCATGTTTGTAGCAGCCGTGTGCGACGAAAGCTCCGACAGGAGAAGCGCCATGACGGAGAAGATCGCGACCATCATGAAGAGCGACGGCTCGCCGCCCATCCAGCCGACGATGCAGTCGCCGACCCACGTCGAAAGACCCGTCTTGTACATCATGCCGCCCATCGCAAGACCGCCGCCGAAGAGGATCAGCGTGCCCCACTCGATGCCCGCGGCGGCGTCCTTCCAGTTCAGCGTGAACTCGCGCTCCTTCCAGTTGACGGGCAGGAAGAAGAGCAGGAGAGCACCCGCCATCGCGGCGATCGCTTCGGGGAAGAGCTTGCTGTACATCTTGAGAATCGGCGAATCGGGGCCGAGGGCAATGTTCAGGATGCCCGGCGTGACCCAGAGGATGACGGCGACGCAGAAGCCGACGAGCGTATTTTTCTGCGCACGCGTCCAGCCGCCGAGAGCGCGGCGCTTCTCGGCGATGAATGCCTCTGCCCCGTCGATGCGCTTGACGTCGGCGGGGAACATGTTGACGAGAATCAGGTATGCGATGATGAAGTAGATGACCATGGCGACGAAGCCCCAGATCATCCATTCAAAGAAGGAGATGTGGATGCCGGCCATCTGGTCGAGGAAACCGAGCATGATGATGTTCGGGGGCGTACCGATCGGGGTCAGGACGCCGCCGATGGAGCACGCATAAGCCGTCATGAGCATGAGACCCGTGGCGTACTTGTATTCGTGCAGCTCGATCGTCTTGCCGTTCGCAGCGAACATCTCCTTGATTGCTTCCAGAAGGCCGAGCGCGATCGGGAACATCATGGCCGCCGTCGCCGTGTTGCTGACCCAGCCCGAGCACAGTGCGCAGGCGAGACCGACGGCGAGGAAGATGCGCCTGGGGTTCGATCCGACCCAGGACATCGACAGGAGCGCGAAGGCGAATTTTCGGTCGAGTCCGTGCATCATCATGCCCTTGGCAATGATGAAGCCGCCCATGAAGAGGAAGATCATGGGATTCGCGAATGCCGCATAGGCGTCCTTCGCTCCCACGACGCCGCAGATGACGGCAAGCGTCGGCCCGAGGAGCGACGTCACCGGGATGGGGATCGGCTCCGTGATCCACCACAGAGCGATCAACGTCATGATCGCCAGGAGTTTGTGCGCCGGAAGCGGCAGATCGGGAATCGGCGTGATCATGACGAGGATGGCACAGATCGGCCCGCAGATCATGCCGAAGGTACGCCTTTTCCGGTCAAACGCCAGTTCGGCCTCGTGAATCTTGTCGCTTTGGCTTTTTGTTTCCGTACTCATTTACTAACACCTCCATTGCTGTTTGGGAAGCGCTGATACGTCGTACTCAATTTATCGGTGCTTCCTTTCGAAGAACGGCATGGAGCACCCGTTCCATAACCAGAGGCTATCCCCGTATAGCACCCTGGAATCGTTACTCTTTTATGATAATATAAAGCGCGTGATTTTACAATAGGAAAGAGATGATTCGGAAGGAAATAATAACCAGGTGAATTGCGGCAGCAAATCGGACGATCTCCCCCAAATTTTCAAGCAGCAGAAGCAATGTGGTTGAATCGTCCTTGAAACAGCTCTTCGGAGTGCGGTATCCTAATATTTCCTTTGCTGCGAGCTGAGTTCATCCGCTCTGTTTTGAAAAACGGTTAGAAAATCCGATGTTTGAAGTTTCGCGTTGTTGTGAGCAGAATGTTTCTCGGACATGCAGGATGCTTCTTTCGGCGTAGGTTTCTCTCCGAATACTCTGCCACAGGTGCTTCTGCCTGTCTTTTTTTCGTGTCCGATTTCATTTTACAATAAACCCATCGGAATTATTGTCAAAAGTCGCAATTTTCCATTGACAAATACGAAAAATATGCGATACTTAGGATTATAGGAGGTTTATCTCCTTATAGTTTTTATCTATGATCAACACCATCATGAAAGAGGTGCACACTAAATGGAAAAGCAGCAGCTGGTAGAAGAAATGACGAAGATCGTCGGCGCGGAGAATGTTCAGTCGAAGGAAGAGGAACTTTACTCCTATTCCTATGATGCTACGCCCGGTCACATCTACATGCCGGATGTCGTCGTCAGCCCCGGCACGACGGAGGAAGTCTCGAAGGTTCTGAAGTTTGCGAACGAGCACAAGATCCCCGTCTACACGCGCGGCTCGGGCACGAACCTCTCGGCGGGCACGGCGCCTTTGAAGGGCGGCATCGTCCTCTCTATGCTCCGCTTCAAGAAGATCATCGACGTCGATCTCGAAAACCTCATCGCCGAGGTCGAGGCGGGCGTCATCGTACAGGACATCAACGACCATATCGCGCAGTTCGGCCTCATCTACCCGCCCGATCCGGGCACGGTCAAGACGGCGAGCCTCGGCGGCACGATCGCGGAGAACTCGGGCGGCCTGCGTGGACTCAAGTACGGCATCACGAAGAACTATGTGCAGGGCCTTGAAGTCGTCCTCGCGAACGGCGATGTGCTGCATACGGGCGGCAAGAACGTCAAGGATGTCTCGGGCTACGACATGACGAAGCTCTTCACAGGTTCGGAAGGCACGCTCGGCGTCGTCACGAAGGCTCTCTTGAAGCTCGTTCCCGCGCCGGAAAAGACGAAGAGCATGGTCGCGATCTTCGATACGATCGAGGATGCGGGCCGCGCTGTCTCAGGCATCATCGCCGCGAAGATCATTCCTGCGACGCTCGAAATCCTTGACAACGCGACGATCCGCACGGTCGAAGACTTCATGCACGTCGGCCTGCCGACGGACGCCGACGCAATCCTCCTCATCGAGGTCGACGGTCATCCGACAGTCGTCGAGGACGAGGCGGACAAGGTCATGAAGGTTCTGGAAGAAAACAACGCACGCGAGGTCACGCTCGCCCGTGATGCGAAGCACAAGGAACAGCTCTGGACAGCTCGCCGCATGGCGCTTCCGTGCCTTGCAAAGCTGCGCCCGACGACGTTCGTCGAAGATGCGACCGTTCCGAGGAGCAAGATTCCGGCATTCCTCGCCATCGTCAAGAAGGCGGCGAAGGATCACAACGTCACGATCGGCACGTTCGGTCATGCGGGTGACGGCAACATGCACCCGACGATCGTCTGCGACCTGCGCGACGAAGAAGAAACGAAGCGCGTCCACGAGGCGATGGATGACATCTTCCGCGGTGCGGTCGAGCTCGGCGGCACGCTCTCGGGCGAGCACGGCATCGGCCTCGGCAAGCTGCCTTGGATGGAGCTGCAGCACGGCAAGGAAGGCATGGAGGCCATGCGCCAGATCAAGCGCGCACTCGACCCGAATCTCATTCTGAACCCGGGCAAATTGATTGGAGAGTGCTGACCTATGGCTGAAGATACGAAAAAATTTACGGCGGCAGACCTGAACAAGCAAGACACATCGCTCCTCGCTGACATCGAGAACGCGATGGCAAACTGCATGAAGTGCGGCAACTGCCAAGCCGTCTGTCCGATTTACCGCGAGACCGGCAAGGAGCAGATGGTCGCACGCGGCAAGATCTCTCTGATGCAGGGCTATCTCTCGGGCAAGATTCCCATCTCGGCGGAATTTGACCACATCATGGCGATGTGCCTGAACTGCAAGAGCTGCGCAGCGAACTGCCCGTGCGGCGTCGCAGCCGACGAGCTGATCCTGCGCGGCAGGAACGCCGCTGTCAAGGCACGCGGCCTGCACCCGATCAAGAAGAACGTCTTCCGTCTCCTGCAGAACCGCCCGCTCTTCGACACCGCGCTGAAGCTCGGCGGCATGTTCGGCTGGATGACCTTCAAGGAAGTGCCGGGCAAGAACGCCGTGCAGTCGCGCCTTCCCATGCCGGGCATGGACGCGACGCGTGCGACGCCGCCGATTGCTGCGCGTCCTTTGCGCAGTCAATATCCCGAGGTCATCAAGGTGGCGAATCCCAAGTTCCGCGTCGCCTTCTTCACGGGCTGCACGATCAACTACATGTACACGGACATGGGCGACGCCGTCATCGACGTGCTCAAGGCGAACGACATCGAGGTCGTTCTGCCGTCGAAACAGCACTGCTGCGGCACGCCGATCCATGTGTCGGGCGCCTTCGACCTTGCGAACCAGCTCGCACGCAACACGATCCGCGTCTTTGAAGATCTCGATGTCGACTACATCATCGGCGCCTGCGGCTCGTGCGTAGAGGCCTTAAAACACTATCCTGAGTGGCTCAAGGACGATCCCGAATGGCGTCCTCGCGCTGAGAAGATGGCGGCGAAGGTCAGAGAGATCAGCGAACTTCTCATCGAGAAAGGCTTCCGTACGGACACCTTGAATCCTGTCCACAAGAAGGTCACGATGCACGATCCGTGCCACATGATCCGCGGTCTCGGCATCACAGAGCAGCCGCGCGAGGTCTTGAAGGCCATTCCGGGCGTAGAATTCGTCGAGATGAAAGAACACGACCGCTGCTGCGGCTGCGGCGGCTCCTTCTGCATGGCGCACTACGAACTGAGCCGTGAGATCAACGACAGGAAGTGCAACAACATCAACGCGACGGGCGCAGACCTCGTGGCGACGAGCTGCCCGAGCTGCCGCATGCACATCACGGACGGTATCGTGCACAACAACATGCCGCAGGTCGTCTACCACCCGATCCAGATTCTCGCTGAATCGTATCGCGGCGCAAAAAAACGCACGGAAATTGCATAAGCTACACTACTTAATGAAAGTGGTAAAGAATCCCCCTTGCCGAAATGGACTGCTCCCTGCTAAGCGGACAAGAAAATAAACCACTGTCGTAGAATTACGCTGATTTATGCGGTTTTGCTCCATATTTCGTATGGAGTAAGACCGCTTTTCAGTTGTATGCGCTCATAGTTGTAAAAGTGTATATATTGTGCTACAGTTTCCTCTAACTCCTTCCTTGATCCAAACTTCATCCGATGTAAGCATTCCGACTTCAGCGTTCCAAAGAAATTTTCCATCGAAGCATTGTCATACGGGCAGCCACGCTTTGACATTGACGGCGTGAAGTGGTATTCTTGACTTAGGTCGTAATACGCTTGGGAAGAGTACTGCGAGCCTTGGTCGCTGTGGAGGATTAGTCCATTAGCGACCATTTCCTTTTGTAAGGCGTCACGCACGGTGTCCGTAACGAGTGAAGCTGTCATATCTGTGCCGATGCGCCATCCCAGCACCATTTTGCCGCATTGATCAATGACGGCGCACAGATAGCACATGCCATGTGCCGTCGGTATATACGTGATATCTGTTGCCCAAAATTGATTTGGGCGCTCCGGATTGAATTGCCGCTTTAACAAGTTTTCATAGCGATGTGCCGCGTCTTTGTAATGCGTATATGGACGACGACGGCGAATTTGTGCGAGAGCATCGATTTTGCGCATGACACGCAAAACACGCTTTCGATTTACGTGAATCCCCGTATGTTTTCGAAGCCATTTGCAGACGCGACGATAGCCGTATGTGAAATGTGTTTATTCCTGACAGGTCAAGATTTGTTGCTCCAGCCAGGCATCTGCATGTGATTCCTGCATTCGATATCGCCAGTCGTAGTAACCGCTGCGCGATACTTCCAGAATCCGGCACAAAGCGACAACCGGATAGACGTTACGCAACCGCTCAATAACACGATATTTGACGCTCACCTCCTTCCAACCTCGCAAAGAAAATTTCGCAGGACATCGACCTTCATACGGAGTTCGATTACTTCGTTTTGTAAAGAGGTGCGCTCATCGATTGCTTGTTTGCGTGGGCGCCCTTTCGGACGAGGAATATATCCGGCTTTCCTTAAGCGATCTTTACGCCGTTGGCGTTTTATGAATCCCTTGATTTGCTCTTTGGTCAATCCATAGATTTCACCAATTTGCCGATGTGTTTTTCCTTCTGTCTTGAGACGGAAGATTTCATCGGATAACTGCTCAATTTTTGTATATTGTCTTGGCATAACGAATCCCTCCTGTTGTAGTTCTTATTCTACAACAGGAGGGATTTTTATTCACTGTCCGTATTTTGGGGTGCAGTCCAGCAGAATGTCTGCGGCGGGGGATTTTCTCACCAGTCTGTTATATAAGGCAGTACCGCTTCAAAGGAAAATGCGCTATAATGAAAACAGTGAAGACTGTAGGAAAAGAGGAGGTCTTGAACATGTGGAAAAAATGGACGCTTTCCTTTCTCGCGCTTGCACTTTGTGCATTCTTGGGAGCTGCCGTACCCGCCGAAGCGGCGGACAAGGAGAAGCCCGCGCGCGTGGAACTCGTGATGGTGCTCGACAAGAGCGGCTCGATGTCGGGGCTGGAGTCGGATACGATCGGCGGCTTCAATTCGATGATCGAGAAGGAGAAGAAGCTCGATGCGAAGGTCAATGTCACGACAGTTCTCTTCAACGACAAGGTCGATACGATCTATAACCGCGAAGACATCCGTCGCATCAAGCCGCTGACGGATATGGAGTACGAGGTCGGCGGCACGACGGCGCTTTTGGACGCCGTAGGCTCGACGATCCTCAAGGTCGCGCGCACGGAGGGCATCGAGAACAAGGATACGAAGGTCGTCTTCGTCATCATCACGGATGGCCTGGAGAACGCCAGCGAGGAGTTCACGCGCGAGAAGATCAAAGAGATGATTTCCGACAAGCAGGAGAAGGCAGGCTGGGATTTCATCTACCTCGGCGCAAACATTGATGCGGAGAAGGAAGCGGCAAATATCGGCGTCAACAAGAAGAACGCCGTGACCTACCGCAACACGAAATCGGGCGTGCGCAGGAACTTCGACGCCGTCAGCGCCTATGTAGCGGAAGCCGTAGCCGATCCGAGCGCCGAGAGCGGCAGCTGGAAAGAGCATGTGGAAAAGGACGAGACGCAGGACTGATGCGCTCGCAGAAAAGCCCCGAAGCCATCGCGCGATGGCTTCGGGGCTTTTATCTTGCTGTATGCCCTATCTCGTCCGCTTCTCACGCAGCCAGATCGAGCGGATGCCGGGGCTGTGCTCCTTGCAGATGTAGAAGGCGAGCGTGGCGTCTGCGCTGTCGTAGAAATAACCGCAGACGGGCGGCGCATTGTGACTGCATTCGGGCTTGGGGATATAGCCGTAGACGGCGTTGAGGTCCTCAAGCGTGCTGTCCAGATGGATGCCGCTCGGCGTTTCGATCATCTGCGCCTCGGCGGACGGCCTTTCGTTGTACTTGTTCACGTTGTTCACGCCGAGGTGCACGCCAATGACGCGGCAGGCGTCGCCTTCATCGCGGTACTGCACGGAGAGGGAATCGCCGTAGTCACAAGCGAAGATGTGGACGGTCGTGCCGCCCCACTTCGTCACGCCGTCCGCGACGTGATCGCCTTCGCCGTAGACGTCCTCGACCTCCTCTCTCGTATCGCCGAGACGGATGCCGCCGAGCTCCATCTCCTCGTCTGCGAGCCCTGCTGCACCGCCTGCGGCGGGAAGAAGGAGGAGCGCGAAGAGCAGCGCGAGGAAGAATGCTCTGATTTTCATAGGGAAGCTCCTTTCTTATTGCCGCAGATCGGCTCGATGGCGCTGCCTACTTCGCCGCGTCCTTGACGTATGCGGGCGAGATCGAATCCTCTGCGGTAAATCCAGAAGCCGTTGTCAGCTGCCATGCGGAGAAGGCGAAGACGGCGAGCGCGAGGACGGCGAAGACGGTGGCGAGGATCAGCTTCTTGCCGCGCTCTCCCGCATCACTCTTCTGCCTGAGGATGAAGAAGAGGACGGCGAGCGCGAGGGAGACGATGGCGACTGCAGCGGTCAGAATGATGTGCGGCTTGTTCCACAGACGGAATTCCGCTTGGATGTGCTTGTCGCCGCCTGCAGTGAGCGTCGGAGCGAGATCCCAGCGCAGCGTCTTTCCGCCGTCTTCCGTGCGGTCCGCATTGTGCTTTTCGGGTGCTCCAGGAAGCGTCAGGCAGAACTCGTAATGGATCTGATCGAGGAAGCCCTTCATCATGGCGGCAGCCGCAGGATCGTCGCCATCGGCATCATTTCCTGTTTCACTAGGGCCTGCGTAGAGATCGAGTGCGTAGGCGTCGTAGAACCACGTCTTCTTTTGCTGGATGCCCGCCGCCTTGCCGTCACGGCGCGTGAAGAGGTCGCCGCCCTTTTCGGCGAGCGTCTTCATGTCGGGGTATTCCGAAGTGCTCTCGAAACCCGTCTTGTCGCCTTCGCTGATTTCTTTGACGACAGCGGCAGAGTCTTTCTTCTTCATCTCATTCGTCGCTTCGATGATCGCCTCCTTGAGGAAATCCGTGCCGAGAAGCCGCGTCTTCAAGGCGGCGGAGCCGTCGGCGCGGATCGTGAGGTTCGCCTCGCCCTTGAAGCATCCTGTCATGAAGACTGTAATGAGCAGGAGGCAGAGGACGGACACGAGCGTCCGCGCTCTTTCCCAAGCGAATTTTTTTGCTGACACGGAAGCGCCCCCTTCGTTATCAGAGGTCGATGCGGTAGATGTTCGCGTCCGTCTCGTGATCAATGAAGTAGATGTGGTTCTCATCATCGACTGCGGCACCAGCGGGCTCAATGTTTTTGCCGTCGATCTTCAGCTCGACGTCGCCGACATACTTGCCGTCCTTCTTGTTGAATACGCGCAGGAAGCCTCTATCGTAGAACACGACGTAGTCCTTCGTCGCGATGGATTGACGCTCGGAAATCTTGCGCTTTTCCGCCGAGTCGGGGATCCCTTCGTTGCACTCGAAGGTGCGGATCTTCTTGCCGTCCGGTCCGTACATGTGCAGAGGCTTGGTCCACTTTCCGCTGTCCCCGCCATGCGTGGCGAGCGTCGTGATGTAGAAGCCGTCTTTATCTGCGCAGGCGAGGAACGAATTTTTCTCTGCACTTGCATCCTTGGCATCTTGGAGTTTGGCAAACTCATCTTTCGGGAGCACGGACTTCATGTCTTTCGTGCCGTCCTTGGAGATCGTGCCGGCCATGATGCCGCTGTTTGATACAAAAGTGCCGCTCGTATAGGCGGTCTTCTCGCCGAAAATGGCGCGTATGACGGCCGCGTCCTTATTGCTAAAGTTCGATACGGCGTTGCCGTCATAGACGCCGATGTTGTCGTCCTTCTTGGTTATGAAATAGATGTTTGTGCCATCTGAAGTGATCGGCTCATTTTCTACATTGCCGAGATCTTCCACCGAGGTGATGGCGCCATTCTCGAGGTTCATTTTCTGCAGATGGAATTCCTTGCTTGCGGCGACGAAACTGATGCCGTATATGGCGTTCTTCGTCACGGCGAGGTTGGAATGGAAGCCTTGAAGCTTCTCGGGGAGCGCCGCACCCTTGTACTCGTAGAGCGGCACGTCCTTGTCGCCAAGCTTGAGCTGGGCGACGACTTCCTTCGGCGCGTCAGGGCCGAGGCTCTTGCTGCCGAGCATGCCGCCGCCCGAGCCGTCGGAGCCGCCTGAGCCCCCTGAACCACCGCAGCCCGTGAGGAGCGCGCCGCAAAGGAGCGCCGTGCTTACGACCGTGAGGAGTTTCTTCCAAGATGTCTTCATGCTCTTCTTCCCCTTTCTTTGTTAAACCTTGACGAATCCTAGTTTTTTTATATCTTTTCTACAAAGATAGCATAAAATCCTTTCGTACAATCTGCAGAAAATTTAAAAAACAGGTAAAATATAGATAAGAATACGAAAAGAGAACTATATAAACTACACGCACAAACGTCCACTTTGTGGACAAAAGTGCGCCGCCCTTACATGGAAGAGCCAATCAGTCTGCGCCTACGGCTTGACTTCTTGGACTTTCATGGTAAATTATTAAAAATGCCAAAACGGGGGATTCGCTGCAAGCAAAACTCCCTGACGCAGCAGCGAAAAGCTGCGGCGGCAGGGAGCGCCTACTTCTTTCGCCAGCCCTGATAGTCGGCGACGCCGAGGATTTCTTCGGCGCGTCGGATGTCATCGGTACGCGGCTCGCGCGTCTCGGGCAGCGGATAGGGGATATGGAGTTTTTCATACTTCGCTCGCGCCATGGCATGATAGGGCAGAACCTCGAAGCGCTCGATGTTGCCGAGGCTTCGGGCGAAGCGTGCGAGGCGGTTGAGCGAAAGCGCGTCGTCCGTAAGGCCGGGCACGAGGACGTGGCGCAGCCATACGGGCTTCTTTTCTTTGGCCAGATAGCGTGCGAAGTCTAGGATATTCTCGTTTCGCCTGCCCGTGAGCGCTTCGTGCTTCTCGGGATCGATGTGCTTGATGTCGAGAAGCACGAGGTCGCTTGCGGCGATGGCGCGAAGGACGGCGTCGTCCGTGCGTGAGAAGGGTTCGCCCGCCGTGTCAAGGCAGGTGGAGACGCCCGCCTCTTTTGCGAGGCGGAAAAGCCCCGCGACGAAGTCCGCCTGCACGAGCGGTTCGCCGCCCGAGACGGTGATGCCGCCGCCGCCCTTCCAATAAGGGCGAAAGCGCAGCGCGGCGGCGAGCACGGCTTCGGCGCTCTTCTCCTCCGCCCCCGCAGCGCCCCATGTCTCGGGGTTGTGGCAGTAGAGGCAGCGCAGGCGGCAGCCCGCGAGAAAGACGATGTAGCGAAGGCCGGGGCCGTCGACCGAGCCAAAGCTCTCGACGGAGCGGATGCGGCCGAGCGGCACGCCGTCACATGGCCTCATGGAAGGTGCGTGCGATGACGTCCAGCTGCTGCTCGCGCGTGAGGCTGATGAACTTCACGGCGTAGCCCGAGACGCGGATCGTGAAGTTCTGATATTCTTCCTTCTCGGGGTGGTCGACGGCGTCGAGCAATTTCGCGCGGTCGAAGACGTTGACGTTGAGGTGGTGCGCTCCCTGCGTGAAGTAGCCGTCGAGCACGCGCACGAGCTGATCGATGCGCTCCTCTTCCGTGTGTCCGAGCGATTCGGGCGTCATGCTCTGCGTGTTGGAGATGCCGTCGAGCGCCCACTCGTAGGGCAGCTTCGTGACGGAGTTCAAGGAGGCGAGCAGCCCCGACTTTTCCGCACCGTAGCTCGGATTTGCGCCGGGCGCGAGCGGTGTCCATGCCTTCCTTCCGTCGGGCATGGCGCCCGTATACTTGCCGTAGACGACGTTCGAGGTGATCGTGAGGATCGAGGTCGTCGGCTCGGAGTTGCGGTAGGTGTGGCGGGCACGAACCTTCTCGATGAAGGTTTTGAGGAGCCAGCGCGCGATGTCGTCGGCGCGGTCGTCGTCGTTGCCGTAGCGCGGGAAGTCGCCCTCGACCTCGTAGTCGACGACGTAGCCGCGTTCGCTGTAGACGGGACGCACGCGCGCATACTTGATGGCGGCGAGCGAATCGACGACGTGCGAGAAGCCCGCGATGCCCGTCGCGAAGGTGCGGCGCACGTCGGTGTCGATGAGCGCCATTTCCGCCGCTTCGTAATAATATTTGTCGTGCATGTACTGGATGAGGTTCAGCGCGTTCACATAGACGGAGGCGAGCCATTCCATCATGCGGCTGAACTTCGCCAGCACATCGTCATAGTCAAGCACGTCCGCGCGCACGGGCGCGAAAGCCGGCGCTATCTGCTCGCCCGTCTTCTCGTCGATGCCGCCGTTGATGGCGTAGAGCAGGCACTTCGCGAGGTTGGCGCGCGCGCCGAAGAACTGCATTTCCTTGCCCGTCTGCGTGGCGGAGACGCAGCAGCAGATCGAATAGTCGTCACCCCACGCAGGCTTCATCACATCGTCGTTCTCGTACTGGATGGAACTCGTGTCGATGGAGATCTTCGCCGCATAGCGCTTGAACGATTCAGGCAGAGCCTCGGAGTAGAGCACCGTGAGGTTCGGCTCGGGCGCAGGACCCATGTTTTCAAGCGTGTGCAGGAAGCGGAAATCGTTCTTCGTGACCATGGAGCGCCCGTCCATGCCGATGCCCGCGACTTCGAGGGTCGCCCAAACGGGATCGCCCGAGAACAGCTCGTTGTAGCTCGTGATGCGCGCGAACTTCACCATGCGGAACTTCATGACGAGGTGATCGATCAGCTCCTGCGCTTCAGCTTCCGTGAGCCTGCCTTCCTTCATGTCGCGCTCGATGTAGATGTCGAGGAAGGTCGAGATGCGCCCGACGCTCATCGCCGCGCCGTTCTGCGTCTTGATGGCGGCGAGGTAGCCGAAGTAGAGCCACTGCACGGCCTCCTGCGCCGTCCGAGCTGGACGCGAGATGTCGAAGCCGTAGATCGCCGCCATCTCCTTCATGCCGCCGAGCGCACGGATCTGCTCGGCCACTTCCTCGCGCAGGCGGATGACGTCGTCGGACATGACGCCGTCCGAACCGATTTCCGCATGGTCGGCCTTCTTCGCCTCGATGAGGCGGTCGATGCCGTAGAGCGCGACGCGGCGGTAGTCGCCGACGATGCGCCCGCGGCCATAGGTGTCGGGCAGCCCCGTGATGATGTGGCTGTGGCGCGCGCGGCGAATCTCCGGCGTGTAGGCGTCGAAGACCGCCTGGTTGTGCGTCTTGTGGTACTTCGTGAAGATTTCGTGCAGACGCTCGCTCGGTTCGTAGCCGTAGTTCCTGCACGACTCTTCCGCCATCTTGATGCCGCCGTAGGGCATGAAGGCACGCTTCAACGGCTTGTCCGTCTGCAGGCCGACGATTCGTTCCAGATCTTTGAGCGATTCGTCGATATATCCCGCGCCGTGCGAGGTCAGTCCCGAGACGATGTCCGTGTCCATGTCGAGCACGCCGCCCTTCCGGCGCTCGGCACGCTGCAGCTCCTGCAGCTTCTGCCAGAGGCGGTTTGTCGCCTCCGTCGGCGCGGCGAGGAAATCTTCTGCGCCGTCATAGGGCGTGTAGTTCCTCTGCACGAAGTCGCGAACATTGATCTCCTCCTGCCAAAGTCCGCCGTTGAATCCCTGCCACTCTGCCTTGGTCATTGGAAAACCTCCCGTCTGCGCTGCCCGCTTTCCTGCGGCAGCCGCATGTCCGTGTTACATCCTACATTCTAAGCATACTATAACGGGAATTTTCGCGCAAATACATTTTATACACAATTCCATAAATATCATTTATTCATTAGATTGTGAGAGAACCTTGCGGGATTATCAAGGAGGATAGAAAATACAGGGATTTTCATGGCTTCGCCATTCTTCTAAATGTAAAGCGACAGATATTCCCTTCGATAAGACTCTATGATAGAATAAATATAAGTAATTCATCTGACAGAAGGGAGAAGATCGAATGAACATCAAGCACATCGACCACATCGTTATCACGACGCAGGATCTCGAACAATGCCTTGCCTTCTACGAAGGCGTGCTCGGCATGGAGCATCGCGAAAGGGACGGCCGCCATGCGCTACATTTCGGCAATGCGAAGTTCAACATCCATGTGCAAAAGGGCGAGTTCCAGCCTGCCGCAAAGCATCCGACCTGTGGCAGTCTTGACCTCTGTCTGATTGCTGACGGCTCGATTGACGACATCCGGCGCGAGCTTGAGGCGAAGGGCGCACCCATCGAACTCGGCATCGTCGAGCGCACAGGCGCAAAAGGGCACATCGACAGTATCTATCTGCGCGATCCCGACGGTAATCTCGTGGAAATCAGCGTGTATTCGCAGGGATAAGCGACGGTAAAACTTTTTCTTTTTGACCTATTGACTTTTTGACTTTTATGCGTATAATAAGAATCGGAAGGTGAGCAAAGAATACCTTCGGTAATGAAAACAATGAACGACGGCACAGAGAGCCGTGCCGCCGCATGAATTTCAAGGAGTTGATTGCTATGTTTGGACTGGTACCTTTTGCCGGACGTCATGATCTCGCGGAGCGCAGCAGCGCGAATCCGTTCGCACTCTTCGACGCGATGCGCGACTCTTTCTTCCGCGACGGCTTTCCCGCCGCGAACTGGGGCGCTGCCGCCTTCAAGGTGGACGTCAAGGAGATGGACGATCATTACGAGCTGACCGCCGATCTGCCGGGCATGAAGAAGGAGGATGTCGCTCTGCACTATGAGAACGGCTATCTGACCGTTGCCGCCTCGCGCGACGAGTCGAAGGACGAGAAGGATGAGGCGGGCAACTACATCCGCCGCGAGCGCCACACGGGCGAGGTCAGCCGCTCGTTCTACATCGACGGCATCGACGAAGCGAACATCCACGCGGAATTCAAGGACGGCGTGCTGCAGGTGAAGCTGCCGAAAGCAGCGGGCGAGCCTCAGCGCAAGCAGATTGAGATCCACTGACGCGGGATCTGCACCCGAACGATAAAAAAGGAGCTGCATCGAAGAGATTTTTCGGTGCGGCTTCTTTTTATGGATGAATCAGGAGCTTTTCCATGCGCCTGCGTCCAAAGGTAGCCTGTGCAACAAAATAAGGCAAACGAGAATCATTCATATTAAACAAATAGGGATTGACGGTATTTGCCGTCAGTGTTATGATACAGGAAAATCCATATCTACGAACTATTCTATGAGGAGGAATTGCCATGGAATTGAAGGGTTCACAGACCGAAAAGAATCTTTGGGCGGCATTTGCCGGTGAGTCGCAGGCCTATACGAAGTATGGCTACTATGCATCGCGTGCGAAGAAGGACGGCTTCGAGCAAATCTCGGCGCTTTTCACGGAGACTTCGGGCAACGAGAAGGAGCATGCGAAGATCTGGTTCAAGCTCGTCGCGGGCATCGGCACGACAGCGGAGAACCTTGAGGCGGCCGCTGACGGCGAGCACGAGGAATGGACGTCGATGTATCCCGAGTTTGCCAAGGTCGCAAGGGAAGAGGGCTTCACGAAGATCGCGAATCTCTTCGAGGCCGTCGCAAAGATCGAGAAGGAGCACGAGGAGCGCTATCGACTGCTGCTCGCAAACGTCAAGGATGAGAAGGTCTTCAAGAAGGATGAGAAGATCATCTGGCAGTGCCGCAACTGCGGCTACGTCTGCGAATCGCCGCAGGCGCCGCAGGTCTGTCCCGTCTGCGCCCATCCGCAGGCGTATTTTGAACAGCTCAAGAAGAATTATTGATTCAGCGCGTCCTGCAAATAGAAAAGCGGGGCTGCTGCACGAAATGGACGTGCAGCAGCCCCGCTTTTTAGCTGTATGATCGCGCGCCGACTATACCCGCGTGCTGAAGTTTGCCACATAGCCGAGCTGGGCGGCGTGGTCGTGGAAGAAGTCGAACATCGTCGTGAACATGTCGCGGTTCTCCTTCTTCATGGCGTTCGTCATGATCTTCAGCGCGCCCTTCGCGCCCTCATCGTGCAGGATGCCCGGCGGGTCGAGGAGCGTCATATCGCCGTGCTTCTGCTCCGTACGGAAGGCATGCTTCTCGATCGTTTCCTTCCATCCCGCAAGCGTCAGCGGCTCGACGTGGACGTTGATCGCTTTGGAAAGCCCGGCCATAAGCTCGTGCTGCACCTTCGGGTCTTCCTCGCGGAAGACGACGTCGTGCGTCAGAAGGACGCCGCCGGGCTTCAGGACGCGCGAATACTCCTTGAGTGCGCGCCCCTTGTCCGCACCGATGAGCATCGTGAGCATCGCCTCGTTGATGACGACATCGAAGCTCGCATCCTCGAAGGGAAGCGCGAAAGCGCTGCCGCTGACGACGGAGAGCTTGTCTTCGAGCTTCTTTTTCTTGATATTTTCACGCGCTTTTTCGAGCGCCGCCTCATCGAGGTCTATGCCGACGACTTCGCAGCCGTACCGCTCGGCGACGAGGATCATCGTCGTCCCCATGTTGCACGCAACTTCAAGAACTTTGGACGACGGCTGAATCTTCGCCTTCTCCAAGAGCCAGTTCGTCGCGTCGATGCCGCCCGGGCGCAGCTTCGTCTTCCCCATTCTCGCCAAAAAGGTATGTCCTGCTTCACGCATGATCGTCATCTCCTTTATCTGATAGGCAGTTACTTTTATTGATTCTCATTATAGTAAATAAAAGACAAAAAGTCAACACTTTTCCCATTGAATTTATCGGGATTTATACAAAGAGAGAAATCGTTGACAATATTCTCATTTATCGCCCTGCGCCTTTACAAGATTCCTTCTGCTGCGGTATAATCGAAACGTAATATTTCTTCGGTCGGGGAGGTATGGATGAATCCAGCAATTCCCCAGAAAGGAGGTTTTCGTTGTCATGAAAGACGAAATTTTCGGCGTACTCCAGCGTGTCGGGCGCAGCTTCATGCTGCCCGTCGCCATCCTGCCGATCGCCGGCATACTCTTAGGTCTCGGCGCGTCGTTCACGAACGCCACGACCATCGAGACGTACGGCCTTACCGCCCTTCTCGGTGCAGGAACGCCGCTTCACGCGCTTCTCTCCATCATGGCGAGCGCGGGCAGCACGATCTTCGGCAACCTGCCGATCATCTTCGCCGTCGGCGTCGCCATCGGCATGGCGAAGGCGGAGAAGGAAGTCGCGGCGCTTTCTGCCATGATTGCCTTCTTCGTCATGCACACGGCGTGCAACGCCATGCTGAAGATCGGCGGGCAGATCCTCGCGGACGGCACGATCGCGCCCACGGTGCTCGAAGGCACGATTGCGCCGAGCTGCGGCATCCTGTCGTTTCAGATGGGTGTCTTCGGCGGCATCATCGTCGGCATTGGCGTCGCTTGGCTGCACAACAAGTACCACAAGATCGTGCTGCCGAACGCGCTGTCGTTCTTCGGTGGCTCACGCTTCGTGCCCATCATCTCGACGATCGTCTTCCTCTTCGTCGGCATCGCCATGTACTTTGTCTGGCCGCTCGCACAGCAGGGCATCTTCGCGCTCGGCGGCCTCGTGACGGGCACGGGCTACATCGGCACGCTGATCTTCGGCATCATCAAGCGCGCTCTGATCCCCTTCGGCCTGCACCACGTCTTCTATCTGCCGTTCTGGCAGACGGGCGTCGGCGGCTCGATGATGATCGACGGCCAGCTCGTCCAAGGCGGTCAGAACATCTTCTTCGCCCAGCTCGCTTCGCCCGATGTCACGCATTTCAGCTCGGATGCGACGCGCTACTTCTCGGGCGAGTTCATCTTCATGATCTTCGGCCTGCCGGGCGCGGCGCTTGCCATGTACCGCTGTGCGCGTCCCGAAAAGCAGAAGGTCGCGGGCGGCCTTCTGCTCTCGGCGGCTCTGACCTCGATGCTCACGGGCATCACCGAGCCGATTGAGTTCTCCTTCCTCTTCGTCGCACCCGCGCTCTTCGCCGTGCAGGTCGCGCTCGCAGGCGCCGCCTACATGATCGCGCACATCCTCAACATCGCCGTCGGTCTGACGTTCTCGGGCGGCCTCCTCGATCTCTTCATCTTCGGCATCCTGCAGGGCGAGGCGAAGACGGGCTGGATGTATATCATCCCGGTCGGCGTCGTCTACTTTTTCCTCTACTACTTCATCTTCTCGTGGATGATCCGCCACTTCGACTTCAAGACGCCGGGCCGCGAGGACGACGACGAGGAGACGAAGCTCTACTCGAAGGCTGACTACCAGGCACAGCAAGGCGCGGCGGGGGCAGCGTCCGGCGCAGGAGCAGCCGATGCCAAGAGCGCGGCGATCGCGCGCGGACTCGGCAGCAAGAGGAACATCACTTCCGTCGACTGCTGCGCGACGCGCCTTCGCTGCTCGGTCGCAGATTCCTCGCTCGTCAACGAGAAGCTCCTGAAGGCGACGGGCGCCGTCGGCGTCATCGTCAAGGGCACGGGCGTGCAGGTCATCTACGGCCCGCAGGTCGCCGTCATCAAGTCGAATCTTGAAACGTACCTCGAAACAGCGCCCGACGTCGAGCCGGAAGCGACGGACGCTGCAGAGCCGACGGAAAAGGACACAGAAAAATCCTCTGCGACAAACGTGTCTGAGGAAAACGCCTCGGCGCAGGAGTCGGGCGCGCAGGAAGCGTCTGCCGGTGAAACTAGCGCGCATACGCTCTTCACTCCTGTCGCAGGCGAGGTGCATCCGATCGAGGAAGCGCCCGACGAGGCATTCGCGGGCAAGATGATGGGCGACGGCTACTTCGTCTACCCGACGGAAGAAACGGTCTACGCGCCCGAGGACGGCGAAGTCGTCTTCGTCTTCGACACGAAGCACGCGATCGGCATGAAGACCGCCGACGGCACGGAGTATCTGCTGCACATCGGCGTCGACACCGTCGCGCTCGGCGGGCAGGGCTTCGAGGTCTTCGTCGAAGGCGGCCAGAAGGTCAAGAAGGGAGACCGCCTCATGACCTTCGACGACGCCTACATCAAGGAGCATGCGAAGTCCGACGCCTGCCTCGTCATCTTCACAGGACTCGGCGAAGGAAGAGCCGTAAGCCTCACGAAGACGGGCGCGGTCAAGGCGCTCGACGAGGTTGGCAGCTGCTGAACCAAATCGGAAAGATTCGCTGAAAGAAAATGGATGCCGAGCGCGCCTTTCGCTGGCGCGCTTGACATCCATGCACGAAAAATCTATAATGACAAAAGAAAGAGTGACTGGCGTTTTGGGTGCGTCGGTCTCTCCTGTTAAGATTTTTGTCTTGAAAGAAGAACCGCCGCAACCGCGCAGCGGTTCTTTTTTCTACTTACAGAGCAAGCAGATGAAAAGTGATGTCCACTGCCAGCGCAAGCGCTGCAATGAGGATCGACAGCTTTTCATAAAGCGTCACGCACATCACCTCCTCACACGGAGGAGAACCGACGGTTCGCCAGTCACTGAAACAATTATAAGGAAGCGCTGATAAAATGAGGTCGCCCAGATTTGCACAGATGCGCTGTATCTATAGCGGTCAACGTCAGCCAATCATGCGACGCGCTTCGCGCTTGCATTCTTGGGACGTTTTCGCATACGAGCCGTTGCCCAATCGCCTGCGTCCTTCGGACTTGGCTCTTGGACGGCTCAGCAAGGAGACAAACCGCAGGCGTAGCGGTGCTACGTCGAGGATTTGGCGACGACGAGAGGACAGTGCAGATGTGCGAAGATGGGTGGCTGAATTTATCAGTGATTCCATCATACAAGCCTCTCCACAACGCCAAAGGGAACTTCCCGGATATGTGCGAGATGATTCCTCGCTTCCTTGAGCAGGAGGAGCTCTTCTACATCCGCGGACGGGAGCTTGATTTCCCCGACTGCCGCCTTGTGCGAGAGTACGCCGATTTCGACCTCTTCGGGCACGAGGTTCATGGTGCGAAGCGCGTCGCGGCATTTTTCGATGTAGGCTTGACGCCGATCTTCGATGGCGGGGAACACGGTCTTGACCTGCGCCTTCCAGATCCGACGCGTCAGATCTTCATAGAGCGCGTCGAGCGCGAAGGGACTGCCGTCGCTTCGCACTTCTTCCTCGGCGATCCGTTCGAGCGTCTCGCGCGGGTGGCGCAGGAAATCCATGCCGCGCCGGCTGCAGGCGGCGCACAGTTCCATATCCTCGGCGCAGACGGTGGCGGCGAGCGTAGCGAGGTAGGGCTTGAGGCGCCGCTGCCCGACGCTGCCTGCCGCCGCCAGCGTAGCGAAGGCGAAGCGGTCGAATTCGTTGACCTCATCGGAAAAGGCGTGATATACGATGCCCTTGCAGCCGCGTCCTACGCCGAAGTCCTCGGAGAAGGCGAGGAGGAACGAGGGCGTCGCCGCCCCCTTTTTCGCAAAGCCGTAATAGGCGTGGATGAATTCTGTCCACGCACGCGCCTTGGCCGCATCCTGAATATCGATCCACACGATCGCCTTGTGCAGCACGAGCCCTTCCGCCTCGGCGAGGAACTGCGCATGGGATTTGCCTGCGCGGTAGGCGAGGCGCTTTTCTTCCATGCAGTAATGCTCAAGAAGGTAGGCGCCCGGCTCTTCGGCGGGGCAGGCGAGACGCTTCAGCGAGCGGTCGGGCAGGAAGGCGATGCGCTCTTCGACGAGCACGGGAAGAAATTCGCGCCACGGGACATCTTTCCCCAGCACGAGAACCATGCTCTTTTCCTCGCGAACCGCGTCGACGATCTCCTGCACGTAGCGGGTGGCATTGGGGACGCTGCCCCACCAGATCCTTTCCATGTCAATCCTCCATATAGGTGAGAAGTTCGTTCTCCAAATGCTCCTTGCTGCCCATGAGCTGGAAGAAGTTGTAGCGTGCGAAGAGGTAGCGTCCGCCCGCCGTCAGACGGAAGATGTTCAGTTCGCGCAGCTCTTCCATCAGGGCGTGCACGTTCTCAAGCGAAAGCACTTCCATCTTCTTGATGCCGTAGTCCTTCCCGCGTTTAAGAAGATCCTTGGGCAGGCAGCCCTCGGAATTCTCCCCGTCGTGGTAGAGATCCGCCATGAGGATGGCGAGGATGTGATAATAGCAGTCCTCGTCGACGCGCAGGGTGATGTCGAACTTGTTGTAGATGTCCTGCATGAAATCGGCTTCCGCCAAAACCTTCTTGATGTGTTTCTCGTTGATCTCGTAGGGCGGCGTGTTCGCCTCCTCATATCCCGCATAGTCCTTCTTCATGGCTTCGAGCAGCTTGTAGCAGTAAAGCTGGATGAGTCCCGGGAAGTAATTTGTCGTCGCGAGGATCGTCGAGACGAGCGCCTGCTTCTCTTCGGAGAAGCGCAGGCCGAGGCACGCGAGCGGGACTTCGAGAAGCTCTCTCGCCTCCGTGGCGCTGAACGGGCGCACGGTGTACGACTTCAGATGCGCGAGGACGCTGTTCTTGCTCAGCGCCTCCTTGTCGAAGCGCACGACATTCCGCAGGCCGGCGATGACGAACTTGAAGCGCTCCTGTCCGATGGTCTGAATGTTCTTGAGCTCTTCGAAGGGGCGGTAATCGACCGCCTTGCAGCTCTCGATGAAGGCGTCGGCCTCGTCGATGAGCAGCAGCAGGTAGGGAATCCGCTCGCTCGTTTCATTGAGGCGCAGGCGGATGGCGCGCGCCAGTTCCGTCCAATCGCGCGTCTCAAAATCCGCCGCGAGGATCTTGCTGTCGGCGAACTCGCGCGATATGCGCAGCGCCGCCTCCTCGACATTGCAGCTCTTGACGTCGACCATCAGGGCGCGGCTGCCGTCACCCATGCGGTTGACCGTGTACTCCGCCATGCGCAGGAGCGCTGACTTTCCGAGCTGCCGGCCGCCGTAGACGATGTTCTCGCCCTGCGGGTTGACGATCTTGTCGAGCGCTTCCTTGCGCCCCATGAACATCTCGGGCGGCATCGCATTCGCCGCATTCGGGATATAGGGCTGGTAGAAGGCGTACGGCATCGTGATGGAGAGCGTCATGCGGTTGATCTTCGTCTCCGCATAGTGTTCCGCGAGATAGCCGATCACCACGCGGTCGATGACGGCGAAGCAGCATTCGGGGATCTCAAGCTTCGTCTTGCGCGCCAGACGGTTGCGCTGATCCTTCTGCAGCGCATAGTCGAGGAAGACGAGCGTGGGCTTTGCCGTGCCGATCTCCTTGAAGCGGTCGATCAATGCGTCGGCGTCGAACTTGCCGTAGAGGCAGATGACGCGGAACGGCGTCTGTGTCGCCCTCGATCCGAAGGCAGCGAAGGGATGCGCGTAGTTGCGCCGCCCCCCTGCGGCTTCTTCGAGGAGCACCTCGTAGTTTTCCGTCTTGCCGATGGGCGAAAGCGCCTTTACGGAGGCAACGGAGAAGCCGAGGCCGCGCAGAAGCTCCTTGATCATGGCGCTCTGATTCGCGCCTCTGCCCGATTTCGGCCATGCGTTGAGAAGCGCTTCGCCGCCGCGCGTCTCCTTGTTGCGTCCGCGCAGGTGCACGACAGAGGACAGCGTACGGCTCGACCCGTACACCTTGTTGTAGCTGCTGTCATAGAAACGCAGGAAGTCCCGCAGTTCGTCGGTCTGCAGGGATTCGAGCGGCGAGTCGTCCGCATCCTCGCCGAAGCGGTGCAGCATATCTTCAGTTACGGTGTAGTTCTTGATGTCGATCATGCGGCGGATCTTCTCGATCTTCGCCTCACGGCGCTCGCTCTCCTCCTCGTCAGCTGCGGGCGGCAGAGCCGTCTGCAGCTTGTCCAACTCGGTTCGAAGAGCCTTGCCGCGATGCTCTGCATCGTCGTCGATCTTCTTCTTGAACGCCTCGACGATGGCGGCAAAAAAGCCGTAGTCGAGGTTTTCCTGACAACGCACGAACCAGACTTCCACCGTCTCAAGGATCTTTTCCTTCTTGTCCTCGATGGCCGATTCGATCTGCCCGTAGCTCTGTGCAAGCTCCAAGCTCTCGATGAATTCCTTCTTCACGCGCCGAGCATGGGCGATGATGCTGTCCGGCTCCATGCGTTCGATCATGGCACGCACCTCGGGCGCGGGCGGCTCTCCTGTCGCATCGAGATACGAGACGATGAGCCGAGCCGAGCCGAGGTCGTCGCTCCCATCGAGAATCTCCTGCAGGCGCACGGCGAAGGCGGGCTTTTCCGCTGCAAAATGCTGCTCGATGCGCCGCAGGGGGAAGAAATTTTCGAGGTCGCCGACAGGCTGCGTGACACGCGGCAAAAAGTCCTCGTCGAGCAGCACGTACGGCGTCCGCAGGAAGTCGGCGTAGAAGAAGCGCTGCTCCTTCTCCTCGTAGTCGCCGCGCAGACGACGCACGATCTCGCCGATCGTATGGGAAAGAACCTGCCGCTCCCACGCGGGAAGAGCTGTCTCTTGGATGGACTCCTGCGCCTTTTCCAGCTGTTCGAGGAGCCTCCCGTGCATCTTGCGGTAGGCGGGCAGGCTACTGTTCATCTCGTCAATGCCGAGCGCATCCGAGCACTTCACCCACTGCGTCAGCAGGACGGCAATCTTTTCGAGGCGCTTCTGCAAGGAACTGCGATAGTTGCCGATGAGCCTGTCCGAGCGCCTTTGGAGGAGGACGAGACTGCCCGCCCTGTGCCAGCAGTCGTCGATCAGACGATTGATCTTGTCCATGCTGACGTTCTGCATTTCAAAAGGAGGAGCACCCTCCTCGGGATCTTGCAGAAATGCTTCTGCGACATAGTCGCGGACGAGATCGAACATCTCCCTTTCCCCTTCAGCAACAGAATGCAAGGCGTTGGCAAGATTGCCGTCGGGAGCGAAGATCAGTTTCTGCGTCTCGATGAAGCGGCGGTTGCTGCCAGTTTCCGTGATATGACCGTGAACGAACCTACCCTCATATTCCCGCGCCTTCGTCTGCAGATCCTTCAAATGTCCTTCCATGCGGCTCTTGTCCTTAAGCCGGTAGTCGGCATACTTGTCCGCGCCGCTCTGCGCTTCCGTCTTGAATTGCATGAGGGTGTAGAGCGCGTCACTGAGTCCTGCGGCTTCCTTGAGCAAGTCGAAGCTCTTCGCCGTGCCGAGGAGGCTCTGCATCCCATAGTCATAAGACGTATGATCGAGATAGAAGTTCCAGAGCATGGCAGAGACGGCCAATCCTTCATGCGGTTCGCCCATGCTCTGCGTGAAATAGACGTCCGTGAGAACATCGGAGGAGTAACGGACTTTTTGCAGCGGTGCAAAGAGCGCGTAGGCAAGCTCCTGATTCAGCTGCTTCCACAAATCCGGCGCGAAGTGCGCCGCAGCATGAAGGTACGCCGAGGCACTGGCGAAATCGCCGCATTCCAGCATCGCATGGAGATTCTGCTCGACGGATATGCCTTTCATGATCGCGCTCGCGCCGGGGAGTGCAGCGGCTTTGGCAGGGGCAGAAGCTGCTTCTTCGGCAGACGGCTCTCCGACTGGCGGAATCGCGACAGTCGGCATCTCCTGTGCAGCCGATGCCGCATCTTCCGCCATCGGCCGTGCCGTCGTCGACTCCGTCGCCGTCGGCTGCATCGGCTCGGCGGCGATCGTCGCTGCGTCAGCCGTCGGCGTCTCCGTCACGAGTTGCACCCGCGCCGATGCGGCTTCCATCGTCGGCATTTCTCCTGAAGCCGCGCCTTCGCCTAAAGCCTCTTCGTCGCCCGCTCCTCTCGCATCCGCCGAGGCGCTTTTCGGCTCCTGCAGACTGTCCGCCGTCGTTTCCTCTTTCGGCGCATTCTTTTCTATCGAGGCGTTTCCCGCACCTTCCGCGCGAACCTTCGCTTCATCGGCGCTCGTCTCTTGCCACACATCTTCTTCCCAGACATACGTTCCTGCGATCTTCAGCGCACTCTCGCAGTGCTCTTCAAGGAAGGCGCGAATTTCCTCAATATGCTGTGCATCCGCACCCAGAAGGTACAGGGCGCTCTCGGGAGCTTTCCTGCGTGCCGCCCGCACCTTTTCCAACCACTTGACGGTCGGCGGTGCAGCCACGAAAATGTAGTGATCTTCCCTGAGAGCCGTGCGTGATGTCAGGAGGAAGTAACCCTCAGCGCCGCACCAGTTCGTCCCTCCTTTGTGCAGCGCTCCTTTCCGCCGATCCGAGTGGAGGCAGCCCTGCTCATGAAGCAGGTCGGACAGAGCCTCCAGCGCCAACGGATCGATCGTCTTCTCAAGCGGCTGCGGCGGCTTTTTCTTCCAATGCAGGAGGCGCAGGACTTCCTTGGCGCTCAGTTCGGGATAAAGGCTTGCAGGGACATCGTACATGTCGGGGAGATCGCGAAAATGCAGCAGACGCAGGAAGCCGCGCTCTACCATGTCGGCGAGTACGGAGTGCGCGAGCGCGTCGTTCTTTTTCGCCTCCGCTTCAATCCATGAGGCGGTGAACATCGTTTCAATGCCCGCGAGCATCGAAAGGATGCGCAGGTAGCCGATGGCAGCAGTGCCCTGCTTCAGATAGTTTTTGATGGTCTTTGCCGTAGGCTTCTTCTCCGCAGAATGGTCTTCAATTTCGAGCAAGGGGTGCTCGGTCGCATATTTTTCTCGGATGCGCTCGAAAAGCGTAGTGGCAATGCGTTCGTCCTGCGCTTCTTTTGCCGATACGTCTGCGGCAAAAGAGGCGGCACGGACAGGCGCTCCATCTTCCTCAGCGGCGTGGGGGGTATCCTCTTTTCGGGCTGCTTTGCCATGCGCTTTTGGCACATCTGCTTCTTCCGCAGTCAACGTCGCAGGCGCCGATTCTTCCTGCTCATGCAGCAGCAGCGGCGGATCGCCCGTCGCTGCTGCGATGACCAGCTTCTCGGGAAAACGCGCGAGCTTCCTCCCGTACTGTAGGAGTTTGCTCTCTGGCTTCATCGGCTTCTCTTGCTGAAAGGCTTCCATGAGGAGCTTGATGTCCCGAAGCAGGTCGGGCTTCTTCCTGCCAAGGGCGTCTGCTTCGAGCGACGGGCAGCTTGCTCTCAGCGTCTCGATGGCAGACTGGCACTCTTCATCTTCCGAATACAGCCTTTGCAGCAGCGCCAGCGCCTCGCGTCCCGCCTCGTTCGCGCACTTCTCCTCGTAGGCGGAGAGCGCCCGCCGCCAATCGGCGATGGCAAACGAAGCGGGAGCCGCGTCAAGAGCCGCTCCCTTCGCTGCGAGTTCGGTGCGCATAGCGGATATTTCTTTCAGGCTGTCCCTGAGCGCCCCCATGGCATCTTCTTCGGGCAGTGCCTTTTGCTCGACGTCTTCGAGTAAAAGACGCATTTCCTGTGCAGCGTCTTCGAGACGCCTTTCCGCATCATTCAACAGTTCATACAGGGATTTCACATCGACACAGTTTTCCATTCTCCCACCTCGCCAACAAGGAAAATCTTCGGAATCTTTTCTATATTGGAAGTCTACCATGAAACCCCAAGAAGTCAAGCCGTAGGCGCAGACTGATTGGCCGGTTTCATGTAAGGGCGGCGCACAATGTCCACAAAGTGGACGTTTGTGCGTGTAGCTTACCATATATGCATCCGTTTGTATATGAATTCTCATTTTTTGCCATGTGTCAAGATGCACTCCGTGGAGAAATAAATGGAGGAATTAATCAATGACCGTATATTTCGACAGAAGATTGCCGCTCCTTGCAGGATAATGAACTAGGCACAGAGAATTCTAATGCTATGAAATAGGGCAGATATCGAAGGAAGATGCTGCGGAGGAAAAGCCTCTCTTTGGGGGCGGGAAGGGAATCGGAGGAGATGACGATGAGATATTGCACGAATTGCGGCGCAGAGCTGCCTGAG
Source organism: Selenomonas sputigena ATCC 35185 (assembly GCF_000208405.1). Lineage (NCBI taxonomy): Bacteria > Bacillati > Bacillota > Negativicutes > Selenomonadales > Selenomonadaceae > Selenomonas > Selenomonas sputigena. The sequence goes on along the minus strand of NC_015437.1, from coordinate 2,489,416 downwards.
GGAACGCAGCTTTGCCGAAACTGCGGTCACGGTGTAAACTTGGCAAAACCGTCGGGCGGTGCGCAGACGGTTTCGCCGCCCATCGGACTGCAGGGAAATCGGACGGGTGCTCAGCAGGGAAATGCAGCGCAAGGAGGTCCGGCATGGAGGCAAGGCTCAGGGATGCCGCCCGGAACGCCGCAGCAAGCACAGTCCGGCGGGACGTCAGGCAAGACGGGCCTCCTGATTGGCTGCGGCGTCCTCCTCGTCATCGGCTTCTTCCTGCTCGTCGTCGGCGGTGTCGGCTACTATCTCTACAGCACGGACCGTGATGAGGCGAAGTCTGCTGTACCGCCGCAGCAGCAGACGCAGCCCGCAGCGCAAGGGAAGGGCGCGAGGCAAAGCAGCGCCGAATGGAACGATCTCGTGCGCGAGAAGGATGAAATCGACATCGCCATCGGCGAAATCGCGAACCGCGCGAACCAGCACTTGAAAAACTATCCGGACTTTCGCAATGCGCCCGGACTGATCAATGATGCGAGGGCCGTCCTGGAGCGGGCGCGCAAGGCGGAGAGTCGCGCGGCTTCGCTCCGCGGCGCTGATCCGGCGGGGTGCAATGCGCTGCGCTCCCTCTTTGCGGTGGAGGTACATCGTGCGCAGGGACTCTACAAGGGGATGGTCGACAGCTCGAACGGCGGTGACTACAGCTACGGCTTCAGCGAGGGTACGACCGCTTCCTATGCGTTTGATCAGGCAAACGCGGACTTCGACAGACTCTACCGATGAATGCGAGAGACAGGAAGGCAGTCCTCGCCCTCGTCCTCCTTGCGCTCGGTTTTATGTTCTTCCTGCTGCTCCTTGCCGGCGGATTGTGGCTGCTCCTGCGCGAGTCGGACAACGAGATGCCGTCGCCTGTGCCAGGCACGGAAGAACGACGCTTGCCCGAGGCAGAGACGCCGCAGCGAACCGAGGAGGGGCGTCGCGCTCTCGTCGACGAGGTGCGTCGGCTTGCCGCGCGCGGCGGCGCGAAGTTCACCGTCTATCTAGCCGATCCGGATGATGGAAATGCGCCGCTGATTAGAGACGCGGATGAGATGCGCGCAGCGAGCATGATCAAGGTATTCATTCTCGCCTGTGCCATGGAGAAGGTCAAGGCGGGAGAACTGCATCTCGACGACGTGCTGCGGCTTGAAGAGGTCGACAAGGTAGGCGGTGCTGGCGTGATCACAGGCTATCGTGCGGGCACGGTGTTTTCCGTGGAGGAACTTTTGCGTCAGATGATTGCCGAGAGCGACAACACAGCGACGAACATGATGATCGACCGCCTCGGTATGACGGAGATCAATGGCTATATGAGGGCGCACGGCTACGATGCATCTCGACTGCAGCGCAAGATGATGGATGATGCGGCCGTGAAAGAAGGGCGCGAGAACATTACATCGGCGAAGGATCTTGGCACGTTCTTCTTGAGGCTCTATCGCTCGGAATGTGTGGGCGAGCCATACGACGGTAAGATGCGCGACATGCTCTTCGCCCAGACCGACCGCGAGTGCTTCCCGCAAGCCTTGCCCGGCGCACGCATCGCGCATAAGACGGGCGAGCTCGACCGTCTCTACGCAGACGGCGGCATCCTCTACGGCGAGGATGGACGCGCGGTGATCCTCGTCATTTTGGCAGACGATATAGAGAGGCGCGGCAGGGCGATCGAAATGATGCGCGAGATTGCGAGGCGCGTGATGCAGAAGTGAATTTCCAGTAGGTGTAAGATTCCAATAGAGTTCAAATTGGGGAGGTATCTTTATGAAACGCATTCTGACCATGATACTTTTTGTCGTCTGCTGCTTTCTTTGCAGTACGGCATGGGCGAGCGGCTATCCTGACTATTTGAATGGAGATCGCAATTTCCTGCTTTGCGGCGGACACATGGGAGTGGGCTGGTATGTCGACAAAAGTTCCCTCGTCGTGCAGCAGTACAACCCGCCTGTCTATCAGATTGCCGTCAACGTGCTGACAGTCGAGGATGCAGATCGCGGCAATACTGCGCCGTACCGGGTGGATACGGAGGAATTCCTCTATAACTGGGATGAGCGTGCGATGTACCGCTGGGGAGAAAAAAGCTCTGCATGGCACTATGTCCCGCCTGTCGGCTCCATGGCGGAAACAGGGCATCACTTCGCGGGCGAGATGGCATTTTACATCGCTTACCACATGAAGTTCTACGGCGGCAGGAAATGGTACGATTCGCATATGGGAAGGTATGCGTCGCCGAATTTCTCTGATGGACTTTATGCAGTTGTCGACGGCTCGGAATGAAGGGACAGCGGGAGTCTGAATTGCTTCCTATGGGCAGGGCAGACTCCCGTTTGGGTTTTTATTGCAGGGAAAATCAAAGAGAGACAGAAAGATGTTGTTTTTAGTGGAGGAGGATTTTTATGCAAAGCATAAAGAAATGGTCTGCCATTCTGGCACTGTCGGGAATGTTTTTTGTATTAGGCATGCCTTTTGCGGTACAGGAGAAAGATTTCGGCTGCAAAATGGCGGAAGCGTATCGAGGTATGACGAAGGAAGAAACAACCGATTATATCATGAACGCAATGTCCGGGACGTGGTACAACGATGTGGATGGTTCGGAAATCAAGGTCAGCGGGCGCTACTTCAACGGCTGCTATGTGAAGAATATGGAAATCACCGGAGGGCGTATTACCTATGCGACGGGATACATTGACGTTGTGGAAACGGCCGGATTGCGCAGAATCTATATGTCATGGCTTTGCAAGGATCTTTACGAAGGAGGGGCGGTTCCTGTTGAAAAAGCGTTTCTCGACATCAAAGGGGTGGGGCGGTACCATCGATGACCATCGCCAAATTGTTGGAGATGAGCCAGCTGCCATTTGAACAGGAAAGGTGGGAGAGCGCCTGCACGAACGAGGAGAAGTTCGGCGCGATGTCGGGCTTCTTGTACCCTGTCATGCAGAGCGAGTGGTGCGAGGAGCGGCGCTGAAGGCAGTTTCTCGCGGTTTGCCGGATGTGGTATAATAAGGGCGAGAATTGAGATTGCAAAGGAGCGATACTATGAAAAAGATTATTATCTTGACGGCATTGATGGCGCTGACGCTTTTTGCGGGCGGCTGCGGCGGGCAGGCGGCGGGTGCGCCGCGCCAGGTGTCGGCAGCTGAGGCGCAGAAGATGATGGCGTCGGAGAAGGACTATATCATCGTCGATGTGCGGACGAAGGGCGAATACGCTACGGGACATATTCCGAAGGCGATCAACATCCCGAATGAGAGCATCGACAAGACTCCGCCTGCAGAGCTTAAGGACAAGAATCAGCTGATCCTCGTCTACTGCCGCAGCGGCAAGCGCAGCCATGATGCGGCGCAGAAACTTGCTGCCATGGGCTATGGAAACATCGTCGATTTCGGCGGCATCATGGACTGGACGGGCGAAGTGGTGACGGATTGAGCGGGTTCTCCGACACGGAGTGAAGAGTAAGAGCCGCTGGACAGGAGGCATTCGGCGTGGTTTTGTACCATGGGAGCAATGCGACGGTAGAGCATCCGAGACTCATCAAGCAGAATCGCTATCTGGACTTCGGCTTCGGGTTCTATACGACGACAAACCGGGCGCAGGCTGTAAACTTTGCCGGCAAGGTTGCGGCCAGGCGCAGAACTGGAGAAGCGACCTTGAATATATATTCGGTAGATGAAGCCGAGGCTTTTCAGCAATGCAGTCTGCTTCGCTTCGCCGATGCGGATGAGGCGTGGCTCGACTTCGTCATGGCGAATCGTCAAGGGGTGTATCAGGGCAGACAGTATGATCTGATTTACGGTGCAGTGGCAAATGACGATGTGTACCGCGTCCTTGCGCTCTATATGACGGGCGTGATGGATCGGGAGCAGACCTTGGCGGCTCTGAAGATCCGAAGATTGTTCAACCAGTTGGTATTTGCGACAGAAAAGGCCTTGCAATATCTGCATTTTGAAGGGAGGGAGCTTGTATGAACGAGGAGCAGTTCAGTGCGATGCTGGCCATCCTTGTGCCGCCTGTCATCGAGCGGATCATAGAGAACAGCAATATTGACGAAGATAAGGCGGTTTCCTGTTTCTATCAGTCCGAACTTTACAAGGAACTTTCGGATGAGAAATCGAAACTATGGCATTATAGCCCCTTGACACTGTATACGATGTATCAGGATGAACTTCTGACAGGCTCTTACGATTACCCGGAGGGGACGTAAAGATGGGAAGGAAGACGGCGTTTCTGATTTATTGTATGGAAAGGTATCGCTATTTCAAGCGTCTTTCAGGTGCGGAAACCGCCAAGATCTTTGAGAAATATGACGTTTACGGTTATATCATGAAGTATTTTGAATCCCTGCATACGATGGGGGATTCCTGCATCGTGCAGGATATTGATGATTATATCCGCGGCATGGACGGACTGGGCGAAACAGTGACGGATTGAGCGGTTTGCTGCTCAAAAGGCGAGATGGCCGCGCGATCATGTGATTTGAGGAGAACTAAGATACGATGACGATATTGGAATCTGCACGCCGCAAGGCGGAGCAGGGGGAGAGGCTGAACCTTGCGGACGCCTTGGCGCTCTACGAGGAGAACGACCTTCTTTTTCTCGCGGATGTGGCGCGGCGTGCGAAGGAACGCGCGAGCGGCAGGAGTGTCTTTTTTAATGTGAACCGCCATATCAATCTGACGAATATCTGCACGTCAGGCTGCCCCTTGTGTGCCTTTCAAGTGGCGGAAGGCGAGAGCCATGGCTATGTGATGGAGGCGGCGGACGTCGCACGCGTCCTTGCCGAGGCGAAAGAGGTCAAGCGGCTCGGCGAGATCCATATCGTCTCGGCGCTTCATCCGACGAAGCCTTTCGACTACTATATCAATGTCGTGCGCCAGGTCAAGGCGGCTCTGCCCGATGCCGACATCAAGGCGTTCACGCCCGTTGAGATCGTGCATTTTGCCGAGATGACGGGAAAGAGCGTCAAGGAGGTGCTCGCCCTTTTGCAGGAGGCGGGGCTTTCTTCGCTTCCGGGCGGCGGCGCGGAGATTCTCGCGGACCGCGTGCGCGCGATCATCTGTCCGAAGAAGGCGACGGCCGCCCAGTGGATCGAGACGATGAAGGCCGCGCATTCTCTCGGCATACGCACGAACGCGACGATGCTCTACGGTCATGTGGAGACGATCGAGGAGCGCCTGCAGCACCTCGTCACTTTGCGCGACATACAGGACGAGACGGGCGGCTTCCAGGCGTTCGTCTCCTTCCCCTTTCATCCCGCGAATACGCAGCTTGCGAAGGACTATGCGCTGGAGCGCGTCGGCTCGTGGGAGGACATGAAGATGATGGCGCTCTCGCGCCTTATCCTCGACAACATCCGCCACATCAAGGCGTTTTGGATCATGTTGACGATGCCCGTGGCGCAACTCGCCCTGGGCTTCGGCGCGGACGACCTCGACGGCACGATCGGCGAGGAGAAGATCATCCACGCGGCGGGCGCCAAGACGGGCACGGGCATCACGCGCGAAAGGCTCTGCCGCATCATCCGCGAGGCGGGCTACGAGCCTGTGGAGCGCGACACATTTTATCACGCGTTGGCGAGCGGAGAGGGGGAAGCGTAATGCGCCTGACGGAAAAGGAGGGCGAGGCTCTTCTCCTCGCACAAGATCCGATCGCGCTCGGACGCGAGGCCGATGTCGTGCGGCGCGCGCGCTACGGCAACCGCACGACGTTCATCGTTGACCGCAACATCAACTACACGAACATCTGCCGCAACGAGTGCAGCTTCTGCGCCTTCTACCGCCGCTTGGACGCGGCGGACGCCTACCTGCTCTCCTACGAGGAAATCCTCGAAAAGGCGCGTGAGACGGTCGAGGCGGGCGGCACGCAGCTGATGATTCAGGGCGGTCTGCATCCGGAGCTGGGTCTTGCCTATTACGAGGAAATGCTGCGCCGTTTGAAGCGCGAGTTTCCCATGCTGACGATCCACTCTTTCACGGCGACAGAGATCCTCTATTTCGCAGAGAAGGCGGGGCTTTCCGTCGAGGAGACATTGAAGCGGCTGCAGGCGGCGGGACTTGACAGCCTGCCGGGCGGCGGCGCGGAGATCCTTGTCGACCGCATCCGCAAGAGGATTGCGCCGAAGAAGATCATGACGGACGACTGGCTGCGCATCATGAAGACGGCGCACACGATCGGCATGGAGAGCACGGCGACGATGGTCATCGGCTTCGGCGAGACGATGGCCGACCGCATCGAGCACATGGAGAAGGTGCGCCGCCTGCAGGATGAGACGGGGGGCTTCCGCGCCTTCATCACATGGACATTTCAGCCCGGCCACACGGAGCTTGGCGGCGAGAAGACAAGCTCGTGGGACTACCTGACGACGCTGGCTCTGACGCGCCTCTACCTCGACAACATCGCGCACATCCAAGGCTCGTGGGTCACGCAGGGCGAGCGCATCGGGCAGCTGACGCTGGGCTTCGGCGCGGACGACCTCGGCAGCGTCATGCTCGAAGAGAACGTCGTCAAGGCGGCGGGCACGCGCTACGAGATGTCGATTCAGAAGATGGTGCGCCTGATTCAAGGCGCGGGCAGAGAAGCCGCGCAGCGCGATACGGAGTACCGTGTTTTGAAAACCTTCAGCGAAAGGAGAGAATAAATGGCACAGCAAGAAATTCCCGCCGCATCGTTTGGCGTCGTCGGCGGCTCGGGCACGCTTTCGAGTGATTTTCCCGCGCGTCTTCCCGATAAGGATATAAAAATTCTCGCCGACAATCTCATCTTTGACACGCCCTACGGAAAGAGTCCCGCTTTTCGCCTGTTCTCGGTCGGCGAGGTGCGTGCGCTCTCGTGCCGTATGCACGGCTGGCGCTCGGGCGTGACGCGTGCCGACGCTTCGCGCCAAGTCTTCTGGGTCTTCCGCGAGGCCGGCGTCGTGCGCGTCCTCTCCGAGGGCGGCGTCGGCACGGCGAATCATTTGCTCGATCCGCGCGATTTCCTGATTCCCGACGATTATCTCGACCTCTCGAACCGCAAGGACGTCATGCTCGACGGCAGGTATCTGCTCATCATGCGCGATGCCCTCTGCCCCGAGCTTCGCGCTTCGCTTCTGGCGGCGACGAAGAAGCGCTTTTCGGGTCGCATCTTCGACCGCGGCATTTACGCGTGCACCGATGGGCGCCACTTCGAGAGTCCTGCTGAAGTCGCCATGCTCAAGGGCTGCGCCGACATCATCGGGCAGAGCATCTGCCCCGAGGTCTACCTCGCGCGTGAGATCGGCGCGTGCTACGCGGGGCTTTACTACGTCGTGAACTACGGCGAGGGCATCCGACCCAAGTGGTCGTACGGCACGATGAAGGACATCTTCTACGACGACGCGCCGATGATCGGCGAGGTGCTCGCAGAAACGATTCGGGAAACAGCGGCGAAGGAGCGCCATTGCGAGTGCCTCGCGCTTCGCAAGGAAACCCTCTTGAAGGACGTCTACAACGAGGCGTCCGACAAGGGGTAGAAAGGGAGGGCTTCTCCTTTGGACATCAAGGTCGTGGCGTACTTTTTGGGGCGCATCGCGCAGGCCGAAGGGCTGATTTTCCTCGTGCCGCTCGCCGTTTCCCTGTGGTACGTCGAATCCTCTCGCTTGCCGCTCTTCGCTACAGCCCTCTTGAGTGCAGCGGCGGGCACGGCGCTTCGCCGCGCAGGAAAAGAGCCGGGCGAACGTCTGACGCTTCGCGAGGGCATCGCCATCACGGGCGGCGGCTGGCTTCTGGCGACCTTCCTCGGCATGCTGCCGTACCTTCTGGGCGGCTATCTCGGCTACCTCGACGGCGTCTTTGAGAGCATATCGGGCTTCACGGGCACGGGCGCGACCGTCGTCGAAGACATCGAGGCCCTGCCTCAGGGCGTGCTCCTCTGGCGAAGCCTCACGCATTGGCTCGGCGGCCTCGGCATCATCGTCATCTTCATCGCTCTTTTGCCCGCGACGGGGCAGGGCGCCATCACGATGTACAACGCCGAATCGAGCGCACAGGGATCGGAGCGCGTCCTGCCGCGCCTCAAGGACCTCACGAGCGTGCTCTTTCGCATCTACGTCGTCCTGACGGGCGCGGCGTTCCTCGCCTTCTTCGCCTGCGGCATGAGTGCGCTCGACGCCGTCAACCATGCGATGTCGACGATCGGCACGGGCGGCTTCTCGACGTACAACGCGAGCGCCGCGCATTTCGGAAGTCCTGCCATCGAGCTATGGATGTCGCTCTTCATGTTCATCTCAGGCGGCAGCTTTGGGCTCTACTACCGGGTTTACAAGAAAGGGCCACAGGTGCTCTGGCGCAACTCCGAGTTCAAGGCGTACTTAGGCATCGTCGGCGGCGCCGTGCTGCTCATCGCGGCGAATCTTTTCTACCGAGGGCTTTACAACGTGCCCGACGCTTTGCGCTTCGCGCTCTTTCAGGCGACGTCGCTCTCGACGACGGGCTTCGTCTCCGCCGACTACGAACTTTGGCCGGGCTTTTCCAAAGGCATCCTGCTTCTCCTCATGCTCACGGGCGGCTGCGTCGGCTCGACGGCGGCGGGACTCAAGATCGCGCGCATCCTCGTGCTCTTTCGCATGGTGCGCACGATCGTGCTGGAAAAGCTTCACCCGCGCGTCACGACGCCCGTGCGCATCAACGGCGCGAGCGTCGACGAGGCGACACTCCACCGCACGGCGGTCTTCTTCTTCCTCTACGTCCTCTCCATCGCCTTTTTCGCCGTGCTCATGACGGCGGACAACATCAAGACCTTTGATGCCATCGGCATCAGCGTGACGACCGTCGGCTGCATCGGCCCTGCGTTTGGCATCGCGGGCGCGACGGAGAACTACGCGGGACTTTCCGACTTCACGAAGGGCATCCTCTGCTTCGCCATGCTGCTCGGCCGGCTCGAATTCTTCACGCTGCTCGTCATGCTCTATCCGTCGTTCTGGCGGTCGAAGAAGAATTGGTGATGACGGAAAATATATTGAAGAAACCTTGATCTTGTATCTCACGAGGACAGGATCGCACAGCGATTTGTTTTAGCAAAAGGAGCGCGACGATTCATGGAAAGCAAAATCGCAAAACTGATCCATCTGAAAAACCAACCCGTAGCAGTGCTTCATGCGGATGCGGCGCCTGAGAACGCCGTGCAGTTCAAGGAAGGCGTTTGGGGATGCTCGGTCGCCTTGCTTCTGACCGCAAGCAAGGGAAAGACGGCCGTTTTTGCTGAAAAGACGACCGCCTGTCTCGGTGCGAAGACGGGATTGGGCTTTCAGGATTACCCGCACGGTTGGATCGAATATTTCCTCTCAACGGGAAGCGAGCATATCGGCAGAGAAGGCGAGTTCTACAAGAAAACGCCGGAATTGGCGCGGGACTTCATCGAGAACATCAAGCGTCATGACGGCAAGCCCTATGTCGTCTGTAAGCCCTTGCGAGATGTCCTGCCCGAGGAGCGCCCGCTCGCGGTGATCTTCCTCGTCAATGCCGATCAGATCTCGGCTCTTGCTACGCTCGCGAACTACGACAAGAGGACGCAGGACAACGTCAAGCTGCTCTTCGGTGCGGGATGCGCCCAGGCGGTGCTCTATCCGGTGACCGAGGAGCAGGACGGCGGCAAGAGCTGCTTCATCGGGCTGACCGATCCTTCGGCGAGGAAGTGCATCCCGAAGGATATGCTTTCTTTTGGGATACCGTACAGCCGCTTCCTGGAGATGGAGCGTGAGGCGGAGGGAAGCTTCCTCACGAAGGAGACGTGGCGGAAGATTTCGATGCGTCTATAGGAGGCAGGATGACTTCTGCCTGAACAATCCTTTCCAGCGCTTTCGGCTCGACATCCTGCAGATATATCCATTGCCCTCTCCTTTTCGCTTCGGCGACGGACGCATCGACCTTTTGATAGTAGTCTTTCACTTCTTCGTAATAGTCGAGCCACGCATCTTCCATATCCTCTTCGTTGAAGATGTGCCACTTGCACCAGCTGGAAAGCTCCGGATACTTTTCGGCGATCAGCGCGAAGCATGCTTGATTGTCACGGATGACCTGCGCCTGTCGGCGTTCGTCCGTGCTCGTCGATATGCCGCTGCCGTACTCGTACCAGATGAGGTTGTGATTCCAGAAGCCGATGTCGATGCCGTCGGCGATCATGAGGGTGTAGGCGCGGTCTTCGAGATGAACGGCCTTGCCCAGCAGTGGCTTCGTGTACTGCATGAGGAGCTTGCGGCGCGTCATGAAGGCGGCGCCGATCGGGTAATCCTGACATAGAAGATGCGCCCTTCTTGCTGCGGCGAAGTCGTTCCTTTCATACGGCTCCAAATTCCGCGGGTGCATTTCATCCAATATATGATAATACCCGCCCTCTTCACGATAGTAGCAGGCGCGTCCGAAGGCGGCCGGATACCCGCTCTCTTCCATGAAACGGAACATGTCGGCCAATACATGGTCGCTGTACAGGTAGTCGCCGGGAGAGATGTTCTTGATGTACTTCCCTCGCGCATGGGAAAAGGCGCGGTACACATTGTGTACGACACCTTGATTTTTGGGTGCTTGAAGAATCTTGTAGGCTGTGAATCCCTTGGAAGCGAGAGCATCTTCGATGGCCTTCCTCGGGAAATCTTCCGAGCCGTCATCGGCGATGACGATCTCGAACGAGCAGCCCTTCTGCTCAACGACGGAAGCGAGCGTCCTTTCGAGCTTCAGAAAATCCGACCGATAGGTGAGAATGCAGACGGACACATCGAAATGCGTATCGTCCCCGCGCGCTTCGTCGCGGGAAAAGATTGCCGCATCGCCGCCGTAAAGGATTCGCGGCTGCGTTTCGAGGTGGTTCAAGAGGCGCAGCGAACGCTCTTCTCTCGTGAGGATCAAGACGTCCGCCAGACGAAGCGCGGCAGAAGACAGCGCCGCCTCACTTTCGAAGGTCAGTACCGCCGGCGCGTCGTCGCCGAGCGCGTCAAGCGCTTGACTGAACTGCGCCAGCGGCTCTTGAACTCCTTCTGCGGCGGACAAGTCAAGCAGCAGCGCCACGTTGTCTGCCGCGCAAAAGATTTTGACGTATCGATCGAATACCGTGCGCCATACGGCTTCCGGCGCTTGGAAGTCCGGCAGGAAATAGTAGAGCCGTATGCCTTCTTTTTTCAGGTTTTGAAGAGTTTCTATCATTTCGATTCCTTTCCCTGCAGGTTTGCCGCTCATGCAAGACGTTCTGACTTCCATCGTAATCCATACGGCGGCAGAAAGCAAGGGCGAAGTCAAAGGAGGATCTATGCAAAGCGTCATCTTGAAGAGCCGACTGCTGCGGCTTTACGATCATTTTGCAGCCGAGGGTGATGCGGCGAGCGCACGCAAGGTGCGCCAGCTTGCCGAAAAGCTCGTGCGCGGCGAATTCGGCGTCGCTTTCTGCGGTCATTTTTCGGCGGGCAAGTCGCGCATGATCAACCGCCTCCTCGGCGCGATGCTCCTGCCGTCGAGTCCCATACCGACGAGCGCGAACCTCGTCTACGTCAGGCACGGCGAAGAGTACGCCGAGGCACGCTTTAGAGAAGGCAGGCCGCGCCGCTACCTCGCGCCCTACGACTACGACCTCGTGAAATCGTTCTGCCGCGACGGCACGGCGATCGAGAGCATCGAGATCTCGACGGCGGCCGCATCTCTTCCTGCGGGCGTCGTGCTCATGGACACGCCGGGCATTGACTCGACCGATGCCGCGCACCGCCTGGCGACGGAAGAGGCAATCCACCTCGCCGACCTCATCTTCTACGTCATGGACTACAACCATGTGCAGTCGGAGGAGAGCTTCCTCTTCACGAAGTCGCTGACGGAAGCGGGAAAGCGCGTCGCGCTCGTCATCAACCAGATCGACAAGCACCGCGAGGAGGAGCTTTCCTTCGCCGCGTTTGCTGCCGGCGTCAAGGACGCTTTCGCCGCATGGGGCGTCGCGCCCGAGGCGGTTTTCTTCACATCGATGAAGGACGAGGCGCACGCGCATAGCGACTTCAAGGCGATGCAGGCCTTCCTGCGCGATGCGCTCGAAAATCGTGCGGCGGCGCTCGAAGAATCGATCGCCCGCTCTCTCGAAAAGATCTGCGCCGACGCCGTAAGCCGTGAGGAAAAGGCAGAGGAGAAGGGGCTTGCCGACGCCCGCCGCGTGCTCGAACCTCTGTCGGTCGCGGAGCGCGACGCGCTCTGGGCGGGCAGCCGCGCCTTGGAACAGGAGGCACAGAGCCTTCGTGAGGACGGACGCGCCGCCTTCAACGAGGGGATTGAAAAGATCCTCGCCAACGCCTACATGATGCCGTACGAGGTGCGCGAACTGGCGCGTCTTTACCTCGAAGCCTCCTCGCCCGGCTTCAAGGTCGGCTTCTTTGGGCGCGGCAAGAAAACGGCGGCGGAGCGTGCTGCCCGCCGCGAGCGCCTGTGGCAGGCTCTCGCGGAGAAGGTGCGGCTGCAGGTCGATTGGCACATCGCGACGTATCTGAAGGATTTTGCGCGCGACCGACACATCGAGGGCGGGGCGGCCGCCGCCTTCGCCGAGAATTTCACGGCTCTGCCTGAAGAAGATGTGCTGGAAAAGAATCAAAAAGAAGGCGCGAGCACGAGCTACGACGGCAGCTATGTGCTGAACTACACGGCCGCGCTCGAAAAGGCGGTCAAAGAGTGCGCGCGCTCGCGTCTCGCCGCCGTCGGAGACGATCTCCTCTCACGTATGGAGGAGCGGAACGGCGTGCGCCTCGCCGCCATCGAGGCAGAGCTTTCGGGCATGGCCGAAGAAGTCGCGGCGCTCTTCGCCGTGCGGCAGGCGAAGAAGCGCGTCCAGGCGAAGCGGGAAGCCTTGGCGAAGCTTCTCGCGAGCGAGGAACGCGCGGACACGGCAAACGCTTCGCTCTTCACGCTCGTGCCGCAGGCGGTCGAGATCGTAGAGGGCGACGGCACGCCGAGCGCGGCGGACAACGCGGCAGGGCGCGCGGTGCAAAAGGACGCGCCGGCCGAGGCTGCGTCTCTGGCGGCGGAAGCGGAGGAAATGCAGGCGGGCGCCGCCGCTTTGCCTGCCGATGACGCCGCGCGGGCAGACCTTGCGGCATGGGCGCCGCGCCTTCGCCGCGCGGGCGAACTCGTCGCGGACGTGCCGGGGCTTTCGCGGCTCGCCGAAGAGCTCTCCCTGCGTGCCGAGCGGCTCGAAGGGCACGGCTACCTCGTGACGCTCTTCGGCGCGTTCAGCGCGGGCAAGTCGTCCTTTGCGAATGCGCTCCTCGGCGAGAACCTTCTGCCCGTCTCGCCGAACCCGACGACCGCCGTCATACAGAAGATCCTGCCCGTGACGAAGGAAAAGCCGCACGGCACGGTGCGCGTCCACCTGAAGGACGAAGCGATGCTGCTCGCCGATCTGAACCGCGCCCTCGCGCCCTTCGAGCGCGAGGCGAAGACTCTCGCGGAAGCGCCCGCTCTCGTCGAGGACGTGCTGACGAGAGCGAGCGACCTGCGCCAGCAGCAGGCCTTCCTGCGCGCCTACGAGAAGGGGCGCGCGATGTTCGAGGGCAAGGCGGGCGCGTGGCTCGACTGCACGCTCGAAGACTTCGCCGCCTACGCGGTCGACGAGGACAAGGCATGCTTCGTCGAGGAGATCGAGATCTATAGCGACTGCGACCTCACGCGTCGGGGCGTCACGCTCGTTGACACGCCGGGCGCCGACTCCATCAACGCGCGTCACACCGACCTCTCCTTCCGCTTCATCCGCCAGTCCGACGCCATCCTCTTCGTCACGTATTACAACCACGCCTTTTCCCATGCCGACAGCGAATTTCTCGTGCAGCTCGGGCGCGTCAAGGACGCCTTCGAGATGGACAAGATGTTCTTCATCGTCAACGCCATTGACCTCGCCGAGAGCGAGGAGGACGCGAGCGACGTGCTCGCCTATGTGCGCGCGAACCTCTCGCGCTTCGGCATCAAGAGGCCGCGCCTTCATGCCGTATCGAGCCTTGCGATCCTCAAGGAAAAGCTCGCGGGCGAGCATCGCGGCACGCAGTTCGAGAACGCTTTCCACCACTTCATTTTCCACGACCTCGCAGGCCTTGCCGTACGCGCCGCCGAAGGCGACTATGCGCGTGCCCAAACGCTCTTGAGCCGCCTCATCGAAGAGAGCGAGGAAAGTGCCGAGAAGAAGGCCGAGCGGCGCGAATCGCTCGAAAAGAACGCGGCGCGGGCGAAGGACATTCTCGAAAAAGAGAGCAGCGAAGGCATCGAAAAACGCGCCGCGCAGGAGCAGGCGGAGCTTCTCTATTACGTCGCGGAGCGCGTCTTCCTGCGCTATGAGGACATGTTCCGCCTGAGCTTCAACGCCGCGACGCTCGGCCGCGAGCACGGCAAAGCGAGTCTCCAAAAGGCGATGAAGGAGCTTCTCGCGAGCCTCGGCTTCGACCTCGCGCAGGAGATGCGTGCGACCGCCGTGCGCTTGGAGCGCTTCCTCGCCAAGCGCGGCAAAGAACTGCAGGAGACGCTGGCAAAGACGCTCTCCGAGGGCGAGCGCGACTTCTCCTTCGGCATGGAAGCGACGGAGTTTGACTTTGACCTCTCGTTTCCGACGGCGTTCGCCGACGTCGAGCCGCAGGTCTTCGCCAAGGAAATTGCGCTCTTCAAGAGCCCCGCACAGTTCTTCGAAAAGGGTGGCAGCAAGATCATGGCGGAGGCGCTCAAGGAAAGGCTTCGCCCCATGGTCAGCGCCTATCTCGAAAGAGAGGGCGCACGCCTCGAAGAGCGCGTGCTTTCGGGCAGCCGCGCCGTATTCGAGGCGGCGCTCGCCCATGTGCAAAGGGAAGCGCAAGGCTACTACGAAGGTCACCGCGCCGCTCTGGCGGGCGGGCTTTCGGCGGCGAAACTGCGCGAGATCCGCGCGAAGCTCTGAGAAGGTGCGCGGCTCGTTTCGTGCAAAGCCCGCAAAAGATGCGAACATTCGCAAGGAGGTGACAGTATGGCCAAGAAGGGAGTCCTGCTGATCCTCGTCGCCCTCGCGCTCCTTTTTGCAGGCTGCGGCGACGAGAAAGGCTTCATCGACTTTACGCGTCATGCGGCCGCGCCTGCCGCACCTGCTGCAGAGCGCCCGCTCGTCATCGCCTTCGCGCCTGTCATGAGTCCCGAGGAGACGCGCCGCCCCTATGAGCGCATGACCGCCTACCTCGCCGAGAAGCTCGGCCGCCCCGTCACCATGGTGCAGAAGCGCGGCGCGGCAGAGCTTGACAGGCTCGTCGCGGCGGGCGAAGCCGACGTCGCCTTCCTCTCGACGGGCGCTTATACGGCGTACCGCGGCCACGAGCCGATCGAGCTTCTCGCCATGGTCGAGACGAAGGGCACGATCCTCTACCGCACCTTCGTCATCGTCGCCGCCGACAGCGAAATCGAGGACTTCGCCTCGCTCAAAGGACGCGTCTTCGCCTTCGTCGATCCGCTCAGTCATTCGGGCAGGCTCGCCGTCGATTACCGTCTGCTCGAAGAAGGGCTGACGCCCGAGCAGTATTTCGGGCGCATCTTCTACACGCACCACCACGACAAGTCGATCTGGGCGGTCGCCAACCACCTCGCCGATGGAGCGAGCATCGACAACCAGATCTATGAGCATATCGAGCAGACGAATCCGCAGCTCGCCGCGAAGGTGCGCATCATCGACGAGCTTGCCGTCGCTCCGACCGGCCCCGTCGTCGTGCGGCAGAACCTCGCGCCCGAGGAAAAGGAGCAGCTTCGCCGCATCTTCTATGAGATGGCGGACGACGAAGCCATGCGTCCCGTGCTGCAGTCGGCGGTCATCGACCGCTTCGTGCCGCCCGACGGCGGGCTTTACGAGCCTCTGCGGCAGAAGTTTCTCGCGCACGAGCGCCTTTCGGGAGAGTGACATGGAAAAGCAAAGCCTGACCGTCCGCTTCAACATCCTCCTCGTCGGCAGCGTGCTGCTCTGCGGACTCCTGCTCGGCGCGTTCTTCCTCGTGACCCTGCGGGCGACGCTGATCGAAGGGCTGAACCGCTCGGGGCGCGAGATCGCCTCGGCGCTCGGCGCGGTCATCGCGAGCGACATCCTCCTCGACGACCGCTTCACGATTTCCGACCAGTTGGAGCGCACGCTGGAAAAGAATCCCGAGGTGCGCTACATCCTCGTGACGTACCCCGACGGGCGCATCCTCGCGAGCACCTTCACCGACGGCCTGCCCGAAGGACTGCTGCCGCTTCGTGAAAAGGACGATTTGGAGCCGCATATTTACAGCAGCACCGATGGGCCGATCCGCGAGATCCTCTATCCGATCGACGACGGCATCACGGGCTATCTGCGCATCGGCCTCACCGAGCGCGAGGCGCGCGCCCTCGTCGAGCGGCGCGGCTTCGAGCTTTTCCTCGTGCTTCTCGCGCTCGCGCTCCTCGCGACGTTCCTCGCGACGCGCTACGCGAAGCTCTTCGGCGCATTGCAGCAGAAGGAACGGCTTCGCCTCTGGCTCATCGGCCAGCTCTTCTCGGCGCGTGAGGACGAGAGGCGGCGCATCTCGCGTGAGCTGCACGACGAAACGAGCCAGTCGATGGCTTCGATCCTCGCCTACTTGCGCATCCTGCACGGCAAGCTCACGACGCCCGAGCAGCGGGAACTGCTGCAGGAGGCGCGGGAACTGACGAGCGAGGCGCTGCAGGGCCTGAAGCAGCTCGCCGTCGATCTTCATCCGCCGCTCCTCGAAGACCTCGGCCTCCTCGTTGCCATTGAGAAGTACATCGACACCCTGCGCCGCACGCACGGAGATCTGACCGTGCGATGGGAGACGCAAGGTGACTTCACAGGACTTGACCGCACGCTTGCACTCGTCATCTATCGCTCCGTACAGGAGGGGCTGACGAACATCGTGCGCCACGCACACGCACGCGAGGCGAGCGTGAAGCTTCGCGCGACGGCAAAGGAAGTATGCGTGGAAATCGCCGACGACGGCGTGGGCTTCGAGAAGGACACGGCGGAGAGGGCGCGTCTCGACCGCCACCTCGGCCTCGTGAGCATGAAAGAGCGCGCCGAGCTTCTCGAAGGCAGCTTCGCCGTCGAGAGTGCGCCGGGCGCGGGCACGCGCCTTTTCCTGTGCCTGCCGCGCAAGAAGGGAGGAGAAACGTGATGGAAAACAAGAAAGAACCGCTGCGCATCCTGCTCGCCGACGATCATCGCGTGCTGCGCAAAGGCCTGTCGCTGCTTCTCTCGTCCGAGGAAGATTTCAGCGTCGTCGCCGAAGCGTCCGACGGCGAGGAAGCGCTCGAAAAGGCGGCCAAGACTCCCGTCGACATCGCGCTCCTCGACCTCTCGATGCCGCACATGGGCGGCCTTGAGTGCCTGCGCCGCCTCAAGGCGATGCAGCCCGCCGTGCGCGTCCTCATCCTCACGATGCACAGCGAGCGCCAGTACGTCTGCGAGTGCCTGCGTGCGGGCGCGAACGGCTATTTGTGCAAGGACACGCTCGACGCCGAGCTTTTCCGCGCCCTGCGCACCGTCGCCGCAGGAGGGCGCTACCTCGGCGAGCGCGAGGCGGAGCTTCTGATCGACGGTGCGCTCGAAGAGCCTGAAGAGCCCGCCGCGCTTTCCACCAGGGAGCGCGAAGTCCTTGAACTCATCGTGCACGGCTACTCGCTCTCGACCATTGCCGACAAGCTCTACCTCTCGATCAAGACCGTCTCCACCTACAAGACGCGCCTCCTGCAGAAGCTCGACTGCACGCAGAACTCGGAACTCGTCGACTACGCGCTCAGGCACAATATATTGGGGAAGAAATGAAAGGGAGGGATTCTCATGGCGATTGCAGGGCCTCAAGCGCCGCAGGCGCCGACGCCGCCCGCTGTGCCGGGGCTGGCCGGCGCGTCGCAGGCGGTCGGCGGACTGCCGGACTTCGGCGCTTCCGGACAGGCGGCGATCGAGGGCGCACAGCAAAGAGCTGCCGACGCCGCACAGGCCGGCCAGGATGCGGCGGCCAATGCGCGTGCGGCGGGCGAGCGGCTCATGGGAACGCCCGAGCGAAAGACGCAGGAAAAGACGACGGGAGAAGAGGGCGGCAAGGAGGGCAAGCTCGCGCAGAAGCCGGCCACCGCCGCGCCCGAAGCGGGCGGCACAAAGAGCCAGACGACCTCCTCCGAGGCGGCAAATCTGCCGCCGGCGGCACAGGCGGTGCAGGAGAAGCCGGGCACGGAGACGCGTGTGCCGAAGCCGTCCGCCGACGAGCCGCCGCAGGGCTTCACCATGATGCACCTCGCCGTCGTCGCCGTCCTTTGCGCTTTTATCGCAGGCGTCTTCGCCTACAAGTTCCTGCATAGGAAAAAGGGCGAGACGACGCCCGCCATGCGTGCCGCGCGAGAGGCGGAGCTTCTGGCCGATCTTGAAACGATGCGCGCCGCACGCGAAAGGCGCGAATCCGACCGCGCTGCGAAGGTCGCCGCCGCCGGGCTTTCCGCCATCGCGGGCGCGGCGCAGCGCACCGCGCCGAAGGCGGCAGATGCGGCAGGTGCAGCAGATGCGCCGCCCGCTGCTGCGAGTGCGGCGGCCGCGGGCGGCGCACGCATGCAGGCTTTTGCCGCCATGCCCCCTTCGACCGACGCAGGGGCAGATTCCGCAAGGAAGCCGCCCGTTTCGGCAGGCGCTCCCGCCGCGCCCGACGCCTCGATGCTCGCCTCCCTTTCCGAGGCGCTTTCCGCCTTTCGCGAGGCGAGCCGCATGATGGACGGCGAAGCAGGCAGCAAGGCGACAGAAGAAGCGAAGAAAGCCGCACGCGCCGCAGCCATCCGCCAAGACCGCGAAGAGAAGCAGGACGGCGAGCACGGCGGCTTCGAGATCCGCATATAAGCTCATAGGAACTTTGCCGTAAGCGCCCCGCCTGTGCTATAATACGAAGATAAACGATTTGCGGCAGATATTTTCTGCCGATGGGAGGATTCGACATGCTGGACATCAAATTTGTCAGGGATCATATCGACGAGGTGCAGGCGATGCTCGAAAAGCGCTGCAACCCGCTGAAACTGAGCGGCTTCAAGGAGCTTGAGGAGAAGCGCCGCACGCTCCTGCAGGAGGCGGAAGAACTCAAGGCGCGGCGCAACAGCGTGTCGAAGGAGATCGGCGCGAAGAAGAAGCAGGGCGAGGACGTCGCGGCGATCTCCGCCGAAATGCGCGAGGTCGGCAAGAAAATCGCCGATCTCGACGCTCGGACGCGCGAGGTGGAAGACGAGCTGCACACCATCCTCCTGAACATCCCGAACATGCCGAAGGACGACGTGCCCATCGGCAAGGACGACACGGAGAATCCCGAAGTGCGCCGCTGGGGCGAGCCGCGAACGTTCACCTTCGAGCCGAAGGCGCACTGGGATCTCGGCGCCGATCTCGAAATCCTCGATGCCGAGCGTGCGGCAAAGGTCACGGGCGCACGATTCACCTTCTACAAGGGACTCGGCGCTAGGCTCGAACGCGCCTGCATCAACTTCATGATGGATCTGCACGCGACGAAGCACGGCTACACGGAAATGCTCGCGCCCTACATCGCGAACGAGGCGAGCATGATTGGCACGGGGCAGCTGCCGAAGTTCGCCGAAGACATGTTCAAGCTCGAAGGCCTCGACTACTACCTCGTGCCAACGGCGGAAGTGCCGACGACGAACTATCACCGCGACGAAATCCTCGACGGCAGGAAACTGCCCGAGCGCTACACGAGCTACACGGCATGCTTCCGCGCAGAAGCCGGCAGCGCGGGGCGCGACACGCGCGGTCTCATCCGCCAACACCAGTTCAACAAGGTCGAGCTGATCAAGTTCACGAAGCCCGAAGAATCGTGGGACGAGCTCGAAGGCATGGTCGATGCGGCGGAAGATGTACTGCGTATTTTGGAGATTCCCTATCACGTCGTGCTCCTTTGCACGGGCGACATGAGCTTCACGTCGGCAAAGACATACGACATCGAAGTCTGGATGCCCGCGCAGAACACCTACCGCGAGATCTCCTCGTGCTCGAACTGCCTCGACTACCAGGCGCGTCGCGCGAACATCAAGTTCCGCCGCGAGCCGAAGGCGAAGCCCGAGTTCTGCCACACGCTCAACGGCTCGGGGCTTGCCGTCGGGCGCACGGTCGCAGCGATCCTCGAAAACTATCAGCAGGAAGACGGCTCTGTGCGCGTACCGAAGGCGCTCGTCCCCTACATGGGCGGCGTGGAAGTCATCGAAAAGCCGTGATGGAACGGCACGACCATCAAAGCGAAGGGGGCTTTCCCATGAGCAAGCGTGCCGTCTGGGCTGAAATCAACCTCGGCGCGATCCGGCACAATTACCGCGTGATCGGCGAGGCGCTCTGTGGCGGCGCAAAACTCTGCGCCGTCGTCAAGGCGAACGCTTACGGGCACGGCGCTCTCGCCGTCGCGAAAGAGGCTGTCGCGGCGGGCGCGGCGTACCTCGCCGTCGCCACGCTCTCAGAAGCCGCCGAGCTTCGCCGCGCGGGGATTGGGACGCCGCTCCTCGTCCTCGGACTCATCGACCCTCTTGAAGCCGCCGAAGCCGTCTCCCTTGATGTGACGCAGACCGTTGCGAATCTCGCGCTCGCCAAAGCCATTTCCGCCGAAGCCCTCGCGCAGGAAAAGACGGCGAAGCTGCACCTCGCCATCGACACGGGTATGGGGCGCATCGGCTGCACGAGCGAAGAAGCGTCTGCGCTCGCGCGTGACATCGCCGTCCTGCCGAACATTGAGCTGGAGGGCGCGTTCTCTCACTTCGCCATGGCGGATGTCCGAGACAAGGCGCACGCAAGAGGACAGCTTGCGCTCTTCCTACGTGCCACGGAAGCCATAGAAGAGGCGGGTGTTCATCTGAAGCTGCGCCATATCGCTGAGAGCGCGGCGATCCTCCAAATGCCCGAAGCGCATCTCGACATGGTGCGTGCGGGTATCATCCAGTACGGCATGTATCCGAGCGAAGAAGTCGCTCGCGACGTACGCGAGACGTCGCCGCTTCGCCCCGCGATGGCGCTCAAGGCACGCGTGCTCTTCGTCAAGGACGTGCCCGAGGGCTTTGCCATCGGCTACGGCTGTACTTGGCACGCCAAGCGAAGGAGCCGCATCGCGACGCTCCCCCTCGGCTATGCCGACGGCTATATTCGCGCCCTCTCGGGCAAGGCGCACGTCGAAATCCTCGGCAAGACCGCTCCTGTCGTCGGCCGCATCTGCATGGATCAGTGCATGATCGACGTCACCGACATCGAAAGAGTCGCCGAAGGCACGGAAGTCACGCTCTTCGGCTCGGCGACGCTGAGTGCCGACAATGTTGCCGCTTGGCTCGGCACAATCAACTACGAGATCCCATGTCTCATCGCATCGCGCGTGCGGCGCGTCTATATCTGAGCTTTCAGGACATATATTCAGCGGCGTCCCCTTTCGCTTGAAATGGGACGCCGTTTTTGTTTGACAAAAAGGAGAAACCATGCTACAGTATGAACTATAGGAAAACCTCTTGGAGGCGAAAAAACGGGGCAGGTTTTCCGATTTTCCTCGAATCGCCGCAAGCCTTGCTATATAAGACTTGGCGGGGTTATTACATACTCGCTGGGTATGTAATAACAGCCGAAAAAGTGCGATCACATGTTCGGCTTCGAGGAGGTTTTCCAAAACCATGATTTGAGCCTTCTGTTTCTGCGGCCTCCCAGACACAGAGTCGCATGTGACCTCATACCGCTTGCGGTATTGAAACTGCTACGCCCTCATCGATGAGAATCTGAACTTCGTCGTCGCATGTGACCTCATACCGCTTGCGGTATTGAAACTCTACCTTCTCAACAGCAACCTCGTCAATGTTCTCACGTCGCATGTGACCTCATACCGCTTGCGGTATTGAAACCCTTCGAAAATTTCGATAGAAACACCGCCCTCGTGTGGAAGTCACATGTGACCTCATACTGCTTGCGGTATGGAAACTCCTCAGCCTGGTTGGCGTTGTTCCAGCGATCTGTTGTCGCATGAACCTTATACCGCTTGCGGTTTTGCAAAGAAAAAGAGAGCCATCCGGCTCTCTTTTTCTTTGCCTATCATCGCGCCCTGCAAGCGCTGCATTATCTTGTGGCGCAAATCTTCTTCCTATGCTATAATATTAAACCATAGTATATCAATATGAATAGTATATTGGAGGAAGAATCATGAAAGACCATTCGCTTGAAGTGCACGGCTGCCATACCTACGATGCGACGGGGGCGATCAGTCCGGCGATCTGCCTGTCGGCGACGTTCCGTCATCCGCGTTTCGGCGAGAGCACGGGCTACGACTACGGACGCGTGGCGAATCCGACGCGCGAATCTCTCGAAAAGACGGTGGCGCTCTTAGAGCGCGGCGGGCGCTCTTGGGCGCTTTCCTCGGGCATGGCGGCGGTGCAGCTCGTTTTCTCTCTTCTTTCGGCGGGCGATCACGTCCTGATGAGCGAAGACCTCTACGGCGGCACGGTGCGTCTCGCCGAAGAAGTCTTTGCGGGCTACGGCGTCACCTTCGAATACGTCGACGTGCGCGATCTCGCACTCGTCGGCAAGCGTATGCGCTCTGAGACGAAGCTCGTCTTCATTGAGACCCCGTCGAATCCGATGATGCAGATCGCGGACATCGCGGCGCTCTCTGCGCTCGCGCACGAAAACGGCGCCCTGCTCGCCGTCGACAATACCTTCCTCTCGCCGCATTTCCAGAAGCCCTTGACGCTCGGCGCGGACATCGTGCTGCACAGCGGCACGAAATACCTGTGCGGACACAACGACGTCATCGCAGGCTTCCTCGTGCTCAAAGATGCGACGAGCGCAGAGGCAAAGCGCATCGAACTGCTTGCCAAATCGGCAGGGCCGAACCTCTCGGCGCTCGACTCGTGGCTCATGCTGCGCAGCATCAAGACGCTTGGCGTGCGCGTCGAGCGGCAGGCGGAGAACGCGCTCGCCATCGCCCGGTGGCTCGGCACGCTGCCCGAAGTCACCGAAGTGCTCTACCCGGGACTCGCCGACCATCCGGGCTACGCGCTGCAGCGGAAGCAGGCGAGCGGCGCGGGCGGCATGATCTCCTTCAAGGTGCGCTCCGCCGAGATCGCGAAGGCGGCTCTCGGCAGACTGCACCTCATCGCCTTCGCCGAAAGCCTCGGCGGCGTCGAGACGCTGCTGACGTATCCGATCGCTCAGACGCACGCCGAAATGCCCGCCGCGCTCCTAAAACGCACGGGGCTAGACGACAAACTCCTGCGCCTCTCCGTCGGCATCGAGGACGTCGAAGACCTCAAGGCCGATCTGCAGCAGGCCTTGCAGGGATAAGAGGGAAGCAGGGCAAAGACGAAAGAATTAGAGCCCCAACTTTCATCTTTTTCTGCAAAGATTAAAAGTATACTTTCAATCTTTGTCGCCAAAGATGAAAGTTTGTGCTATAATCACCTTGAAAGAAGGTGATCTTGATGCCTTTGATCAGCCAGGAGGCAATATGCAAAGTCCTCACAGCGTACAATCCATGGTGGAAAACGGGAATGATTGCGCGCGGCATGTCGAAAAGTTACAGACGCTTTGCCTTTTATGACGCGATGCGGCGTCTGTCGGAGACGACCCTGCGGCGCACTGTCGTCTTGACGGGAGCGCGGCGAGTCGGCAAGACGACGATACAATATCAAATGATCGAGGCGCTTCTCGCTCAGGGCGTCGCACCGCAGAAAATCGTCTTCATCTCGCTCGATCATCCCATGCTGAAACTCAGCGCGTTTCAGGCGATTTTGGACTGCTACCATGAGATGATCTATGCGGGACACGATGTCTACTATTTCTTTGATGAGATCCAGTACGCTTCGGATTGGGACAGGTGGCTCAAGACGCTCTATGACATGCAGCCGGATTCGCACATCGTCGCCACGGGATCGGCAAGTCCCGCCATCGTGCGCGGCAGCGAGGAAAGCGGCACGGGGCGCTGGTCCATCATCTCCGTTCCGACGCTCTCCTTCTATGAATATTGCGCTCTTTTGCAGGTTTCTCTGCCGGATCTTGCTCCCGATTTGAAGCTGTCGACCTTGTTTTCCTTGGAGCAGCAGGAGCGACAGATGTTTCTCTTGTTGCTCGCGGATGTGCACAAGCACTTCATCCGTTATCTGCGAGTCGGAGGCTTTCCTGAGCTTGCGCTTGCAGATAACGATATGCTGGCGCAGCAGATTCTGCGCGAAGATGTCGTCGACAAGGTCTTGAAGCGCGATCTGCCTGCACTCTACAATATACGCAACGCCACCGAATTGGAACGGATCTTTCTCTATCTATGCAACGTATCCTCCGAGATTGTTTCCGTAGAGGCGATTGCCAAGGAATTGAACGGAGTTTCGCGCCCTACGGTCGAAAACTACATTCGCTATCTTGAAAGCGGCAACCTCATCTATCAGAGTTGGCCTGTCGAGATGGCAGGGAAAAAAGTCTTAAAGGCGCAGCCCAAGATCTATATTGCTGACGCCGCCATACGGAATGCCGTTCTCATGGACGACGCCATTCTGACCGATCCCGTACAGATGGGAAAGATCGTAGAAACCACCGTCTACAAGCATACGGCGGCCTTCTATTACCAAAAGGCGACATCGGTCGGCTATTTCCGCGGCGGCCGAAAAAATAAGGAAATCGACATCGTCATTGAGCGTCCGCGCCTCGCCAATATCCTTATCGAGGTCAAGTACCGTGAAAATGCCGCCATTTCGGACGATGACGCCATCAGCGAATTGGCGGCAGAGGCCGCGGCCTCCTTCATCCTC
Source organism: Selenomonas sputigena ATCC 35185 (assembly GCF_000208405.1). Taxonomy (NCBI): domain Bacteria; kingdom Bacillati; phylum Bacillota; class Negativicutes; order Selenomonadales; family Selenomonadaceae; genus Selenomonas; species Selenomonas sputigena. Next base: position 2,464,667 of record NC_015437.1, on the reverse strand, counting down.
ACGAAAAACCTTACGGACTGCGGCATACAGAAGGCGAACTCCGGTGCTTCCTTGCTGCGCATCCCTGCCTTCGCCTTCCTCTACCTCCTCGGTCACGAGGAACGCATGGCTGCAGCCACATACCCAAAGCATACGAAAGGAGACTTCTTCCATGAACCATTTCGACTTTGATGAGATCATCGAGCGCCGTCATACGAACAGCCTCAAATACGACTTCGCCAGAGAGCGCGGCTATCCCGAGGACGTTTTGCCATTCTGGGTCGCCGACATGGACTTTCGTGCGCCGCAGGCGGTGCGTGATGCCATTCGCCGACGCACCGAGCACGGCATCTTCGGCTATTCGCGTCCGAAGGAGGACTACTATAGGGCGCTCGAACAATGGCTCAGCACGCGCCACGGCTGGAATCCTGGCAAGGAATCCCTCGTCATGACGCCGGGCGTCGTCTTCGCGCTCTCCATGGCGGTGCGTGCATTTACCGCGCCCAATGATACCATTCTCATAACCGAACCCGTCTACTATCCGTTTTTCAGCGTTGTCGAGGGCAATGAGCGCAAGCTCGTCACGAGCACGCTTCTCTTCGAGGACGGCGCATACCGCATGGACTTCGCTGACATCGAGCAGAAGATTCGCGAGCACAAGGTGAAGCTTCTGATTCTCTGCAGCCCGCACAACCCCGTCGGGCGCGTCTGGCGGCGCGAAGAGTTGGAGCGTCTTGCCGCGATCTGCCTCGCGCACGACGTTCTCGTCGTCGCCGACGAGATTCACGCCGACTTCGTGCGTCCCGGCCACAAGCACACGCCTTTTGCCTCGCTCTCGCCCGAGACTGCGGCGCGGACGATCACCTGCACCGCGCCGAGCAAGACGTTCAACCTCGCAGGGCTGCAGCTTTCGAACATCTTCATCACGGAAAAAAGCCTGCGCCATACCTTCCGCAAGGAAGTCTACAGCACAGGCTATGACGAACCGAACATCTTCGGCCTTCTCGCCGCGCAGGCGGCATACAGCGAGGGCGGCGCGTGGCTCGATGCGCTTCTCGCCTACCTTGAGCAGAATATCGCGCACACGAAGCGCTTCCTCGCCGAACGTCTGCCCAAGGTGCAGCTCGTCGAGCCGGAGGGCACCTACCTCCTATGGCTCGATTTTCGCGCCTACGGCCTCGAAGCGAAAGCGCTCGACCGAAAGATCATCGACGAGGCACGCCTCTGGCTCGACGACGGCGCGATCTTCGGCAAGAGCGGCGCAGGCTTCCAGCGCATCAACATCGCCTGCCCACAGGCGACGCTCACGAAGGGTCTTGAGGCTCTGGCACGCGCGTTCGAGTGAATTCACCACTGCCGCCTGTGCAGCCGATCGATTCCTGCACGCAGCAGGATCAAGAAGGAGAAGATCTCAAGCCGCCCGAGGATCATCAAGAAGCCCGCGAAGACCTTGACCCAGCCGGGCAGGAGCAGGAAGTCCTTGCCGCCGTAGAGGAGCGTCACGACGGTGCCCGTGCCCGACAGGCAGCCGACGGCGAAGCCCATGGCGGGCAGGGTGTCGATGTGCGCGAGCGCGAGGCCGAGCGTCGCGAGAATCAGCACGACGACATAGAGGAAGAAGAAGCTCAAGATCCTGCCGTAGAGTTTGTGCGGCACGGACTTGCCGTCGATCTTGATGTTGACGATCATGCGCGGGTGAATCGTGCGCAGGATCTCCCTCTTTGCCATCTTGACGAGCACGAGCAGGCGCATCACCTTGAAGCCGCCGCCGACCGCGCCGACCGAAGAGCCGAGCGTGGCGAGAAGAAGCAGTACGGCATGAGGAAAGGTTGGCCATGAGGCGAGAGGCGCGGCGGCAAAGCCCGTCGTCGTCGCGAACGAGATGGCGTGGAAGAAGCCCATGCGAAGGCTGTGCTCGACATCGTGGACGCCGACGACGGCGAGGTAGCAGGCGAGCGCCGCGCCGCCCAAAAAGACGACGAGGAGGAAGATGCGCAGTTCCGCATCGGCAAAGAGCGCGCGTACATCGCGCCGCGCCGCCGCCCGCTGCCACAGGAGGAAGTTCACGCCCGCGAGCAGCATCGCGGCCTCCGCCGCGAGTTCCGTCGTGAAGCCGCTCCCTTTCAGCACGAGGCCGCGCGGATCGAGTCCCGTCGTCGATATGGAAGTCAAGGCGAGCACGGCGCTCGACAGGAAGCTTTCGCCCGCGAGCAGGAAGAGCCCGAGCGCGACGAGTGTCAGGCAGGCGTAGAGGAGCGCCATCTTTTGCGCCGCCGCATTCATGCGCCGCAGGAGAGGGCTGAAGTTCGTACCCTGCTGCACCGAGAGCGTCAGACCGAAGCAGCCGCCGACCTGCGGCATGATCGTGACGAGGAGGCACAGAAAGTACATGCCGCCGATCCAGCCCTGGAAGATCTGCCAGAAGCCGAGGGAGCTTTCGAGTCCCGTCGGCGTGAAGAGGAGCGCCGTCGTCGTAAATGCCGCGACGCTCGCGAAGAAGGAGTCGGCGGCAGAAAGCTCGCCCGTGAGGAAAAAGGGCAGCGCACCTAAAAGCGAGTTCAAAAGCCATGCGGCGAAGAGGAAGACGGCTCCGTCCGTGACGCCGATCGTGTGACGATGCCCCTTGGATAGGTGCGAGAAGACGCGCCAGAGGACGAAGGAGAGCGCCGCGGGCACGCCGAAGGCGAGCGGGTGTTCGTCCGCCCAGAAGATCGCGAGGCCGAAGGCGAGAAAGAGAGCCGCGCCCTCTAAAAACGCCATGCGCCCGAGCAGGAAAGAAACGATGCGCGCGTCCATATCAATCCTTGCCCTTGAAATAGTTCATGACCTTCTGCGCGAATCCCGTCCGGATGAAGAGAATGGTTCGGTCGCCGGGCAGAAGAACCGAAGCGCCGTTTGGTATCACGGCCTCATCGCCGCGCACATAGGCGCAGACGAGGCATTCGCGCGGCAGATGCGCCTTCATCAGAGGAATCCCTGCGACAGGTGCGCCTTCCTGCACGATGACCTCGACCGCTTCCGCCTTCGCGCCCTCAAGGAGTGATACCGAAACGACGCCGCCGCGCCGCGCGAAGGCGAGGACCTCGGAGGCGGACAAGAGGCGCGTCGGCAGGACGATGTCGACGCCGACCTTTTCCATGAGGTCGACGTATTCGCTTCGCGCGACGCGCACGACCGTCTTTTTTGCCCCCAGATGCTTGGCTAAAAGCGCGAGCATGAGGTTTAGCTTGTCGTCCTCCGTCAGGCAGACGACGGCGTCGGCGTCGGCGACGCCCTCTTCCATCAAAAGGTCGATGTCCGTGCCGTCGCCGCAGATGGCAAGGCCGTTTTCGAGTGCCTCCGCCGCCAGCCGGCTGCGTTCACGATTGGTATCAATGATCTTCACGGCGACGTCCGCCTCGTCGAGCATCTTGGCAAGGAAGCGCCCCGTGCGCCCCGCGCCGATGATCATGACGTGCTCCAGCTTCCTCGCGTCGCGGTGTACGAAGGTCTCGCTGAACTTCTCGATTTCGGCGGGATCGCCGATGAAATACGCGTTGTCGTGCGGCAGCAGGCAGTCGTCGCCGTGCGGGATGATCATGCGGTGGTCGCGGAAGATCATGCCCGCGAGGATCGCCTTGGGCATTTCGAGATCCTTCAGCGGGATGTTTGCCAAGGGCGAGTGGCGCGTCACCTTCGTCTCGAAGAGGCGCACCTTGCCGCTTGCGAAGTCCTCAACGTCGAGCGCAGCGGGCGTCATGAGGATGCGATAGACCTCGCGCGCCGTGATCAGTTCGGGATTCAGCATGAGGTCGATGTCGAAGTTCTCCTTCAGGTATTCCTTCGCTTCCGAAAGGAACTGCATGTCGCGGATGCGTGCGACCGTGTGCGTGATGCCGTGCTTCTTCGCGAGGATGCACGCGACCATGTTGACCTCGTCGCCCGCCGTCACGGCGATGAGGATGTCCGCCGAGCGGATGTCGGGGTCGTTCATCGTGATGGGACTGGCGCCGTTCGCCGTGACCGTCAGCACGTCGAGCGTGTTCTTCGCCGCTTCGAGCCGCGTCTCGTCCTGATCGACGAGCACGACGTCGAACTCCTCGTTCGCGAGCAGCTCGGCGATGCTGTAGCCGAGCTTTCCCGCACCGACTATGACAATGCGCAAGGAAACTCCTCCTCTTGAGATGTATGCACAAAAAAGCCAAGGGAGCCGCCGCCGTGCGAATTTGCACGGGCTTCCCTTGGCTTTTTGCACCCTTTGCCTTATTTTAACGCATTCGGCGCGGCGGTGCAAATCATTTCAGTGTGATGAGCTCGTAGTCGCGCGTACCGAGTCCGATCTTCTCGCCGTGCACGAGCGTTTCTTCCCAACAGACGTTGGGATTCGAGTCGAGGAAGTGGTCGTGATGGTGCTGCCAATCGGGCTTGGCGAGGTGGTCGCCGAGCTTGCTGTTGCGGATCGGCTGCGCTTTCAGCGCCATGTCGACGCACGCTTGGTCGAGCGCGATGGGATCGAACGAGGCGAACATGCCGATGTCGGGCAGGATCGGCGCGTCATTTTCGCCGTGACAGTCGCAATTCGGCGAGATGTCACGCGCGATGCTGATGTGGAAGCACGGACGATCCTGACAGACGGCCTGCGCGTACTCCGCCATGCGGCGGTCGAGGATGTCGGCGGCGTCCCAGACCTCGTTGTAGAGCGCGTTGAACGTGCACGAGCCGATGCAGCGGCCGCAGCCCTTGCAAAGCTCCTTGTCGACGACCGCCTTGTTCTCAACGTAGGAAATCGCGTCCGAGCCGCATTCCTTCGCGCAGCGACGACAGCCGCGGCAAAGCTCCTCGTGCACGCCGACCTTGCCCGACGAATGCTGCTCCATCTTGCCCGCGCGGCTGCCGCAGCCCATGCCGATGTTCTTGATCGCGCCGCCGAAGCCCGTCTGCTCGTGCCCCTTGAAGTGCGTGAGGCTGATGAAGACGTCGGCGTCCATGACGGCGCGGCCGATCTTCGCCGTCTTCAACACGCGGGCGTTCTTGATCGGCACTTCCAGCTCGTCCGTGCCGCGCAGACCGTCGCCGATGATGATCTGACAGCCCGTCGTCGTCGGGTTGAAGCCGTTGATGTTCGCGCAGTCGAGATGCTCGGGCGCATGGCGGCGGCTGCCCGGATAGAGCGTGTTGCAGTCCGTCAGGAAAGGAATTCCCTTTTCCTCCTTCACGAGGTCGGCGACGGCTTTCGCGTACTGCGGGCGAAGGAACGCGAGGTTGCCGAGTTCGCCGAAGTGCATCTTGATGGCGACGAAGCGGCCCTCAAGCTCGATCGTCTTGAGGCCCGCCGCAAGACACAGACGCTGCAGCTTCTTCGTCAGGCTCGTGCCGACGTCCGTGCGGAAATCGGTGAAATAAACTTTTGCTTTCTCTGCCATGGTATTGCTCCTTTTTCTCTTGCAGACACGTTCTTTCTTACGGGACGAATTCCCCTGAATCTATTGTAGCATACGAGTACATGAAAAGTATATGAAATCTCCTATTCTCATCTTCTTCGCCTTGACCTTGAGAACGTTCCTCCGTAGAATAGTACTATGAACGTTATGGAGAGAAATGGAAACATCGGCGCGACGTAGGTCGCTGAGAAGAGTCCTGTTTCGGGACTGTGAGCCTATGGAATCACAAAGGAGGAATTCACTTTGAAAACAAGACGAACGATGCAAGGTCTGATCGGCGCGCTTCTCGCGCTCTTTCTTATGACGGGCTGCGGCCTGCAGGCGGAGGAATCGGGCAAGTCAGCGGAAGCCAAGGCGGAGCAGGCGATGGATGCAGAGGGCGTGGACGGGACGGCGCCGCCTTTCAAGGCAACCGCCTTCGACGGCTCGGAGGTCGCAATCAACGCCGCCATGGACAAGAAGCTCTACGTCATCAATTTCTGGGCGACATGGTGCCCGCCGTGCCGCGCCGAGATGCCCGAACTGAACGAGTTCGCCAAGAAGCATGAAGGCGAGGTCACATTCTACGCCGTCAACCTGCAGGAGCCGAAGGACACGGTCGACAAGTTCCTCAAGGACAACGGCTACACGATGCCCGTGCTCCTCGACCTCAAGGGAGAGGCGGCGGACACCTATAAGGTTCGCGCCATTCCGACGACCTACGTCATCGACCGGGACGGCAAGATCCTGCTGAAGAAGATCGGCGGAACGACGGCGGTGGAACTGGAAGCGGCGCTCATGCGTGCGGCGAAGTAGGAGGTTTTCTCTTGGAAGCAATCTCCTTCGGCGCGGCGTTTCTCGCCGGCGTCGTCTCCTTCGTCTCGCCGTGCGTGCTGCCGATGCTGCCGACCTTCGTGCTGATTCTCGCAGGCTCAAGCGGCGCGGCGGCTTCAAGCGGTGCAGCAGCTCCAAGCGGCGCGGCAGGCGCTTCGCCGCCGCCCGCTGCGGCAGGACGTGCGCTCTTTCGCAACGTCGCGGCCTTCCTCGCAGGATTTGCCGTCGTCTTCCTCGCGCTCGGCGCGACGGCGACGGTGCTCGGGCAGTTTCTCACAGGTCATCTCGCGCTTTTGGAAAAGGCGGGAGCCGTCGTGCTCGCGCTCTTGGGGCTGTTCCTCTCGGGACTCATCAGCCCGCGCTTCCTCTACCGTGAGTGGCGGCCGTTCCTGCATCGCCCGTCGGAGGGCGTCGTCGGCTCGTTCCTCCTGGGCATGTCGTTCACCGTCGGCTGGACGCCTTGCACGGGGCCGATCCTTGCGGCGATTTTCATCTATGCGGGAAGCCGCGCGACCGTCGTCGAGGGGCTTTGGCTGCTCGGCTTCTACGTGCTCGGCTTCGCCCTGCCGTTCTTCGTGCTCGCGCTCCTCTGGCAGCGACTCGAAAAGCGCGTGCGCACGCTCTACCGCTTCCTGCCTGCCGTGCAGAAGGTCGCGGGTGTCTCGCTCGTCGCGCTCGGCATCATGATGTGGTTCGGCTGGACGATGCGCTTCATGGGCTGGCTCTCCGGCCTCGTGCCGTTCTCTTTCTAGTTTCCGGGAGGAATCTCCATGCGCATGTATGATCTCATCACGAAGAAGAAGCGCGGCGAGCCGCTTGCTGCAAGCGAGATCTGCGCCATGGTCGAGGGATTCACGAAAGGCGAGATTCCCGACTATCAGATGGCGGCGATGCTCATGGCGATCTGCTTTCGCTCCATGACGGAGGAGGAGATGCGCGCGCTTACGCTCGCCATGGCGGCCTCGGGCGACGAGGTCGACCTCTCGGCCTTTGGCGGCTCCACGGTCGACAAGCACTCGACGGGAGGCGTCGGCGACAAGACGACGCTCATCGCCTGCCCCATCGTCGCGGCGGCGGGCGGGCGCATCGCCAAGATGAGCGGGCGCGGTCTCGGCCACACGGGCGGCACCGTCGACAAGCTCGAATCCATTCCGGGCTTTCAGACGACGCTCTCGCGCGAAGACTTTTTCGCTGTCATAGAAAAGACGGGGCTTTCTCTCATCGGGCAGTCGGGCGAGCTTGCACCCGCCGACAAGAAGCTCTATGCGCTGCGCGACGTCACGGCGACGGTCGACTCCATTCCGCTCATCGCCGCCTCCATTATGAGCAAGAAGCTCGCGGCGGGCAGCGCGGCGATCGTGCTCGATGTCAAGACGGGCAGCGGCGCCTTCATGAAGACGCTCGACGACGCGCTCGCGCTCGCGCGTGCCATGGTCGCCATCGGCGAGGGTGCGGGGAGAAAGACCTCTGCCGTCATCACCGACATGGACGTGCCCTTGGGCTCTGCCGTCGGCAACGCGCTCGAAGTCGCCGAAGCGATGGAAGTTCTGCAGGGCAGAGGGCCCGCCGACCTCAGGGAAGTCAGCCTCGCGCTCGCCGCCGACATGCTGCGCCTCATCGGGCGCGGCGACTTCGCCGAGTGCCAAAGGCTTGCAGAGAAGGCGATCGAGGACGGCAGCGCCTTTTGCACCTTCGCCGCCATGGTCGAGGCGCAGGGCGGCGACGCCTCCTGCCTCGACGATCCCGGAAAACTGCCGCAGGCGGCGTTTCACTTGGAAATCCTCGCCGATAGGGCGGGCTATATCACGCACATGGACGCCGAAACGATCGGCCGGGCCGCCTGTATGCTCGGCGCGGGGCGCGAGACGAAAGAAAGCGTCATCGATCATGCGGCAGGCATCCGCATCTTGAAAAAGACGGGCGAAGCCATCGAAGCCAAAGAGGTGCTCGCCGTGCTTTGCACGAACGATGAAAGCCGGCTCGCGCCCGCAGCCGCTTGCTATACCCGCGCCCTTGAGATCGCGGCCGAGCCGCCCGAAAAGCGCCCGCGCATCTTCGCGCGCGTCACGAAGGAAAGCTTCGGCCACGCCGAAAGGGCGCACGAGGAAGCAGCAAAAGACGTCATGAGCGACGCGCTCCTCGCTGAGATCCGCGCCGCCATGGCAAGGCGTGAAGAGAAGGAGGGCGGCGCAGATGGACGATGAATCTCTCATCGAGCTTGCCAAGAAAGCGCGCGCCCATGCCTATGTGCCGTATTCGGGCTTTGCCGTCGGCGCGGCAGCGCTCGCGCCCGACGGGCGCGTCTTCTTGGGCTGCAATATCGAAAACGCCTCCTACGGCCTGACGAACTGTGCCGAGCGCACCGCCATCTTCAGCGCCGTCGCTGCGGGCGTCCAACGCTTTGCGGCACTCGCCGTCGTCGCAGACGGCGAGCTGCCGTGCTCGCCGTGCGGCGCGTGCCGCCAGGTCATCGCCGAATTCGCTGTCGAGCGCATCATTCTCGCCAACCTCGCGGGAAAGCGCCGCGTCGTGACCAAAGAAGAGCTGCTGCCATTCGCCTTTACTCTCAAGGTTCACCCTTGAAGAAAAATCCCTGCCGCCCGATTGACGGCAGGGATTTCTGCATGATGCAGCAGTTTTGCCGCACGATCCGTGCAAAGATGATCGGCGCGGAGCGCAGGAGGGCGGAAGGACGCCGGCGCATCAATCCGCGCTTTTCTGCGCCGTGATTTCAGCGAAATGTGCGAGCAGCCAGACGATGAGATCATCTTCCGCCCGACAACCCGTGAAGTCGGCGGCCTGCTTGATGGCCTCATGCGCGTTGCCCGAGGCGATGCCGATGTCGGCAAGCTCGATCATCTCCCGGTCGTTCAAATAGTCGCCGAGGGCGATGATGTCCCTTCCTCGGCAGATGGGAAGCCCTCGAATCTCTTCGATCATGGCTCCCTTCGATACGCCTTGGGCAACGAACTCATAATAATTGGCCTCGGAGTAGAAATGGTGGCTGAGACTCGCTGTGCCAAAGTTCTTCGCAAGACGCTCCGCACGGTGCAGCGCGGGCGGCACATCACAGACGAGGAGCTTGAGCCACGGCGTCCGCTGCATGTCGGAAACGTCGGCAAGAGGTACATGGCGGCAGCGATAGAACTCCCGAACGAGCCGCGGATCGTCGTTCGCTTCGGGGCTGACGATGCAGCAGGCGTCTTCCGTATAGACCTCGACGCATGCCTGCGGAAACATCTTCAGGCACTCGGCGGCGAAGCGCGGCCAGATATTGGGCGAGTCTTCTGCGCCCTGTAGAGGCCTTCGCGCGAGAACCTTCCGCTCCTGCCACTCGTAGAGCATGGAGCCGTTGAAGAAGATGCTCGGCGCCGTGATCGGCAGTCCGCGGACATAGCCGCCCGCCGCCTCGGGCGTGCGCCCTGTCGCAATGCCAAAAAGGCCGCCGCCCGCGACAAAAGCGCGAATCGCCTCCGCATTCGCCGCAGAAATTGCCCTCCCATGCGGCACGATCGTACCGTCAAGGTCGCTGATCAACATGTAATTTTCGTATGGCTTCATTGTGGGGTACTCCTCCCTGTATCGCACGCCATTCTCTTGCCTTTGAAATCATACGCTAAGATGCACGAAAAGCCCCGAGGAATCTCATGCCATTCCTCGGGGCTTCCTTAATAGCGCCTAGGCTTCCTGCGCTGCGGCGTTCTCTACGGCCTGCTTCAGCAATCTGTCGAACTGGCGGCATTCCTCCGGGGAGAAGTCCTGTACTAAGATCTTGTACCAATCGTCCATCGTCTTCTTCAACGCCTTTTTCACGGTCTGCGCCTTCTCCGTCGTGCGCAGCACATAGGCGCGGCGATCCTTGTCACTGACCGTGCGGCTCACGTAGCCGGCATGGACGAGTCTCGCCACGGCACGCGCCGCTGTCGTCTTGTCGATCTTCACCATGTGCGCCAAGGTTTCCTGATTGATCCCCTCATGGTCGAGAAGGTGCAGCAAGAACACATACTGTCCGTTGCCCAGACCATACTTCTTCAACTTTTCGTTAAAGTAACTCTGGCTGTACCGATAGATCAAAGCAATGATCGTTCCCATATCGCTTGGCTGCAAAGCAGACCCTCCTCTGAAGTAGGATATAATACCTATCTCTAAAAATTTACTTTTTCACATCAGCGAAAAAGCACGATTCCTAAGTAGTATTATACTACGACTTTCCAAGAAAATCCACCTTGTCCCGCAAAGTTTCACGATCCTCTAAAATTAGCGTGAAAGTCCAAGAAATCAAACCAAAGACACAGACGGAGGGGGCAACTTTGCCTTTACTCCCTATGATTTCAGGTGTTTTCAGCATCCACTTTCATCGTACAAGCATGATCTCCCGGGGTATCCGCGCGTTCCAACGGGTCGGGTACGACAGGAGACTCATAGAGAACGAACGGATCTATATCAATGCACTGCGCCGCATCGCGCGTCCCCGTGACATCCCATGCCGCCGTGCCGTTCATGACCGTCAGGGCGGCGGTGAAGAATGCGCGCTCTTTGAGGCGCGCGAAGACGCCGCCCTTCTGCACGAGCTTCGCCGCATCGTAGCGGCGCACGGTGCCGTCGTTGAAATACGCATAGATGACATATCCGTCGCCCGGCACGGCCTGCAGCACCTCGGGCATGAATCGGCTGTCCATGATTATCCCCTCCTCATCGGCGGTATGCGCTCCGGCGTTCTGCCGCTCTTTGCCAGTTCCCAATTCTGCATCAGTTCATCCTGATACATGACGCACCATGCGAGGACAAGTTTCAACTGCCTTCCGGGCAGGTAGCCGCGCAGGATATGGGCATTTTGAATGTCGATGGTCGCTTCATTTCCCGCATATTCTGCATGGATATGCGGTGGATTGTGATCTTCGTAATACATCGTGATGCGTATGCCAAAAAACAAGCTGATCTCGGGCATGATGCCCTACACCTCCTCATTCACTCGTCCCCATTATATCACATGCCGTTCAAAAGCGGCGAATCCGATAGCCTGCGGCCTTCTTGAGGCGGTTCATGATGGCGAGTCCCAAGCCGCTTTCGTCAAGAGCTTCGCCGAGGATGAAGTCAACCTTTTTTTCATCGAAGGCGCGAAGGGCTTCGTAAAGATGCGCGGCGATGGAACGCACGTCTTTTCTCGCGCCGAGACGCACGACGAAGTCTTCTTCCGCCTCGCCTGCAAGCGCCGCCGCCGTCTCGTCCGTCACGATGAGACCGACCGACTTGCCCGCCGCTTCGGCAAGTGCCGCGCGAAAGGCGGCGGGCAAGGCGGCGGGCGGGGCGGCGAGCAAGGTCAGCGGCGCTCGCGGCGCATAGTGCGTGTACTTCATGCCGGGCGCTCGCGGTGCGGCGGCGACCGTATGCATGCCGGCCGTTTCGCTCGCTTCCGCGCTGTTCGCCGCCGCAGGGCACATCGCGCCGACGCTCATCTGCGCCGCACGCTCCTGGGCGGCGAGTCCCGGGTCGAGCCGTACGTCGGCGACGACCTCTTCGAGCATCTCGCGCGTGATGGCGCCGGGGCGCAGGATGACGGCAGCCTCGCCCGTCACATCGACGATCGTCGATTCGACGCCGAAGCGGCAAGGGCCGCCGTCGAGAATTAGCGGGATGCGCCCTGCGAGGTCTTCGAGCACCGTCTCCGCTGTCGTCGGACTCGGCCTGCCCGACGTGTTGGCGCTCGGCGCGGCTAGAGGAAAGCCCGCCGCGCGAATCAGGGCGAGTGCGGCGTCGTTTTCCGGCATGCGCACGCCGACCGTCGCGAGGCCGCCCGTGATCCGATCGGGCACAGCGGCGCAGCGGCGTAGCACCAAGGTCAGAGGACCGGGCGCAAATGCCGCCAGAAGATGCTCTGCCATCTCGGGCACGTCGAGCGCCACTTCGTCGAGCATGGCGCGGTGTGCGATGTGCAGGATCAGCGGATTGTCCGAAGGCCGCCCCTTCGCCTCGTAGATCTTCGCGCAGGCGGCGGCGTCGAAGCCGTTCGCGCCGAGTCCGTAGACCGTCTCCGTCGGAAAGGCGACGACCTCGCCCGCACGAAGAAGATGCACCGCCTCCTCGATGGCGGCTGCTGTCGGCGGCAGAACCTTTGTTGAAAACACAGACATTTCCTCCCCTGTCCAGCGAACCGCGCACGCCCTGGCACCTTCCGGAAGCGGTGCGAAAAGGCGTGCGTCTTCACATACAAAAAGCGCCGCTTGCGCGACGCAGCCTCATTTTCTCCACAGCACGACGACGCGCTCGATGCCTGCGAGATCCGGCAAGATCTCGACATCGCCCCAAGGCTCTTTCGCCAAGGCGCGAATCTTCTGCGCCTGACCGATGCCCGCCTCCACGGCGAGGAAGCCGCCCGCCCGCAAATACTGCGGCGCCGCCTCGGCAAGACGCGCGTAGAAGTCCATGCCGTCCGCACCGCCCTTGAGCGCGGTCATCGGCTCATAGCTGCGCACTTCGGGCGCAAGGCGCTCGAAGTCGGCGTCGGGAATGTAAGGCGGGTTCGAGAGGATCGCATCGTATGCCGCATGGGAAAGCGGCGCGAGAAGGTCGCCCTCATGAAAATGCACGCACGCAGAGAGTCCCAGCCGCTCGGCGTTCTCTCGCGCAATGGCGAGCGCCGCGCCCGAGATGTCGACGGCATCCGCCGCGACGTCTTCCGAAGCGTACTTGAGCACCGAGAGCGCGATTGCGCCCGTCCCCGTGCCGATGTCAGCGAAGCGCAGGGGCTTTCTCCCATTCTCCGCCAGCCGTCCCAATCTCTCGATGGCCGCTTCCACAAGGATCTCCGTATCGGGACGCGGAATCAGCGTCGCCCTCGACACGGCGAAATCAAGCCCCATGAACTCGCGCCTGCCCGTGATATAGGCCGTTGGCACGCGCCGCGCACGCTCAGCGACCGCCTTGCGGAACGCCGCAAGCTCTTCCTTTTCCAGCGGCTCGTCGAAATGGACGTAGAGGTAGATGCGCTCCTTTCCGAGCACATGCGAGAGAAGCACCTCGGCATCGAGGCGCGGCGTCTCGATGCCCTTTTCTGTGAAGTAGCCCTGTGTCCACGAGAGGATCGAGCCGATCGTCCAGACTTCGTGCGCCATCATTCGGCCTGCCTGAGCTTTTCCGCTTGATCCGCCGTGATCAGCGCGGCCAGAAGCTCATCCAAGTCCCCGTCGAGCACGGCCGCGAGCTTGTGCAGCGTCAGACCGATGCGGTGATCGGTCACGCGCCCCTGCGGGAAGTTGTAGGTACGTATGCGCTCGCTGCGGTCGCCCGAGCCGACCTGGCTCTTGCGGTCGGCGGCAACCGTCGCCGCCTGCTCCTCGCGCGCTGCCTCCAAGATGCGCGCACGCAGGACGCGCATGGCCTTTTCCTTGTTCTTGAGCTGCGACTTTTCATCCTGGCACTGCACGACGATGCCCGTCGGCAGATGGGTGATGCGGATCGCCGTCTCCGTGCGGTTGACGTACTGGCCGCCCGCACCCGAAGCGCAGTACGTGTCGATGCGAAGGTCGGCGGGCGCGATCTCGACCTCGACTTCCTCGGCCTCAGGCAAAACCGCGACCGTCACGGCGGACGTGTGGATGCGCCCGCTCGACTCCGTGACGGGCACGCGCTGCACGCGGTGCGTGCCGCTCTCGTACTTCAAAAAGCTGTACGCGCCCGCGCCGTCGACGGAAAAGGCAATCTCCTTGAAGCCGCCGATCTCCGTCGCGTTCTTGTCAATGACGTCGACGCGCCAGCCGCGCCGCTCGGCGTAGCGTGCGTACATGCGGAAGAGGTCGCCCGCGAAGAGCGCCGCTTCCTCGCCGCCGACGCCGCCCCGGATCTCGACGATGACGTTCTTCGCATCGTTCGGATCTTTGGGCAGGAGCAGGATCGGCAGCTCGCGCTCCAACGCCTCCAGGCGTGGGCGCAGTTCGGCAATCTCCTCCTCGGCGAGGCGGCGCATGTCTGCGTCGGGATTGTCGTCGAAGATCGCCTTCGCCTCAAGAAGCCCCTCGCGCACCTTCTTGTACTCGCGGTACTTCTCCACGACGGGAGCGAGCTGTGCGTGCTCGCGGCTCAGCTTTTGCCACTTCGGCATGTCGGCGAGCACCGCCGGATCGCTGATCAGCGACTCAAGCTCGCGATATTTTTCCTCTACGGCATGGAGCTTGTCCAGCACGTCGCATCTTCCTCACTTTCCCTCGCCCGCAGCAAAAGCAGCCGCAGGCGTTTCGTACACAGCCGTTTCCGAATCCGAGGTCTTTCGATAATCGGCGCTTCCCGCAGGAATCTTGTCCTCGGGCAGCGCCGCCTTCAGCGACTCGATCGCGACTTCGAGCATCGAAGCGTCCGGCTCGCGCGTCGTCAGCCTCTGCAGCCAGAGTCCGGGCAAAGAGAGCGCGTGAACGAACGCGTTCCGGCTTCTGCCCGCCAGGCGGATCGCCTCGTAGGAGATCCCTGCGACGACGGGCAGCAGCACGATGCGGCTCACGATGCGCAGCCAGAGATCGGGCCAGCCGAGGAAGGCGAAGACGAAGATGGAGACGAGCATGACGATCAGGAGGAACGACGTGCCGCAGCGCGGATGGAAGCGCTCGAACTTCTGCGCGTTCTCCGCCGTCAGCGGAAGCCCCGCCTCGAAGCAGAAGATCGTCTTGTGCTCCGCGCCGTGGTACTGGAAGACGCGCTGGATGTCCTTCATGCGCGAAATGCCCCAGATGTAGGCGAGAAAGATGAAGAGGCGCAGGAAGCCCTCGGCGAGGTTCAAAAAGACGGGATCGTCCGACCACGCATGAAAGAGTTTCGCCGCTCCCGTCGGCAATGCGATGAAGAGCACGGCGGCGAGCACGAAGGCGACGGCGATCGTACCCGCCAGCTCCTTGTCGGAAAGCTGCTCTTCCTCCTCGCCCGCCATCTTCGCCGACCACGAAAGCGAGCGGATGCCGATGACGAGGGACTCGACGAGCGCGACCGTGCCGCGCAGGAAGGGCTTCTTAAAGACGGGGAAGCGGTCGGAGAAGGAGCGCACCTCCTTCGACTCGACGGAGATCCTGCCGTCGGGCGTGCGCACTGCCGTCGCCGAACGAGCGGGTCCGCGCATCATCACGCCCTCGATGACCGCCTGCCCGCCGACCATGAGTTTTTCGTCCAAAGAATTTCCTCCTCATATCTTGTTTCACCGGCGAAACAGCAGCGGATCGCCTGCGAAAAGCTCTTTTGTATCACATAAAGAAGGGGCAGGGCATTTCTGCCCTGCCCCAGCACCTTACTGCTTGCCGTAGCGCTTGTTGAACTTCTCGATGCGTCCGCCGGCAGCGACATCGCGCTGACGACCCGTGAAGAACGGGTGGCACTTCGAGCAGACATCCACGCGCAGTTCCTTCTTCGTCGACCCGGTCTTGAACGTGTTGCCGCAGCCGCACGTCACCGTCGCCTCGAAGAATTCCGGATGAAGCCCTTCCTTCATTCCTATACACCTCACTTTTTCCCAGACGGGTAATGCATTCAAGCAAACTATGCGCTCGCTTGGTCCGACCTTCCCCCATCGCTGGGTCAAAGCCTTTTGCGGGCATACGCCCGCCGTTCCATCATTATAGCACAGCCTATCGTACGCCGCAAGGGCAAATCGCGAGAAACTTTCTCATGCACAGGAGCGAAAGGCCGCTGTGGAACGCGGTTAAATCGTGTAGACGCGGATCGCGTTCGTATTGCCCTCTTCGGACTTGATGCCCGACGTGATGATCGTCAGATCGCCGCGCTCGACACATCCCTGCTCGACCGCCGCCGCCGTAGCGTTCGCAATCATCTCGCCCTCGTCAGGCCAGATGCCCGCCGCCTTGATGGGATAGACGCCCCAGCGCAGGTTCAGCTGGCGCATCGCCTTTGCATCGGGCGTGTAGGCGACGATGAGGGATTTCGGGCGGTAGTGCGAGATGATGCGCGCCGTATAGCCGCTGACCGTCGGCGTGATGATCGCGTCGGCATTCAGCTCCATCGCCATCTGCACCGTCGCATGGGCGACCGCACGCGTGCGCGACTTGAGGTCTTCAAGGCCCGTTCCCTGATACATCTTCTTGTAATGCAGCGAGGACTCCGTGCGAAGCGCGATCGTCGCCATCGTCTGAACCGCTTCCGCCGGATAGTCGCCGCTCGCCGTCTCGCCCGACAGCATGATGGCGTCCGTGCCGTCGAGGATCGCGTTCGCGACGTCCGAAGCCTCGGCGCGTGTCGGACGCGGATTCGTCGTCATCGATTCGAGCATCTGCGTCGCGACGATGACGGGCTTGCCCGCCTTGTTGCACTTCGCGATGATCTCCTTTTGAATCAGAGGCACATCCTCGGCCGGGATCTCGACGCCGAGATCGCCGCGCGCGACCATGATGCCGTCCGAAACCTCAAGGATCGAGTCGAAGTTCTTCACGCCCTCAAGGTTTTCGATTTTCGGATAAATCTCCATCCTGCCGTTGTGCTCTTCGAGCAGCTTGCGGATCTCCTTCACGTCGTCAGCGCGCTGGATGAACGAAGCCGCGATGAAGTCCATGTCCTGCTCGATGCCGAAGAGGATGTCATTCTTGTCCTGCTCCGAGATCGGCGGCAGCCCGAGGGGAACACCCGGCGCCGCGACGCGCTTCCTCGTGCTCATCTTGCCCGAGTTCAGAATCGTCGTCACGATGTCCTTGCCCTGGATCTTCTCGACCTTCAGCTCGACGAGTCCGTCGGAAAGGAGCAGCTTGTCGCCGGGCTTGACCTCCGTGTAGAGCTTCTTGTGGTTGACCGAGCACTTCGTCTCATCGCCCGGCGCATCGTCGTACGTCAGAAGGAACGGCTTTCCCGCTTCGAGCATGACCGAGCCGTCCTTGAATTCGCCGAGGCGCATCTCCGGCCCCTTCGTGTCGAGCAGCAGCGAAACGACGCGCCCCGTCTTCTTCGATGCCTCACGCACGCGGTTGATGCGCTTCAAATGTTCGTCATGCGTACCATGCGAAAAGTTGAAGCGCGCGACATTCATGCCGTTCTCAATGAGCTTCTCCACCATGCCCGGCGCATCCGTAGACGGCCCCTGCGTGCAAACGATCTTCGTCTTCTTGTTAAGCATACTTCATCCTCCATCCATGCATACAAGATATTCTCGTGCTTTTATTGTACTACGAAATCTTAAGCCCGACAAGCCCAAAGGGCGCAGGCGGGCTTTAGATTTCGTTGTCCAGCAACGCTGGGCTACGAATCCTTTTCCCTCTGCCCGACAAGCCCAAAGGGCGCAGGTGGGCTTTAGATTTCGTTGTCCAGCTCCGCTGGGCTACGAATCCTTCCTTATAAAAAGAATGTATAATTTGAAATTGAAATAGGGCTGTCGCATAAGTTAAATTCGACTTATGCAACAGCCCATCGCTTTTTTTCTTCAGAGCTTTTCGACGATCGCCTTCGTGTATTCGTGCGTCGTCGCCGTGCCGCCGAGGTCGGGGGTCAGGCTCTTCGCTTCCTTGAGCGTTGCGTCGACGGCGCGGCGGATGCGGGCGGCTGTCTCGTTGTCGCCGAGGTGTTCGAGCATCATGCAGGCGGACCACAGAAACGCCGTGGGGTTCGCGATGCCTTTGCCCGCGATGTCGGGCGCACTGCCGTGCACGGCTTCGAACATCGCCAAACGATCGCCGATGTTGCTCGACGGCAGGAGGCCTAGGCCGCCGATGAGTCCGCTCGTGAGATCGGACACGATGTCGCCGTAGAGGTTCGGCATGACCAGAATGTCGAAGTTTTCGGGGTGCATGACGAGCATCATGCAGACGGCGTCGACCATCTTGTCGTCGGCTTCGATGGCGGGAAATTCCTTGGCGACTTCGTAGAAGACGGAGCGGAAGAGTCCGTCCGAGAGCTTCATGATGTTTGCCTTGTGGACGCACGTGACCTTCTTTCGCCCATGTGCTTCGGCGTAGCGGAAGGCGGCGCGGCAGATTCGCTCGCTCTTCTCGCGCGTGATGATCTTCGTCGCGTGCATGGTGTTTTCGTCGATTTCTTCCTCGACGCCGACGTAGAGGTCTTCCGTGTTCTCGCGGAAGGTGATGAGATCGACCTTGGGGAAGGGCGTCCTGACGGCTTCGTTCGACTTCGCGGGGCGGATGTTCGCGTAGAGGTCGTACTTCGTGCGAAGCGTGACGTTGAGCGAACGGAAGCCCTTGCCGACGGGCGTCGTGATGGGGGATTTCAAAAGGACGTGCGTCTTTTCAAAGGAGGCGAGTCCGGCTGCCGGAATCAGTGCGCCGTTTCGCTCGTACTCGGCTTCGCCGACGTTAAAGATTTCGTATGTGAGGTTTGCGCCCGCCTTTTCGAGGATTTCGAGGACGGCGTCCGTGATTTCGGGGCCGATGCCGTCGCCTTTGAATACGGTGATGGTGTTCTTCGTCATTCAGCGTTCCTCCCTCGGCACATAGTCTACCATCGTGCCGACGTACTTGGCGGCGGGGCGCACGATGCGGTTGTCGTAGAGCTTGTGCTCGACGTTGTGCGCGATCCAGCCCGCCGTGCGCGAGAGCACGAAGAGCGGCGTGAAGAGGTCGCGCGGGATGCCGAGGATCTCGTAGGCGAGGCCGCTGTAGAAGTCGATGTTGCTCGACATGCTCACGCCTTTCTTCTCGCTCAGATAGCGTTTGGCGACGCGCTCAAAGCGCACGAAGAAGTCGAATTTTCTTTCGACGCCCTTCTTCGCCGCGAGCCTGCCGATATGATCGCGGATGACTTCGGCACGCGGGTCGGACAGCGTGTAGACGGCATGGCCGATGCCGTAGACGAGTCCCGAGGGGTTGTCGAGCTCCTTGTTCAGCAGACGCTCGATGACGCGCTCGATGGCGGCGTCGTCGGCATCGAGTCCGACAGCTTCGATGACCTTGTCCATCATGTTGGCGACGCGCACGTTGGCGCCGCCGTGGCGCGGGCCTTTCAGCGAGCCGATGGAGCTGGCGATTGCCGAGTAGAGGTCGGTGTCGGTCGAGGAGACGACGACGTTCGTAAAGGTCGAGTTCGTGCCGCCGCCGTGGTCGGCGTGCAAAAGGAGCAGGATATCCAAGAGACGCGCTTCGTCCGGCGTGAACTTGCCGTCGAGGCGCAGCATGGAAAGGATGTTTTCGGCGGTCGAAAAGCCCTGCTGCGGATAGTGCAGCACGAGGCTCTCGCGGCCGAAGTAGTGCGTCTTGGCGTTGTAGGTGTAGCACGCGATGGACGGCAGCTTCGCCATGAGGTTGACGCCCTTGATGAGCGTCCGATAGACGTCGGTCGCGTCCGGGTCGGGGTCGTAGTTGTAGAGCGCGAGGATCGACTGCTGGAGCTGGTTCATGAGGTTCTTGCCCGGATGGTGCAGCAGGTGCGTTTCGAGGAAGCCTTCGGGCAGTTCGTAGCCTTCCTTGAGGCTCTGACAGTAGCGCCGAAGGTCGTCTTCCGACGGCAGGTAGCCGAAGAGCAGCAGGAAGCACGCTTCTTCGTAGAGATAGGAAGAGCGGTCGGCGGAATTGACGAGATCCATGACGTTGATGCCGCGATAGAACAGCTCGCCGTCGGCGTCGACCTTGTGGCCGACGTCGTCGACCTTGTAGCCGACGACGTCGGCGACGCGCGTCAGGCCGATTAAGACGCCCGTCTTGTCCTCGTTTCTGAGGCCGCGCTTGACGTTGTATTTTTTGAAGAGATCTTTGGCGATTGTCGTGTAGTTCTGCGACTTGCCGTAAAATTGCGCGAGATGGATTGCCTTGTCCATGGCAATGTCCCCTTTCAGATGAACAGCTTGGAATGACCATGCTCACGGAAATGGTCTTTCCGAAAAGCACAAATGCATTATAGCACGCAGTTTAAATATATAAAATGGGTTATTGCTCCTATAATAAAATTTGCATAGAAGTGTTGACGCTTGCGCCGCTTTGTGATAACTTAACGAAAGGAAAGGGCGGGCGCATTCGTCGTTTCCAATGAAAGGAAAAGCAAAGGCGGCTTTGCCGAGGTCTGCGCAATGGCTGCGCATCCTGCGGCGGGGCGGCGGCAAAGGGAGTGTCTTTATGACGGCAAAAGCGTTGACATTGACGGAAAAGATCCTGCACGAGCATCTCGTGACGGGCGAGATGAAAAAGGGAGCGCCGATCGGCATACGCATCGACCAGACGCTGACGCAGGATGCGACGGGCACGATGGCGTACCTGCAGCTTGAGGCGATGGGCGTCGATCAGGTCAAGACGGAGCTTTCCGTCAGCTATGTCGACCACAACACCTTGCAGAGCGGCTTCGAGAACGCCGACGATCACAAGTATCTGCAGACGGTCGCGAAGAAGCACGGCGTATTCTTCTCGCGCCCCGGCAACGGCATCTGTCATCAGGTGCACCTTGAGCGCTTCGGAAGGCCGGGCGCGACGCTCCTCGGCAGCGATTCGCACACGCCGACGGGCGGCGGCATCGGCATGCTTGCGATCGGCGCGGGCGGCCTCGATGTCGCATGTGCGATGGCGGGCGAGCCGTTCATGCTGAATATGCCGCGCGTCGTCGAGGTGCGTCTGACGGGAGCTCTTCAAAAGGGCGTGAGCGCCAAGGACGTCATCTTGAAGGTGCTTTCCATGCTCACGGTCAAGGGCGGCGTCGGCAAGGTCATTGAGTATACGGGCGACGGCGTCAAGACGCTTTCCGTGCCCGAGCGCGCGACGATCACGAACATGGGCGCGGAGCTTGGTGCGACGACGTCGGTCTTTCCGAGCGACGAGGTGACGCGCGACTTTTTGCGCCGCGAAGGGCGCGAAGATGTGTTCCGCGCACTCGCTGCCGATGCGGGCGCGGTCTACGATGAGCGCTATGACATCGACCTTGCGGCGCTCGAACCATTGATCGCTCTGCCGCACATGCCCGACGTCGTCAAGACGGTGCGCGAGGTCGCGGGGCAGCCGATCGACCAGGTCGCCATCGGCAGCTGCACGAATTCATCGTACCGCGACATCATGACGGTGGCGTCCATCTTGGACGGCAAGCGCGTCGCGCCGAACGTCTCGCTCGTCTTGTCGCCCGGCTCGCGTCAGGTGCTCTCCATGGTTGCGGAAGCGGGCGGTCTCGCCAAGATCCTCGCGGCGGGCGCACGCCTCCTAGAATGCACATGCGGCCCCTGCATCGGCATGGGGCAGTCGCCCGTGACGAATGCGTGGTCGCTGCGCACGTTCAACCGCAATTTCAAGGGCAGGAGCGGCACTCTTTCGGCGAACGTCTGTCTTGTCTCGCCTGAGACGGCAGCGGCAAGTGCCATCCGTGGCGTCATCACCGATCCGCGCGAGGCCGACTTCGATCTGCCCGCTGAACCGCAAGCGTTCCTCGTCGATGACTCGATGATCTATGCGCCCGAGCGCGAGCATCCCGAGAGCGTCGAGGTCGTGCAGGGGCCGAACATCCGCCCGCTGCCCGAGAACACGCCGCTCGCAGCTGCGATCGAGAAGGAAGTCGTCATCAAGGTCGGCGACAATATCACGACTGACCACATCATGCCGGCGGGCGCGAAGGTTCTGCCGTACCGCTCGAACATCGAGAAGATCTCCGAGTTCGTCTTTCGCGACGTGCAGGAGGGATTCAAGGCGCATTGCCAGAAGGCGGGCGGCGGCATCATCGTCGCGGGCGAGAACTACGGACAGGGTTCGAGCCGTGAGCACGCGGCGCTCGCGCCGATGTATCTGGGAATCAAGGCGGTTCTGGCCAAGAGTTTTGCGCGCATCCACGCGGCGAACCTCGTGAACTTCGGCATCGTGCCGCTACTCTTCGACGAGGCGGCGGACTACGAGTCAATCGCCGAGGGCGACGTGCTCTTCTTCGACTTCTCCGCGCTCGCGCCGGATGCGCCCGTCCGCGTGGAGAACCGCACGAAGAAGCGGAGCTTCAGCACGCACCACGCGCTCTCGGCGCTCGACATCGAGATGCTGAAGGCGGGCGGCAAGCTCAACTATATCAAGAACAAGCAGCAGTCCTAGTCAGTCCCGGCATTTTGTGATATACTGGAAATACGATAGAGAGTCGTGTTGCTGGGAGGAGACTGAGACATGAAATACGACGTCACGATCACGAATATCGGCAGCCTTGCGCCGAATTTCTTGGAGAACAGTTCGAGCATCATCCTGCTTGACGAGGGCGTGCGCCCGAACCTCACGGAGATGGTCGTCGAGCATACAGCGGGAGAGCTGTCGGACGACATCAAGGTCGGCGATACGCTGACGATGGGAGCGAAGAGGAAGTACAAGGTCGTCTCCGTCGGCGAGGCGGTCAACGAGAACCTTCGCAAGGACGGTCACTGCACGGTTGTCATCAATGCCGAAGGCTCGATGCCCGGACAGCTCATCGTCAAGGGCAGCTTGCCGCCGCGCCTCAACTTGGGCGACAAGATCACGATCGAGTGAGAAATGAAAGGAAATTCCTTTGTCAAGTCTTGCGCCGAGAAAAAGGTTATGCTATGATATGTTCAAAGCAGAAGTTGCCTGAGGTGCACGTGAGCTTTTCATTATGTCTAACCTACAGTTTTCTAAGGGAATCTGGCTAGGCTTGCGGATGCTGGATCGCCTTCGAGCGAATAGCAGAAACAAGACTCAAGATGCCCACCTGCGAGTCGCAGGTTTTAGACATATAAAGCAAACGACATTTTGGACATCTGCTTTGAAAAGGGGTCGCTAGAAGATTTAATGGCTGGTGGTCTCTTTTCGCCTTGTGTGGAGTCTGTAAAGCAGCCTTTCCAGTCGGATGCTTTACAGGCTCTACTCTTTTTCGCGCAGGTTGGCGTGAAACCTCAAGAGGTCGAGCCGAGGGCATAGGATGATTTGCTAGTTTTTGCTAAGGGCGATGCACAATGGCCGCGAAGTGGACGTTTGTGCGGGCATCTACTCTTTCTGCGGATTTTTGTCGATGAGCGGCGCTTTGGTGATGATGCTTTCACCGAAGCGCTTTTTCAGTGCGTCGATTGCGCCGTAGAGGCGCTCTTTTTTTTCGTCGCGAAAGAGCGATGGCAGGGCGCTCGGCTCGAAGTTTTCGCCCGTGACGCCGAGGAGGCGAATGCCGCTCTTGATGCCAAGCTCGCGGAAGAGATCGCGCGCCGTCCGGAAGATCGGCTCGTCGTGCGCAGTTGCCTCAAAGAGCGTGCGGCTGCGCGTGAAGGTCGTGAAGTCGGCGCGGCGCACCTTGAGCTGAATCGTGCGTGCGGCGACGCCTGCGAGGCGCAGCCGCCAGCCGACCTTTTCGGCGAGCGAGAGAAGCTCGCGCTCGGCTTCTTCAGCGCTTTCGAGGTCGCGCTCGAAGGTCACTTCCTTGCCGATGGATTTCGCCTCGCGGTCAGGTTCGACGCGCCGCTCATCGCGCCCGAAGGAAAGTTCCTTCAAGGCGTGCGCCGCGCGTCTGCCAAGGCTGCGTGCGAGCTTCTTCTCGTCGGCCTGCTGCATCGCACCGATGGTTTTGATGCCCAAAGCGGCGAGTTTTTCTTCCGTGCGCCTGCCGACGCCCCAGAGGCGGCGCACGGGAAGCGGTGCGATGCGTCGGACGGCGTCTTCTGCGCGAATCTCGACGAGTCCGTCGGGCTTTTCGAGGTCGCTCGCGAGCTTGGCGAGGAACTTGTTCGGCGCGATGCCGACGGAGGCGACGAGCGCGGTTTTTTCACGGATTTCCGCCTTGAGCCTTTGGGCGAGGTCGCGCGGGCTGGGCGCGAGAAGCCCCATGCCCGTGACGTCGAGGAAGGCTTCGTCGATGGAAAGCGGCTCGACGAGCGGCGAGTAGCGCGAGAAGATGGCGAAGATTTCGGCGGAGACGGCGCGATAGAGCGCGTAGTTTCCCTGTACGAAGATCCCGTCGGGACAGCAGCGGCGCGCCGTCGCCATGGACATAGCCGAGTGTACGCCGCTTCGGCGCGCTTCGTAGGAGGCGGTCGCGACGACGCCGCGCGAAGAAAGCCCGCCGACGATGACGGGCTTTCCTCTGTATTCGGGGTGCTCACGCTGCTCGACGGCGGCGAAGAAGGCGTCCATATCGACGTGAAGAATCGTGCGCTGCATTTTATTCGCCTCCCTGTGCGTTGTGCGGGAAAAGGGAAATCGGAGAGGCTTTTCGGCTTCCCCGATTCATTTTATTGGAAAAGGGCGGTGATTTCCTCCTCCGACAGCTTTGAGAGGAAGTTCTCGCCGGGCTGGATCATCTGGTCGATCAGCGCTTTTTTCTTTTCCTGCAGTTCATAGATCTTTTCTTCGATCGTGTCCTTCGTGATGAATTTCAGCACCTGCACGTTGTTTTTCTGACCGATGCGGTAGGCGCGGTCGGTCGCCTGATCTTCGACGGCGGGATTCCACCACGGGTCGTAGTGTATGACCATGTCGGCGCCCGTGAGGTTCAGCCCCGTGCCGCCCGCTTTGAGCGAGATGAGGAAGAGCGGCTCTGCGCCCGCGTTGAAGTCGCGCACGCGGCGCATGCGCTCAAGGGCGGGCGTCGAGCCGTCGAGGTAGGCATAGCTGAGATTCATGACGTCGAGGCGCGCGGCGATGTGGCTGAGCATCGTCGTGAACTGCGAGAAGATGAGGATGCGGTGTCCGGCGGCGACGGCGTCGGCGACGACTTCTTCGAGCATGTCGAGCTTGCCCGAGCCGCCCGTGTAATCTTCGAGAAAGAGCGCAGGATCGCAGGCGATCTGGCGAAGGCGCGTGAGAATCGCCAGGATCTTGATGCGCGATTCTCCGAAGCCGTGCGCCTTGAGTTCGGCGGCGAACTCCTTCTTCGCCTGCACGAACCATGCGTGATAGACCTTCCGCTGCTCGTCCGTCATCTCGTTCGTCATCTTGCGCTCGACCTTGTCGGGCAGTTCTTCGAGCACGTCCTTCTTGAGGCGGCGCAGGATGAAAGGCGAGATGTAGCGCAGGAGGTCGGCGCTCGCGTGCGGATCTTTGGCGCGTACGATGGGCGTCTCGAACTGCGATTGGAAATGCTTGCGGCTCTTGAGATAACCGGGCATGAGGAAGTCGAAGATCGACCAGAGTTCGGTCAGGCTGTTCTCGATCGGCGTGCCCGTCAGAGCGAAGGCGGCATCTGCCTGGAGCTTTTTTACCGCCTTTGCCGCCTGGGTCGCGGGGTTCTTGATCTGCTGCGCCTCGTCGAGGAAGATATGGCTGAAATGCTCCTTCTCGTAGAGGTCGATGTCACGGCGCAGCATGTGGTACGTCGTGATGATGACGTCGGCGTCCTTCAGAGCGGGCGAAAGAGCCGCCTCGCGTTCCGCCTTTGTGCCGGCGACGATGGAAGCCTTGAGCTCGGGCGCGAACTTTTCGATTTCTTCGAGCCAGTTGTACATCAAAGACGTCGGCGCGACGACGAGAGCGGGCGGCCTCCCTTCCTCGCGGTGCGCGAGCAAAAAGGTGATGACCTGCAGGGTCTTGCCGAGTCCCATGTCGTCGGCGAGGATGCCGCCCAAGCGATAGGCGGCGAGCGTCGAGAGCCACGAAAAGCCCGTCTGCTGGTAGTCGCGCAGCACGCCCTTGAGCGTTTCGGGCGGTTCGATGTCGGCGTCGACAGGATTCTTGATGTCGCGCACGATGCTCTTGAAGCGCTTGCTTCGCGCGAGGCGGATGCTCTTGTCCTCCTTGGCGAGCGCGTCGAGGTAGAGCGCCTGGCGAAGCGGCAGGCGGATGTTCTGCGCATCGGTTGCCTTCTTGATGCCGGTGCTCTCGATGAAGTCGGCGAGGCCTGCGAGCTGCTGGTCGCCGAGCGTCACGAAGGTGCCGTCCTTGAGCCTGTGGTAGACCCTCTTCTCGCGGTACGAGCGCAGCACGCCGATGAGCTCGGCAAAGTCGATATGCGCCGCGTCAAAGGTCACGTCGAGGAGGTTTTCGTCGTTGACCGAGACGCCGATCGTCACGGGAGGCATGCGGCGCACGGGCTTTTCGTGGAAGGCGTCGGCGTAGTAGACGTCGGTGATCTTGGAAAGCTCGGGCAAGGCTTCGTCGAGGAAGAGGAAGCTCTGCGCCTCGTCACTCTGCACGAAACGGCCGTCCTCGGGCAGGAAGCCGTAGGTGTCGAAGAAGGCGAAGATCGCCGCCTCGCCCGCCGCGTCGCGGATGAGGCGGCGGCCGCTCGGCGCTTCCTGCGGCACTTTGCCCGCGAGCGGGTTGAACTTCATTTCATCGTAGTGAAATTCGAGACGCGCGGCGATGCCGTCCCCGTGGTAGTCGAGGTAGACGGCGGCGGAAAGCGGCATGATCTCGTAGCGTTCGGCGAAGGCGGGCGCTATCTCGACCTCGGCGACCTTCTCGATCTCGGGCAGAATCGTGCTGAAGAAGGCGGGGATGTCCTGCGCGGCGATGGTGAGCGAGCGCGAAGAGCCGAAGGCTTCGAGCAGCGGGTGCAGGGCGGCGGAGAAAGCGGGCGGCACATGGTAGATCGTATCTTCGACGAGCAGAAAGTGCGCGTCGTCATCAAGATAGCAGACTTCGTCCGTCAGCATCATGAGGCGGCCGCTGCCCGCTCTCTCGACAAGCCCCAATTCGAGGGCGGGCGTTCCCTCGACGATCTCGACGGTGCGCTCCTCGTGTACGCCCGTCCTCGCTTGAAAGGGAGCATCGGCTTCCTGCATGAGCGAGAGAAAGCGCACGAGTGCGCTCGGCGTGAGCTTGACCGCCTTGCCTTCGAAGATGGTTCCGCTCAGGCGAGCGCCGTATGCGCCGCCGTAGTAGAGGCTGCTCACTTCATCCTTCCAGAGGTCGAGCAGGAAGTGCCAGAGCATCGTCGAGATGCCGGGCGCGAAGACCGCTGTCTGCGGGTCGACGGTCAGTTTCTTGCCGAATTCGATGGGCGTGCCGGCGAGGAAGGAGCGCATGAATTCCTGCATGCTGCGCATGACGTAGAGCCGCTCGCGCCCGATGCGGAACTCCAGCCAGCAGTTGGAGCGGCCGTAGTGGCGCTCGAAGAAGAAGTGCGGCTCAAGGAAGATGGGCGTCTCGCGAAGAGCGGCGGGCAGAAGTTTCTTCGGTGCGTTCAGGTGCGCGTGCTTCTTGGCGCGTGCGAAGCAGTCGAAGATGCGTCCTGTGGGTTTTTGGTACGGCACGGGCGCGGCAGTGCCCTCGCCTTCTTCTTCGAACTGGCCTGCCTGTATGACCTTCAAGAGTGCGACGACGTGCTTGCAGGCGCCGTTGTAGAGGGCGGCGGCGGGGCATGTGCAGTCGTAGGCCTCGATCTTCTCGCCCGCCTTGTCGAGGCGCACGCGCACCTCGTAGTCCTCCGATCCTTCGACGGTCGCGACGTAGATGGAGGTGCCGGGACGACGCAGGAGCTTCGCCACGCGCCCGTCCTTGAAGTAGCGGCAGCCCTTGCGGTATGACATATCGTTGGACAGCTCATGTATGGCAGAGTCTTTGAGCAAGACGATCTCTCCTTTGCGCACGGCGCACGTCTACGGTAAGCTACACGCACAAACGTCCACTTCGTGGACAAAAGTGCGCCGCCCTTACAGAAACCTGGCCAATCGGTCTGCGCCCTTTGGGCTTGACCTCTTGGGGTTTCATGGTAATATAGAAAACGAGAATGGTTTATTGAAGAATGTAAGGAAGCCGCCGTATATGCACTGGGGCGGCTTATCATATCTTTTTATTATAGCAGACGCAATCGCCGCCGTAAACTTTGCCGCAGACTTCTTTGAACGTAGGTTCAGCGAGGCAGGAGGAACATCATGGATCTATCCCGCGCACGCATCCTCATCATACGCTTGAGCGCCATCGGCGACGTGCTTCATGCGACGCCCGTCGCGCGTGCGCTTCGCCGTGCGCTGCCGGCAGCGCATATCGCGTGGCTCGCTAGCCCCCCCGCCGACGAACTTCTCACCGCATGCCCCGAAATCGACGAGCTGCTCGTATGGGACAGGCGGAGCTTCGACCGCGCCGTGGCGCATGGACGCTTTCTGGAGGCCTTTCGCCTGCTCGGCAAGGCGCGTGCGCTTCTCGTGCCGCGCCGCTTTGACATCGCGCTCGACGTGCAGGATCTCCTCTTGACGGGCATTCTCGCGCGTCTTTCGGGTGCGCCGCGCCGCATCGGCGTGCGAGAGCGCCACGAGGGCGCGGGCTTCTTCATGACGGAGAAGGCACCGAAGATGGCGGAGCCGCACAAGGTGCGCCGCTACCTCGCTTCCCTTGCGCCGCTCGGCATCGCACATGAGGACACGCGCATCGCGCTGCAGCTTCCCGTTGCGCTCACGGGCTTTGCCGCGCCCTTTTTCGCCGCACGCTCCATCGCGCCCGATCGCCCGATCGTGCTCGTGAGCCTTTGCACGACGTGGCAGAGCAAGGAATGGCCGCCCGAGCGCTTCTGCGCCGCGCTCGCTGCTCTTCCGGAAGATGTGCAGATCGTCTTTTTGGGAAGCGGCGCCGATCGTCCCGTCATTGATGAAGCGATGAAGACGCTCGAAGTATCATGGCGCGGCAAAGCCGTCTCCGTCGCAGGCGAGACGAGCCTCCTTGAGACGGCGGCGCTGATGAAGGAAGCGACGCTCCTCCTGTGCCCCGACACCGGCCCCCTGCACATCGCCGCCGCCGTCGGCCTGCCGACGCTGAGCCTCTGGGGACCGACGCGTCCGACGATCTACGGCCCTCTGCACGGACGCAACTTCTTCATCGAGTCGCCGTACCCGTGCGCCCCCTGCTGCAAGACGCGTTGTCCCTCGGGCACGAACGCCTGCATGAAGGCGATCGAGGTGCAGGATGTGGCGAAAAGGCTCGACGAGGTGTTGGAGATGATGCAGCGGGATGATGTGTGAATTCGCAAACGTGTGGGATTCTTCCATGCGCCGGAAAACGAAAAGGCTTCCGAGCACAGCGCTCGGAAGCCTTAATTTGCAATGGCGGAGAGGGGGGATTCAAACTCACGGTACATTGCTGCACACTTGCTCGAAGCAACTTCACTTCTCCATGCACGCGCGGCAGACCTTGCTCGCGCCGATCGGCCGAAACGGAGCGCCGCAGGATTCGCAGCGCGGCAGCGGGATGCGCCAGCGCTTGGCAGTGGGAGAGGCGGCGAGGCGCAGGGCGCTCTTCGGGCAGCGTGCGGTGCAGAGTCCACAGGCGGTGCAGAGCTGCGGCGTGAAGGCGAGCACAAAGTCCTCGCCCTCGATTTCCGCCGCGAGCGCCCCGTGCGGACACAGGCGCACGCAGAAGCCGCAGGCATTGCAGCCGCTGTAGAGCGCGAGGTCGGCATGCACGGCGGCGGGTTGAGCGCCATGAGCGAATGCCCAGGCGGGAGCGGAGAACGCAGTGAGTGCAGGGTGCATGGAGTCTTGCCCCATTCCCGCTGCGTCCGGCGGCAACTCCCTATCCGCCTCTGCCGATGCCGCGCCCGCACGCTCCCCAGCGACAGCACCGCACGCCATACGATCGGCAGGCCCAACGTCGTGCGCCCCTGCCGCCGCACTCTCCCCCGCACCGCCTGCCGCATCTCCCTGCCCGAACTTCTCCTTCGCCACATCGCGAAAGCGGCGAAAGAAATCGCGGCGGCTGTACTCGCGTGCGGCAGGCTCAGCATCGAGCAAGCGAAGCGGCGCTCGCCCCGCCGCCGCGAGAACCACATCGACGGCGGCAGCCTCGCGTGCGAGGTGCGCGTGGACGGCAGGCAGACAGGCGCGGCAAGAACCGATGTCGAGCTGCACTTCCTTCTGCGAGGCGATTGCCCAGAGGATGCCGCGCGTGAGAAAGCCAAGGCACGGAAGCATGGAATCCGGCGCGCTTTTCGCGCATGCGAGGCGCACGCTTGACGCATCAGCAGCCACGACAGCCGTCAGCTTCGCCGCATAGTCAAGCCGCGTTTCGACGGCGGCAGCCGGACAGACGGCCGTGCAGAGGCCGCATTCGATACAGAGATCGGGATGCGGCACGCCCCAGCGAAACGCGCCCGCAGGACAGACATCCTCGCACGCGCGGCACGGCGGCTGCAGGCGCCCCTTGATGCACCTTGCCGCCGCCAAGCGGATCTTTTCCAATCGGACGCCACCTTTCCAGAAATTTTCTTTTCTATTATAACAGGATGCAGAGGATTTTTCGAGGTATCCTGCACGCATCGCAAAGATTGACGGCATGATATAGACGCAATATAATATAGAAAAGGGGGAGGGAGCGATCATGAAAAAAAGAAGAGCGCACAGCCCGATACGCATGAACCTTTCAGATGCTGAGTATCAGATGATCGATCGACTGGCAAAAAAATATGATTGTTCTCATGCCGAACTTGTTCGCCGCTTCATCTTTCAGAGACTGGAAGATGAATTCAGCATAAAAGTAGAAGGGCCACGGACGAAAGGGATGGGGTATCATGGGTAAAGTTTTGAACCTGCATTTTACCGACGGAGAACTAAAAGCTCTCGAAGCCATCTCCCCGCTCTATGCGGCAGGGCTGTCATCGGCAACATTGAAAAATCTCATATATGATAGGCTAGAAGATGAGTATGACATGGAAATCATACGCGAGTATGAAAAGGATCTCAAAAACGGCACGCTTGAGACGACGCCTTTCAGCGAAGTCTTAGAGGGGCTGAAAAGTGTATAGACTGATAACGACCAAGAAGTTTGACAAGACGCTTCAAAAACTGGACAGCGGCACGCGCAATCGCATAATCCAGTGGATGAAAAGCAATCTGGTCGATTGCGAAAATCCTCGCATCTACGGGAAGGCTCTCACTGGAAACCTCGGAAAGTATTGGAGGTATCGCGTCGCGGACTTCCGATTGATTGCAGAAATCCGTGACAACGAGCTGATCGTCATCGCAGTCGAAATCGGTCATAGAAGCAAGATATACAAGTGATACGAAGGCACTGGAAGCACAGTGCCTTTTTTGTCGCCATTCAGAAGGCGGGAGCAGGTGCAAAATCCGTTCCGTGGATATTACGACAAGAAGAAAAAGCATCCAAGGGAAACTTGTGCTATAATTTTAGGAAGCAATTTTCAAAAGACAAGAGGTATTGCCATGAAAGAAGAAAACATCGGCGCGGCTATTGCGCGCACTTTGGGCATCCGGGCGAAGCAGGCGGAGGCGACGATCGCGCTCCTCGACGAGGGAAACACCGTGCCTTTCATCTCGCGCTACCGCAAGGAGGCGACGGGAGAGCTCGACGAAGAGCAGGTGCGCTCCGTCGAGAGCGAGCTTTCGCGCCTCAGAAATCTCGTGAAGCGCCAGCAGGAGATCGAAAAGAGCATCGAGGAGCAGGGAAAGCTCACGCCCGAGATCAAGGAAGCGCTCGACCGGGCGCTGAAGATGCAAGAGCTGGAGGACATCTACCTGCCCTTCAAGCAGAAGCGGCGCACGCGCGCGGGCGTCGCGCGGGAAAAGGGACTGGAGCCGCTGGCGCTCGCGATTCTCGCACAAGAAGAGAAAAGCGGCACGGCGGAAGAATACGCCGCGCAGTTCATCGATGCGGAAAAGGGCGTAGAGACGGCGGAGGACGCGCTCTCCGGCGCGATGGACATCGTCGCCGAGACCGTTTCCGAGGGCGCTGCGCTGCGCCGGAAGATGCGCAAGGAGCTTTGGCAGCGGGCAGAACTCGTGACTGCGCTCGACGAAGAGGCTGAGGACGCGCAGACCTTCCTCATGTATCAGGACTACAAGGAGCCGCTTCGCACGCTGCCCTCGCACCGCATTCTCGCCATCAACCGCGGCGAGAAGAAGGGCTGCCTCAAGGTCACGCTCCAATGCGACCACGAGAAGCTTGCGGCGGAAATCTTCGATGGGCTGGCGAAAGGCGATTCCATCTTTCGCGAATTGCTGAAGGAAGCAATCGAGGACGGCTATAAGCGTCTGCTCTTCCCCGCCATGGAGCGCGAGCTTCGCGCTCTTCTGACAGAAAACGCCGAAAAACAGGCGATCCATGTCTTCGGCGCAAACCTCAAGCAGCTCCTCTTGGAAGCGCCGCTCGCTGGCCACACGGTCATGGGACTCGATCCCGGCTACCGCACGGGCTGCAAGATGGCCGTCGTCAGTCCCACGGGGCAAGTCGTCGACCACGGTGTTCTCTACCTCACGATGAGCGAAGAGCGCCGTGCCGAAGCGGCAAAAAAGGTGCTCGCGCTCATCAAGAAGCACGGCGTGACACTCATCTCCATCGGCAACGGCACGGCTTCCTACGAAACGGAAGAATTCACGGCGAGCCTCATTCGCGAGAACAAATTGCCCGTTCACTACCTGATCACGAACGAAGCGGGCGCGTCCGTCTACTCAGCCTCGAAGCTCGCGAAGGAAGAGCTTCCCGAATACGACGTGACGATTCGCGGCGCCGTCTCCATCGCGCGGCGCGTGCAGGATCCCCTCGCCGAGCTCGTGAAGATCGACCCGCAGGCCATCGGCGTCGGCCAGTACCAGCACGATGTGAACCAAAAGGAGCTTGCCGCCGCACTCGACGCCGTCGTGGAATCTGCCGTCAACCATGTCGGCGTGAACCTCAACACGGCTTCGGCGGCTCTTCTCTCGCACATCGCGGGCGTCACGAAGGCGATTGCGAAGAATATCGTCGACTGGCGCAACGAAAACGGCATCTTCGCCAGCCGCCGCCAGCTCCTCAAGGTGCCGCGCCTTGGCCCTGCCGCCTTCACGCAGTGCGCGGGCTTTTTGCGCATCGCAGGCGGCAAAAGCCCCCTCGACAACACGCCCGTCCATCCTGAATCCTACGCGCTCGCCGAAAAGCTGCTCGCACGGCTCGGCTTCTCGCTTTCCGACCTCAGCGACAAGAAAGCTCTCGACACGCTCGGCGCAAAGCTCCGTCTCGCCGATGCCGAAAAGCTTGCCGAGGAGCTTGCCGCAGGCACTCCGACCATGCGCGACATCATCGACGCGCTCAAGAAGCCGGGGCGCGACCCGCGCGAGGACTTGCCCGCACCCCTGACACGCCAGGCCATCGTCAAGCTCTCCGACATCAAGGCAGGCGCCGTCATGCGCGGCACGGTGCGCAACATCACGGACTTCGGCGTATTCGTCGACATCGGCATCAAGACGGCGGGACTCATCCACATCTCAGAACTCAGCAAGAAGCGCGTCAAGCATCCGCTCGACGTCGTATCCGTCGGCGACATCGTAAACGTCATGGTCATCAAGGTCGACGAAGAGCGCGGGCGCATCGGCCTCTCCTTGAAGCAGGTGCCGAAGGAGGCAGCGATATGAACCAAACTGCCGCCCCCCTAAGAGGCGATCTGTGCCGGACGGACGACGCCATCCTCGTGTATGATACCATTCGCGCCATCGAGCCGCCCGACGATAGAGCAGACGAGCATCTGCAGTGCGCCCTGCAGGAAAAGCTGCCGCAAGGCGTCGGTCTCGGCGCACTCGCCGCCCTCCTCGACCGTTATATGTGCGCGACGAAGAGTACATGGGAGCATCTCGAAAAGCCGAAGAAATGCACGCTGATCTGCTGCGCCGATCACGGCGTCGCCGAAATGCAGGTCAGCGCCTATCCGCCCGAGACGACGGCGCAGATGACGGCGAACTACCTGCTCGCCAAGGGCGCGGTCGCCAATGCGCTCGCAAACTTCGCCCGAAGCAACCTTCATGTCGCCGACCTTGGCATCAAGGCGCCTTTGCCGCCCTTACCTTCGCTCATCGACCGCAAGATCGCGCACGGCACGAAGAACTCCGCCAAAGGAGCCGCCATGACGCGCGAGGAAGCGCTCCGCTCGCTCGCCGTCGGCATCCGCCTCGCCGAAGACTTCACCGCCGAAGGCTGCCGCTGCTTCCTGCCGGGCGAAATGGGCATATCGAACACGACGGCGAGCGCAGCGATCGCCGCCTGCCTGTGCCGTCTTACGCCCGAGCAAGCGACGGGGCGCGGCACGAACATCTCCGACGAACGCCTGAAAAAGAAGATCGAGGTCGTGCGCCAAAGCCTCGCCGTCAACCGCCCCGACGCGAGCGACGGCATCGACGTGCTGCAGAAGGTCGGCGGCTTCGAGCTTGGCTGCATCGCAGGACTGATCCTCGGTGCGGCTAGAAGAAGAGCCGTCGTCATCCTCGACGGCTTCAACACGGGCGCGGCAGCCTTGATTGCCGAGGCGCTCGCACCCGCAGTCACGGGCTACCTTCTGCCCTCGCACCTCGCGGCAGAACCTGCGCACGCCGCCATTCTCAAGAAGCTCGGCCTCACACCTTATATGGACATGCGCTTTCGCCTCGGCGAAGCGACGGGATCGTCCATCGTCGCTGACTTCCTCGATGCCGCGATCGAAGCTGCAAAAAGCCTCTTCGCAGAGGATGCGGCGGCAAGCGACGGCAAGGGAGCGCACGCATGGAAGCAAAAAACTGCAGCGGATGCGGCGCAAGCGGAAGATGCGCAGGACGAGATGAAGGCGATGTCGTATCGCTTCCTGTCGAAAAGTATGTCCGATGACGCGGATGATGCGCCCGACGACCTCGCTCTTCCTTCGTTCCCCGCGCTCGACACTCTCGCCATGGCCGCCTGCCAAAAGCGCATCGACAGTCTCGCCAAGCCCATCTACAGTCTCGGACGGCTCGAAGAGCTGGCCGTGCGCCTCGCAGGCGTCACGGGCGAGGCGCGGCCGCCGCTCGGCGCGCGGCGAGCGCTGCTCATCTTCGCGGCAAAAGAACCTTCCGCGCGGCAGAAGCGGCTCATATCTGCCTTCGCCGCGCACGCCGAAGCGCCCGTGACGCTCGCGCTGCTCAACCAAGACAGCAAGCCTGCCGAAGCCTTCGCCTTCGGGCAGAAGATCGCGCGGGAGCTTGCCGCAGACGGTTCGCTCCTCGGGCTCGCGCTTGCCGCAGAGACGGATGAGATGGCACGCGAGAAGGCTGCACGCTATGACGAAACATTCCGCTCGGCAAAGGAGGACGCCACGCTCCTCGGCCTGCTGCAGAATCTTCCGCCCGCACTCCAAAGAGAAGCCGCCGCCCTCCTCGGCGCTCTCTGCGCCGCTGCCGAAAGCTGCTGCCTCGTCCTCCTCGACGATCCCGCGACGGAAAGCGTCGCGCACCTCGCCGAAACCCTCGCGCCCACGCTCAAGCCCTACCTCCTGCACGTTCAGTCCGACTATCTCGCGCTCGCCCTTCCTGCAAGCTGCGGCGTCGCGGCCTCGCTCGGTATGCGCCTCGTCGACGCCGCGCTCCACATGGAGAACGATATGAAGACCTTCGCCGAAACCGCCGTCGCCGTAGCTGCCGACGGTCCCGGAAAGGGACGGCAAAGCTGACTTTCACAAGTGCTCTTGCACACAGACAACCGAATATGCTATACTATAGATGGCAAGCTACACGCACAAACGTCCACTTTGTGGACATTGTGCGCCGCCCTTAATGAAAGTTACCCAATCAGCCTGCGCCTTCGGCTTGGCTTCTTGGACTTTCATAGTAAACGTTATTATGGTCAAAACCAGTACACGAAAAACCCCCAAGTTGCACTCTTGGGGGCTTTTCTATTGCCTTATTAAAATATAGCATACCTCAGCAGATTGTTCCATAACGCCCACAAAATCGCAGGCGCTTGATTTTGTAGGCAAGCCGGCATGTGATTCATCAGCAAGCCTTATACAGCAAATCCTTATGGATGAATCGACCCTTCTGCCTAAAACAGATGAAGATGGCGCAGAAGAACCGTGATGAAGCAGAGGACCGCGAGGAAGAACATGAAGTACTCGATGCACTTCACGGGATATGCGTAATGCAGCGGAATCTCCACGACCTTCGGGACGTTCTCCGCAAGAAGCGAGATGGCGACGGAAGTGTAGAGGATCGTGTTCGCCATGCGCGTTGTCTTGTACGTCGACAGCGCCATGAGGATGAGGCAGACGGCAAAGGCGATGAGAAAGTACGCAATCTTGTCGCTATGATGACGCATGACACCACCTCCTCTTCATTTCAATCCAGCTTGTTTGATGATAGCTTCAAGCGTGCCCGTCTTTATTTCCTGTCCATCAGACGCGTGGGGGGAACGCTTCAACTCCGAATTTTTCATACTGCTTCCTTGGTCAAGTCAACAATAAATATATACCATGCACATCCATTTGTAAATGCAGAAAGCGGCATCCGAATATTTTCCTTGGCAAGTTGCTGCTCCAATCCTCGGTTTTCTGCACAGGATAGTTGGATACGGTATCCGTGGCCTTGCCTTTAAGGATGAAGCGTCTCCATAAAGAGTTCTGATTCTCATTGGCTCCCCGTTCCCTGCAGGAATACGGATGGGCGAAGTAGATGCAGCCTTCTTTGAGCGGATCTGCAAGACCACTGAACGCACTGCCGTTATCGCCGGCAATACTCCTGAAGATCTTGGGAAGCTAGCGCCATACGCCTGCCGCAAACCGCATCGGGAGCGAGTTTATCCTTCAACCGTTGTGAAATCCTCCTAATCCCGCCCGGAATGGAAAAATATCATTTGCGTAAAGAAACAAGACCTTTTATAATAGGGGAAGCACCTTACGGGCGAGGAGTCGCCCCATGCGTGCCGTGTTCCTTTCGCTTGGGCATGTACGGACGTCCGCTTTGCGAAAACCGTACGCCGCCTTGCCGGAACTTGCTATGAAGAATGCTGAAAAGAAGGTATGATCTTGCAGAAAAATTCTCCGCCCCCTGCCGTGCCGAAAAAGAAACGGCGCATTTGGCCCTATGTCGCCGTCGTATTCCTCTTTTTTGCCGCCGCTGCGGCGGGTGCTCTCTTTGCTTCGACGAGCCTCTTGGACAAGGAGGATCCGAAGGCGGAGGAGGAGCATCTCCTGACCGCGAAGGACAAGTCGACCATCATGATCATGGGCGTCGACCAGAGAGAAGACGATGTCGGCCGCTCCGACACCTTGATGGTCACGATGATCGATCCGAAGAAGAACAAGGCAGCGCTCCTTTCCGTGCCGCGCGACACGCGCGTGAAGATCAAGGGGCACGGCTACGACAAGATCAATGCCGCTTACGCCTACGGCGGACATAAGCTCAGCGAGAGCACGGTCGAAGACCTCTTGGGCGTGCGCATCGACCACTACATCATCATCAACACGCACTCCTTCCAACGCATCATCGACGCCTTGGGCGGCATCGACATCAACGTGGAGAAGCGCATGTACTACGAAGATCCGTGGGACGACGACGGTGGCCTCCTCATCGACCTCAAGCCCGGAATGCAGCACATGGACGGCAAGACGGCTGTGACCTATGTGCGCTACCGCGACGAGGAGGGCGACATCGGGCGCATTGAGCGCCAGCAGAAGTTTATGAAGGCGGTCATGGAGAAGGTCACGTCGCCCGCCATCATCACGCGCCTGCCTACCGTCATCAAGGAGGTCATGGACTCCATCGAAACCGACCTCTCCTTCCGCCAGATGCTTGAGTTCGCAGGTACGCTGAAGGAAGCGCAGAAGAACGGTCTCAAGACCGACATGGTGCCCGGGCGTCCGCTCTACATCTCGGAAATCAGCTATTGGATTCCCGACATCATGAAGCTTCGCCAAACGGTCGCCAACACGCTCGACATCGACGTCAACGCCTCGATGCGCGCCGCCATGGAGCGCGAGAGCCACGAGTACGAAAGCTCGATCCCCGCGGGCGCGACCGAGGTGCCGGCCGGCGATACGTCCATCGGCCGTCCCAAGCGCGAAAGTTCGGGCAGAAGCGAAAGCTCCTCGAAGAGTTCGACAAGCCGCGAGGACGCGGACGAGAAGGAGTCGAAGAAGGGCAGCAGGGATCGCGCGTCGTCCGCTTCGTCGACAGAGAAGAAGGGCGCGGCGCAGGACGCAGACGATTCGCGCACGCGTACGGAGACGAAGCCTTCGGGCGCATCGCCCGCCGCGACGCCCTCTGCTGCACCTACCCCCGGCGCAGAGACGCAAAAGACGCAATGACGCTCCCCATACGAAAGGGGCTGTCGCACAAATCATGTGCGACAGCCCCTTTTTCGTGTGCAACAGCGCCTTTAGCGAACGGTGCGCTCCCCTTCACCGTACAATATGCTTGCCGCCGTAATAATGCGTATTCCAGTAGTCGCCCGAAAGCTCATCGATGCGCACGCCTTTGCTCGTCGATGCGTGTATGAATTTGCCGCCGCCGAGGTAGATGCCGCAGTGCGACGCGCCTTTTTCGTACGTTTCGAAGAAGACGAGGTCGCCCTCTTCAAGCTCCGCCGTCTTCGCGCTCTTTCCGAGCTTGAATTGCTCGTCCGCCGTGCGCGGCAGCGTCATGCCGTTCTCTTGGAAGACGTACTGCAGGTAGCCTGAGCAGTCGAACGCCTTCGGCGTTGTGCCGCCGAATTTGTACGGCGTGCCGATGTACTTCTTCGCCGTCGCTATGACGGCCGCCACCTTGGCTCGTTGCAGGAACGGGGCGCTCTCGGGCGCTTTTTTTACGCGCGGTTCGAGCGCGGGGACGTTCTCTTTGCCCGGCGCTTCCGTCCCTGTATTGTCGGCAGGCTTCACAGCGGGAAAGGCGATAGAGCCGCCCTGCGCGGGCCTTGCGGCGGGGGGCGCAGGGGCGGGGGAGGCGTCTCGTGCGGGCTGCTCCTGCAGGCGGCTCCATGTCTCGCGATCGACGACGCCCGTTTCCTTGAGGCTCTGGGCGCGTTGGAATGCAAGAACCGCGCTCTTCGTGCGGCTGCCGAAGATGCCGTCCGGCTCGTCGCTGAGGTAGCCCGTGCGCTTCAGTTCCTTTTGCAGCTTGAAGACGTCGTGTCCGTGGGAGTTTTCCGAGAGGATCGGCGCGGCCAAGGCCGTGCCCGCCGACAAGAATACGGCAAGTCCGAAAGCAAGAAAGACTTTGCGCAAACGACGTAGACGCATACCATCCCATCCTTTCCACGCAGCGGCAATCGCCTTAAATATATCTGTGCTTTCAAGTATACTGTAAAACTCCGAGAAGTCAAGCCTGAAGGGTATCAGCTCTATGTGAGCCCTTTGTCCTTAAAGGAAAAAATTCTATAAGATTTACAGAACATGTGGATAAAAACTTGCCATAAAATAATGAGTCATATATACTAGTAAAGCAAGTAACACTAGGTGGATAAATACAGAATTTGCCATATTTACCGTCTTGTTAATAGATAGAAAGTCCTTTGTTAAACGATACACTGCCTGCTGCGTCGGATGGTGAGCAAAGGTCAAGCGAATGGAGCCTGAGACAAGAATATGAGTACATGGACGAAAAAAGTGATGTTTGCGGGGCTGCCGCGCTTCTTGGAGCAGCTGCTTGCCGCGTGCTTTCGCAAGGAGGCGTGGGAAGTCTCGAGCCTTTCTGCGAATGAGGAGGAGCGATCGCAGAAAGGCATGAAGACGTATGACTGCGCCTTGGAGAGCGCTGAGGCGGGCATGGTCTTCGCCGTGGAGAATCTCGATCTCCTCATCTATCGTTTGGAGCGCGATCCCGTGCTGGGGGTGCGCCGCCTCGACGCCATGCTGCGCTTTGCCTGCGCATCGAAGGTGCGGCGCGTGTTTCTGCTCTCGGGTGACGAGGTGTTTGCGCCCGGGACAGAGCCGCTGGAAGACGCGGCGCTCCAGCCGCAGGGCGAAACGGGGGCGCTTCTCGCGCGTTTGGAAGCCCAGGGGCTCTCCTGGCGTGCGCAGGGACTTTCCGTGTCCATCGTGCGCCTTCCTGAGCTTTACGCGCCGGGACAGACGTCGGACGACGGCTTCATCGGGCGTCTCTTCGGTGCGGCTTTGATGAATCGTCCGCTGCCGCGCTACACTGATCCGGCCGCCGTTTCCTGCGGCTTTCTCGATGCGCGTGACGCGGTCTATGCGATCTATCAGGCGGCGGCGCGCGGCTTCGACGGCGCGCATCTGCACATCGGCGCACCTGCGGCAACGACGATGGAGGAGCTTTATGCGATCTGCCGCGAGTTCTTCCCGCGCATGGAGGAGGCGGCGGTTCCGCGCGAAACGCAGGGACGCGCCATCTTGAAGAGCGCGATCGCAGAAAAGGAACTCGGCTGGCGTCCCGTGCGTCCCTTCGCGCAGGGTCTCAAGGAGACGTGGGAGGCGATGTGCGCGATGCACGATACGCGCGTCGCGGACGTTCGCGCGATGTCGAGGCGCGCGCGTCTCGCACGCCTCCAGCAGCGCTTCATCCCCTACGCCGAGAACCTCGCAGGCGCGGCTTTGACGGCGGGCGTGGGCGCTTTGCAGGGCGGCACGACGGTGAACGCCATGACGGCGTTCGACTTTGCGTTTCTCTACATCGGCTGCATGGGACTTCTCTACGGCAAGCAGCAGGCGCTGATCGCGGCGGTGCTCTCGCTCGTTCTGCTCATTCACAGCCTTTTGGGCGCAGGTGGCGACCTCGTGGCGATGCTCTACAATCCGCGCGAGTTCCTGCACTTCGTTTCGTACTTCTTCGTCGCGGTGCTGACGGGCTACTTCGCCGACCGCGCGAGCTATCAGCAGCTCGCCGACACGCGCATCAAGCGCCGTCTGCAGAACCGCTATTCCTTTTTGGAAAACCTCTTCAAGGAAAACCTCGCCGTGAAGGATCGCCTCTATCGCCAGATCGTGAACTCGGACGACAGCATCGGCCGCCTTTACCGCATCGTTTCGCGCCTTGATTCCGTCGAGACGGAGAACCTCTTCACGCAGGCGACGTCGGTCACGGCGGACATCCTCGACGTCGAGGATGTCGTCGTCTACGTCGTCGGCGAGGGCGGCTACTACCTGCGACAGAAGGTGCGCCTCGGCAGTCGGACGGGTGAGATGCCGCGCTCTTTGCGCGTCGACGACTATCCGTATCTGCAGGAAATGCTCCGGGAGAAGAAGATCTTCGTCAACCGCGATCTCATCAAGGGACTGCCCGATCTCGCCGCGCCGATTTCCTACGAAGGGCGCGTGATCGCCGTCCTGCAGATCTATCATCTGGATTTCGAGCAGTGGAGTCTCTATGAGCAGAATCTCCTCTCCATCACCGCGCGCCTCGTGTCCAGCTCGCTCGGACGCGCCTACGCGTGGGAGCAGGAGACGGCAGGGCGCAAATATATCGACGAGACGCGCATCCTGCGCATCGAGGAGTTTCAAAAGGTCATCGAGGAGTTCTGCGAGCGCCGCCGCATGCAGGCGGACTATCCCGTCGCGCTGCTGCCCGTCAGCATCAAGGACGAGAGCTACCGAGAGATCGACCACA
This sequence comes from Selenomonas sputigena ATCC 35185, assembly GCF_000208405.1. Classification (NCBI taxonomy): domain Bacteria; kingdom Bacillati; phylum Bacillota; class Negativicutes; order Selenomonadales; family Selenomonadaceae; genus Selenomonas; species Selenomonas sputigena. The sequence continues at coordinate 2,423,390 of NC_015437.1, read as the reverse complement.
AGATTGCGAACAGCATTCGCGCCGAGGACTTCATCGGTGCGACGGCAGACGGCGTCGCCCTCCTTCTGCCCGATGTCGCGGGCAAGACGCTCGACATGGTGCGTGAGCGCTTGGAAAAGGCGGGAATTGAAACGGGGGAGAGCCTTTCGCTATGATCAGCGATTTGTTTGCAGGAACAGGACTCCTGCTTCTCGTATACTTCATATTGGTCGCCGTCTATATGGCGGTCGAAGGAAAGCGCCGAGGTCGGATCTCAGCGGCGGCCAAGGGCGTCTTTGCCGCCGCTCTGCCCGGTCTCGGGCTTCTTCTGCTGCTCCTTTACGAGCTTTTCGGTCATGCGCTTGGACTCATGAAGCGCACGGGGCCGGAGGAAGAGGAGGAGGATTTCAGCATGTCCTTCGGCGATCGTGCGTACAATGCAGACATCGTGCCGCTGCGCGACGTGTTCTTGATGGACGATCCGAAACTCAAGCGCAAGTTCTTCACCGATGCCATCAAGCAGAACGTCGTGGAGCGGCAGGGAATCCTCAACGAGGCCGTGCATGACAGCGACCGCGAGATCGCCTACTACGCCGTGTCGATGATGACGGCGCACATGGAGCAGCTCGGCGAGGACATCTATGCGCTCGAAGAGGCGATCAAGCGCGGCGCGGACGACGATGCGCTGCTCGACAAGTATGTGGAGAAGGTGCGCGAGTTTCTGCTGCGCCGCTACGGTGATTCCGTGACGCGCGAGCAGCAGCGCATGCGCTACATGGAGATGCTGCGCCTCCTCTCGGAGCGCCATCCCGGCCATCCTGCCTATCACGCCGAGCGCATCCGTGCATTGATCCGTGCGGAGCGCCTGGAGGAGGCGGCAGAAGCCTGCGCCGCATTTCGCGCAAGCCTCCCCGAGGCGGAGCTGCCGCTTCTCCTGACGCTTCAAATACAGCAGGCGGCGCATGAGCGCGAGGCGATGAAGGAAACGATCGAGTCGCTCAAGCGACTGCCAACGCGCCTGACGAACGAAGCGATGCAGGCGATCCGCTACTGGGAAGGAGGTGCGGCGCGTGAATAAGCGAAGCCTTTGCCTCCTGCTCTTCATCGCGTTCCTTCTGGGCTGCTTTTTCCAATACAGCCGCTTCGATGGCTTTCTTCATCTCGATGCTCGGGGAAACCGCACGCTTGCGGATCGCGTCCTGCGGTCGATGCCGCCCGAAGGGGAGGAGATCGCGCGAGAGAAGTTCCTCATCGTCTACGATCCCGCCGATGTCCTCAGCATGTATGCGCGGCACAATATGGAAAAGATCCTCAAGGAAAAGCGCAAGGACTACGAGAGCCGCACCGTCTACGATACGCGCCCCTTTGACGGCGCATATCAGGGCGTCGCTCTGGCGACGGGGCGCTTGGACGCGGTGAAGCTGCTGCCCGCGCTCTTGGACTATGTGCGCTCGGGCGGCACTCTGCTCGCTCTGCAAAAGATCGAGCAGACGCCAGAAAATCCTTTGCCGGCCGCCATCCTGCAGGATTTCGGCATCGCATCCGTAGGCGAGCCTGCCGATGTTCACGGAATCCATATACGGACGAACTTCCTCGTCGGCGGCAAGGATTTCCGCTTCGGCGAAAATTCGGCGTTTACGACGCAAGTCAATAGGGTCGATCTGACCGAGGACGCCGCCGTGCAGATCGAGAGCGCCGACGGCGCGCCGCTTCTCTGGGAAAAATCACTGGGGGCGGGGCGCATTTACGCCTACAACGGCGTTGAGCGTGACGACAAGACGAACCTCGGCATCTTCACGGCGATGGCGGCGCACTGCGGCGAGGATGCGATCTATCCTGTCGTCGGCGTGAAGATCTTCGTCCTCGACGATTTTCCCGCCCCTGTGCCCGAAGGGGATTTCTCGCGCATCTACGACGAACTCGGCGTAGATACGGAGACCTTTTACCGCCAGATCTGGTGGCCGTTCATCCGCCGTCTGGCACAGGAGGAGGACATCCGCTATACGGGCGCCATCATCGAGACGTACGGCGCACAGGTCAAAGGGCCGTTCCGGCCGCTTGGCGGACGCGCGGCGCGTGACGGACTGATCATCTATGGGCGCGAACTTTTGAACATGGGCGGCGAGCTTGGCCTGCACGGCTACAACCATCAGCCGCTCGCCCCTGCGGGCTACGGACAGCCGCGGCTCAACTATGTGCCGTGGGAAAGTCAGGCGGATATGGAGGAAGCGCTGAGCGAGCTGAGGAACTACGTCAAGTCCGTCTATCCCGACTACGACTTCCGTTTCTATGTGCCGCCGTCGAACATCATGAGTCCCGAGGGGAAAGCCGCGATCCGCAAGGTGTTCCCCGAGGTCATCGCCTTCGGCTCTCTGTTCGACGGGCCGGCGAATGAGCGCGCCTACTATCAGGATTTTGAGCGCAAGGACGGCGTCTTTGAACTGCCGCGCATCAGCTCGGGTCATGAGGATGACGGGCTCATGCTCTGGCAGGAAATCAGTGCGCTCAACTATATCGGCGTGTTCTCGCATTTCATCCATCCGGACGAATTGTTTTACGAGGAGAGCGCGAACATGACGTGGCAGGGCATGTCGGAGGGGCTGAAGAGCTTCATGCACAAGATTCGCGTGCGCTATCCGTGGCTGACGGCGGAAACGATTTCGGACAGTCTGCCGCTCTTTTCGGATTACTTTGATATGGATTACCGCGTGCGCCGGACGGATGATCGTCTGGAGCTTTATTCGTGGGGTACGGGCGGCGAGCTGCGCTTCCTGCTGCGCACGGCGAAGGAGATCGAGCGCACGGAAGGCTGCACGGCGGAATTTGCCGATGACGGCGTTTACCTCGTCCGCACGAGCGAGGCGCGAGCCTGCATCTATTGGAAAGGAGAGAAGTGATGCGCATCTGTCTGTTGGCGGAAGGTTCTTATCCCTACGTCGTAGGCGGCGTGTCCTCGTGGATTCAGATGCTCATGGAGGGGCTTCCCGAGCATGAGTTCGTCGTCTACACCATCGGCGCGGAGATGAAGGATCGCGGCAAGTTCAAGTTCAAGCTGCCCGCGAACTGCGTCGGCATCGAGGAGGTGTTCCTCGACGAGATCCTCTCCCTGCGCGCTTCCGATATGCTTGAGGGCATCCTGACGTATGACGATTGCCAGGCGCTCTACGAGCTTGTGCGCGGTGAGCGCGACATCCCGCTCAAGCGGCTGTTGGAAGTCTTCGCCTACGGGCGCTGGAAGTCGCCGCTCGCCGTCTTCATGTCGAGCGACTTCTTCGATGTGATCGTGCGCGTCTATCGCGAACAGTATGAAAATCTGCCGTTCACGGACTTTTTCTGGACGATGCGCTCGATGCTTCTGCCCCTCTTCTACCTGCTGCAGCAGAAGCTGCCCGAGGCGGACGTCTACCACAGCGTCGCGACGGGCTACTCGGGCGTCATTGGCGGCATGGCGGCGACGCGCTACAAGAAGCCGTACATGATCACGGAGCACGGCGTCTACTCACGCGAACGCGAGGCGGAAATCTTGAAGAGCGACTGGGCGAAGGCGGACTTCAAGGGCGTGTGGATTCGCTACTTCTACTATCTCGCACGCCTTTCGTACCACAGCGCCGATCGCCTCTACACGCTCTTCGAGCACAACGGCAAGATCGCCGCTGACCTCGGCTGCGATCCGGAAAAGATCGAGATCGTGCCGAACGGCGTGCGCATGGAGCGCTTCTCTTCCGTTCCCGAGCTTCTCGATCACAAGGGGCCGATCACGATCGGCGCGGTCGTGCGCGTCGTGCCCATCAAGGACATCTTGACGCTCCTTCGCGCCTTCGCCATCGTCAAGCGCGAACTGCCCGACGCGCACCTCGTCGTCATGGGCGGACTCGAAGAAGATCCCGACTACGTCGCCGTCTGCCATCGCACGGTGCGCATGCTCGGCCTTGAAGATGTGACCTTCACCGGCTCCGTCCCCGTGGCCGAATATCTGCCGAAGATGGACGTCCTCGTCCTGTCGAGCATCAGCGAGGGGCAGCCGCTCGCCGTCTTGGAAGGCTTCTCGGCGCATCGGCCCTACGTGACGACGGACGTCGGCTGCTGCCGCGAGCTGATCTACGGCGACAGCGGCGACGATCTCGGCACGGCGGGCGCGGTTGTCGCGCCGCTCGACTACGAGGCGATGGCGCACGAGATCGTGCGGCTCGCGAAGGACTATGAGCTGCGCCGCTCGATGGCGGCCATCGGCTTTGCCCGCACGAAGTCGCGCTACACGCACGAACAATTCATCGAGTCGTATCGCAAGGCGTATCAGGACATCAAAAAGGAGGGGGCACATGGCGGGCGTCGGATTTGAACTCAAGCGTCTCTTTCGGGCGCGCACGGCAACGGGGCATCTCAAGGCGTACTCGTACTCCGCCATCGTCACGACGGGGCCATTCGCCCTTTTGACGAGCATGGTGCTGCTGATCCAGACGCTCTTCCAGCTCCACGGCACGGCACAGGCGGAATCGGCGGTCTATCTTGGCGCCGTCGTCTATTCTTTCGTGTTTTCCCAGCTGCTCTCGTGCGGCTTCACGATCGTCCTGACGCGCTATCTCGCGGACTGCATCACCGTGCAGCACTACCGCGATGTGACGCCGTCGCTCTTCGGCATGAGCGCGATCCTGCTCGTGCTCGGCGCTGCCGCCTCCGCGCTCTTCTTCTGGGACAAGCCGCTCGCCTTCGAGCTGAAACTCCTGTCGTACCTCTTCTTTTCGGAACTGCTGCTCGTCTGGACGGCGAGCGTCTATCTGACGGCGGTCAAGCGCTTCAAGTACCTGATCCTCGGCTACCTTGCGGGCGTCCTTTTAAGCGTTGCGCTCGCGGCGCTCCTCTTGGAGCTGGCATGGCTTTCGCCTGCGGCGGCGGCGCTTTTTGCCATGGACGTCGGCATGGGCGCACTCGTCCTCTTCTTCTTCCTCTATGTGACGAGCCGCTTCGGCTTGCCGAAGGACGGCATGATCTTCGCCTTCCTGCCCTATCTCGGGCGGCACGGGCGGCTCTTCATCGGCGCGTTCGGCTACACGCTCGGGCTTTTCCTGCCGAACATACTCATCTGGCAGGGGTCTTGGGGCGTGCTCATCGAGGACACGTTCCTCTACGCGCCGCGCTACGACGTCGTCGTCTTCTACGCGCTCCTTTCCATCCTGCCGCTCACGACGATGTTCGTCGTCAAGGTGGAGACGCATTTCTACGAGCGCTACGCGCAGTATTTCACCTCCATCACGCACGGCGGCAACCTTCAGATGATCGAGGACGCGCGAAAGGATCTGCTCTACGTCATGTGGTTTGAGCTGCGTCAGGCGTTCGAGTTCCAGTTCGTCTTTACGCTCGTCTTTCTGGCCTTTGGCAACTATGTGCTGTCGTTCGCCGGACTCGATTACAACTCGGTCAACATGTTCAACGTCATGCTCTTCGCCGCCTTCTTCGCGGGCGCTCTGCAGGTTCTCATGATCATGCTTGAGTACTTCGACTTCCAGAGCGGCGTCTGGCGCATCGGCGCAATCGCGGCGCTCGGGAATCTCGCGCTGGGTCTTCTCTCTCTCTATCTCGGGGAAAAGAGCTACGGCTTCGGCTTCTTCCTCGCGACGACGCTTGCGCTCGCCTACGGCATCTGGGCATTGATGCGCTTCGCCAAGGGCATCAACTACTATGTATTCTGCGCACAGCCCGTCTTCTATCGGGCGGACGCGGGGATTTTCCAAAAGATCGCATATTGGCTCTACGGGGAGGAGCTTCCCGATCTCGAAAGGATGGAAAAAGCATGAGCATACTACAGAAGATGAAACGCCGCCGCACGCTCGCACTCCTCAAGAGAGCCTGCACCCTGACGCTCACTCTCGGCATGACGTCGGGCGTGGCGTCGGCGGCGAGCCACGACGCCCTGCACGATGTCTACGGCTACTTCTCCTACATGATGAACGTCCGAGATGAGATACGATCCCACCGCGCGGCCCTCGCGGCGCTCGCCGAAGCGCGGGCGGACGTGGAAAGCGCGCGCGCCAACCTCGTCGAAGCGCAGGAAGCGACGCGGGACGCCGCCGCCAACCTCGCGCTTGCCATCCAAAACCTGCGCGCGGCAGAAGAGCATCTCGCCGCCGTTCGCAAGGCGCTCGCATCGGCCGAAGAAGCGAGCGCCTTGCGAACGGAAGAGGCGATCGCGGCGCAGAACGCTGAAGCAGACTACGCACCCGAGGTCGAGGCGCAGCGCACGGCGCTGGAATCGCTCTACCGCGAGGCGGACAATCTCTCGCGTGCAGCGGGCACGACGGACGGAGAGAATCCCGATCGCGAGAAAGCAGTCGCACGCATCCTCGCGGAAGTCGGCTACGAGCAGAACCGCATCGTCGACGCGCAGCGCATGGTCGAAGAAGCCCTTGCCGCCGAGCGCGGCACGACGCCGGACGCGGCCGGTGCAAAGCTCGCGGCTGTATCATCCGAGGTCGACGCGGCGCAGGCGCAGCTCGACGCGATGGAAGCGCAGCTCGATGCACTGACGGCTCTGCGCGAGCAGGCAGAGGACGCGGAGCGCGACGCGCGCGAACTCGTCGCCGACTACACGCAGGAAGCCCAAGCGAGCGAAACCGATCTCGCCGAGAGCCGCAAGAACAAGGCGGAAGCGGAAACGTACGACGCGGAGGCGAAAGCCTGGGCGCTGCAGGCGGCGGACGAGCAGAAGGCTGCCGAGCGAAGGCTCCTCCAGAGCGAGCATGATCTCGCCTATTTCGGCGAAGGCGCGGGCGCGGAGACGGGCGTCGAGTACTACACATGGCGCGGCGAGAGAGCGGGGCATCAGCTCTATCTGCCGCTTTCGTACTTTTCGCGTACGCACGCGGGCAAGACGAAGCTCGACTACGGCATCTCTGCGGGCTACGTCAAATCCCATACGGGATTTGACAGCGGCGTCTCGGGCTTGACGGATACGCAGGCGAGTGTTACGATTCACAATGAAAAGCCTCGGACGAGCGTCCATTACGGCCTCTCGGTCAACCTGCCGACGGGCGAGAGCAAGATTTATCAGCGTGCTGCCGTACCCGAAGGACTCGCACGCTTCACCGACTTCGGCGCGGGCTGGCAGTTCATCCCGAGCGTCGAAGTCACGCACCGCATCAGCGAGCGCGACCGTCTGACGGGAAGATTCAGCTATGCCGTGCGCGGCGGCTACGACTATTCGAAGGAAGTGCCGAATGCGCATGTATCGCCGGGCAACATCTTCGCGCAGGAAATCGAGTACCTCCATGCGGGAGATAAGAAATCGTACATGATTCAGCTCTACCATAACTCCACAGAGAACGCCGTACAGGACGCGGTGGACACAGACAGCCGCACGATTACCGGCAAAATGCACTACCGCGACGGCGACGACTGGGAACTTCGCTTCTTCTACAACCAAGCTGTTTCCGCGAAAGATGAAGTGCGCTTCTACGCCATCTATGCGCTGACCGAAGCGGCCAAGGGCATCGCCTCGCAGGAAGTCGCGCGGCAGTACTACGGACTCGGCCTGCGCCACCGCGTGTCCGACAAATTGACGTGGCAGATCATGGCGCACTATCAGAACGTGAGCACGACCTACGACCCCTTGCGCACGGCGCTCAACACGGGCAATGGCTTCAAGCGCTGCTCGCTGATCGCAGGCCTTGCTTGGAAGGCGAGCGAGCGCAAAAATCTCACGTTCCAAGTCGAGCGCTATGTGAGAAGCGACGTGGGCGGCGCAGGCTACAACGGCTGGGGTGCTGCGCTCTGGTATCAGCAGTCATTCTGATTTTTGGCATCGTGAAGGAGGACGTATGGGGAAGATAAAAAAAGGCGTTGCCGCGCTTCTCTTAGGAGCGGCAGGACTCTTCGGGCTGCAGCAGACGCCCTTTGTCGCAGATGCGCCGAAGGACGCCGCGGCTAGCATCGCTGTCGTGCCGGAAACGGCGATGGTCGATCTCGCAGAGACCCTTGGCCGCTATGCACGCGCCCGTAAGGAAGACTTCCTGCTCGTCGGCAACGGCCCCGTGGGGCTTCTGGAAGTGACGGAAGACAATTCCGAGGAAAACGTCGCACGGCTCGTCGGAACGCTCGACGGCATCCTCATGGAGTCGGTCTTCTATGACGGCTATGAAGAAGAGGGAGAGACGCCCGAGCGGCGCGATGCGGAGACGGAAGAATACCTCGCCGCCATGCTGCGAAAGCCGCTGCTCGCAGGACGCTCCGTCTTCACGCTCGACTATGTGAAGGGCAAGAAAATCGCCGAGGTGGAAGCGCTCGGACATGGGGCCGGCTACATCTCCGAAGCCGGCGACCGTCTCTTGGATGTGATTCCTGCGCGCGCGCCGCAGGAAGAAAATGCAGCGGACGTCACGCGCCTCAAGCAGGTGAAAAACTTCCTCGCGCTGTTGAACCCCGAGCATTTTCCCACGCGCGAAGCCTACCTCGACGCGCTCGCCGCGACGAACTACGACCTCCTGATCGTCGACCTCTACTATGGCGACCGCCCGCTCACACCCGCAGAAACCGCTCGCCTCAAGCACAAGGCGAACGGCGGCCGCCGCCTCGTCCTCTCTTACATGAGCGTCGGCGAAGCGGCGGATTACCGCCCCTATTGGAAAAAGGAATGGGACAGCGAGCGTCCGCATTGGCTCGCCGAGCCGAATCCCGAATGGCCGGGCAGCTACAAGGCGCGCTATTGGTCAAGAGAATGGCACGACATCCTCTACGGCAGGGAGGACGCCTACCTCGACCGCATCATCGCCGCCGGCTTCGACGGCGCCTTCCTCGATGTCATGGACGCGTGGCAGTATTTCAAGGAATCGGGGAGGAAATAGCGCTTCCTGAGACGAACCGTGCAGACGGATTGGATAACTTCCCACCTTTTTGTTGACGCAGAGAAGGAAAAATGATATATTCTATATATTGAGAATGATTATTTATAAAATCTTCAGCAAAGAAAACATGGGAGGTTTTTTCATGAAAAAAGTTGCAGTAGTATATTGGAGCGGCAGCGGCAATACGGAAGAGATGGCGAAAGCCGTCCTTGAGGGCGCGAAGAAGGGCGGCGCGGACGCGGAGCTCAAGCGCTTCGAGGATTTCAAGGTCGCCGATATGGCGGGCTATGACGGCTTCCTCTTCGGCTGCCCGGCGACGGGTTCGGAGGAGCTGCAGGAGGACTATGTCGAGCCGTTCTTCGCTGAAGCGGAGTCGAAGCTCTCGGGTGTGCCGGTCGGACTCTTTGGCTCGTACGGCTGGGGCGGCGGCGCTTTCATGGAATCGTGGGCGGAGCGCGTGCGCGCGGCGGGCGCGAAGCTCGTGGACGATGGCCTTGCCGTTGAGAACGCGCCCGATGACGACGGGCTCAAGGCATGCGAGGAGCTTGGCGAAGCGCTGGCAAAATCGCTCTGAGCCTGTTCGCGCTGCTTTGGTGTGAACCTTTATAAAGCACTGAGAGGACGGTTCTGTGTCATGGGAAGATGGCGCAGAGCCGCCCTTTTTATATGGCGAAAAGGGCAGGAGGCTTGTTGCTTCTTTGTCTAAAAAACTTTTATTTTTGTATTGAAAATCATTACCAGATGTGCTATCCTATACATACATTGCTGGAGGTGATGATTTTGGGTAAGGATGGTTTCGAGCGTATGCTCTGCTTCCACTGTGCGCCGACGTTCGCGGGGATCAAGCCTGCGAGCCTTGTTTCTTTCCAGAAGAGCCGCTTCGAGAATTTCGATGCGCTTCTTGAATCGTATGCGACATGCTTCGAGTGCAAAGGCATCACGCCCGTCCGCTTGACGGAGGGCGAGGAGTATGTCCTCATGCTCTTCTACCGCAGGAAGCTCCTCGAACGTATCTTGGAGCAGCCGGCGGTGCTTGCGCTTCTGGCGCGATTCGGCTACCGTGCAGGTGATGCGATCGAAGCGCATTTGGAGTATCTTTCCATGCGCATCCAACTCCAGAAGAGTTTCCCGCATGAGGTCGGCCTCTTCCTCGGCTATCCGCCGGAGGACGTGGAAGGCTTCATCGAGAACAAGGGACGCGACTTCGCTTGCGCGGGCTATTGGAAGGTCTACGCGAACGAGGAGGAGACACGCGCTCTCTTCCAGCGATACACGGACTGCACGGAGCGTCTTTGTGCGCGTCTGGGGCGCGGCACGCCGATGGCGGAGCTTCTGGAAGCGGTCTAGCGCGCAGGGACGGTCAGCAGTTCTTTGCAGCAAGAAAAAAATCATCAGGAGGTCTTTGACATGGGAAAAGTAGCGGTTGTATATTGGAGCGGCACGGGCAACACGGAAGAGATGGCGAAAGCCGTCCTTGAGGGCGCGAAGAAGGGCGGCGCAGAGGCGGAGCTCTTCACGGTCAGCGATTTTGGCGCAGACAAGATGGCCGACTACAACGGCTTCCTCTTCGGCTGCCCCGCCATGGGCGACGAGGTCTTGGAAGAGGACGAGTTTGAGCCGTTCTTCACGGAAGCGGAAAAGAAGCTCTCGGGCGTTCCTGTCGGCCTCTTCGGCTCGTACGGTTGGGGCTCTGGCGCCTGGATGGAAGCTTGGGCGGAGCGCACGAAAGCTGCCGGCGCCAAGCTCGTCTCCGACGGCGTGATCGTCGAGAACGCGCCCGATGACGACGGCGTGAAGGCCTGCGAGGAACTCGGTGAGGCCGTCGCCAAGGCGCTCTGAGAAGCGTCCCTTACCAACTCCAACTCGCGCAAACTACACGCACAAAAAGACTGCCGCGCTTCGGTGCACGGCAGTCTTTTTGCTGGCACTTTTTCAACGAAAAAGCGAGGCGGCAGCTTTGAAAGAGCAAGCTGCCGCCTCGCAGATTTACCGGTTTGTCGTCATTTGGAGAAAGCTGTCACGAGATTCTTGAGGCGCTCCGTGCCTTCCTTGAATCCCTGCACCTTTTCGAGGATGTCGGCGTACCGTTCCGCCATGCCGACGATGTTCTCGGCGATGCGCGTGTTGCCGTCGGCGCTCTCGTGCGTCGCGCGTCCGATCTCGTCCATCGACTGGTTCATGTTGCGCACGGAAACGAGGAGTTCTTCGGAGCTTTTCGTGCTGCCCTTGGCCGTCCTGTGGAAGAATTCTGCGTCTTCCTTGTACTGCACGGCGGTTTCGTCCATCTGCTCGTAGTCCTTGCGGATGTCTTCATCGATGAAGTGCAGGAGGTCGAAGGCGCCTTTCGACAGGGCTTCCATCGCGCTCATGACCTGGCCGGTGAGGCTCTTGATTCTCTCCGCCGTTTCCTGCGACTGCTCGGCGAGCTTGCCGACCTCGCCGGCGACGACGGCGAAGCCGCGTCCCTGCTCGCCGGCACGAGCCGCCTCGATGCTCGCATTCAGCGCGAGGAGGTTCGTCTGCTCGGCGACGTCCGTGATGGCCTGCGTGAGCGTCTCGATCTCCTGCACGACCTTCGCGGCTTCGATGGCATCTTCCACGGAGGTTTTCGTCGAGCCGTAGACGCGGTTTGAAGCTTCCTGCGACTGCTCCATCTTCGCCTTCAGCTCGGTCGCGCGCACGGCGATCTCCCGCGTGTACGCCTCGCTCTTCTTCATTTCCTGCACGGTGTGCTGGATCTCTTCGCTCAGGTGGCCGCTGACCTGCTGCATGCTCGCCGTCGAGGCCGCCGTCTCTTCCATGCCCGCAGACATCTCCTCCGTCACGGCGGACATTTCCTGCGTCTCGTTGTTCATCGCGTTGATCATCGCTTCGAGTTCGCCGACGACGGCGTCCGTCTTTTCGGCTTCCTCGTGCACCTGCTTCATGAAGCCCTGCATCTTCATCAGAGCCTTGACGACGACGCCGATCTCATCGGCGCGGTTCGACAGCGCGGCAGGAATCTCGCGGTCCAGGTCGCCCGTCGCGACGGCATTGAGGTGGTCGATCGACGTATTCAAGGGCGCCGAGATGTTGTCTGCGATGATGCGCGACATGACGATGCCGAGAATCAGGCTGATGAGAATGATCGCGGCGAAGATCTTCAGCGTGCGTGCATACTGGCGATTGTTCGCCTCGAAGAGCTGCTTGCCCTGGAACACGTTGTCGGGCGTCAGAACCTCCATGTTGGCGCCGATCGCCGTCAGGGAGGAGAGCTGATTGTACGCTTCCGCCTTGTCCTCGGGCGCTGTGCCGAGTGTGCCGACGGCCTTGACCGCGGCGTCCGCCGCATCGAGATCCTTGTCGAGCGCGGAGAGCGCTTCCTTCGTGCGATCGCTCTGCTCCATCTTCTGGATTTCATCGACATCGTGCCGGATGCCCGCGAGGTTGCCCGCGATGTCATCGAGGAGGATCTGACGATTCTCCTGCGTGAAGTTCTGCTGCACGATGTAAGATACGTTGACGTTGATGCTGCGCAGTCGGTTGTTTGCGTCGTTCAGATACTGCGTCGTCATCAAGTTGTGGTGATACATCTCGTCGAGCGCCTGCTTTGCCGAATGGCTCGAATAGATGCCGACGACGGCGACGAGCGCCACAGTGAGGAGGAGGAAGACGGAAAGGATCGCGACCTTCGTCTTTACGCTGTAATCCTTCAGGATCTCGCTGCCCAAAGTAAAATTGCTCATATTTCCCAGCCCCCTTACTTCACGAACTGCGCGACATTTTCGCGCGTGATGGACGTGAACGGAATGTCGAGGCTCTCGGTCGGCGCCTTGCCGCTTAGAAAGCCTTGGACGAGCGTGACTGCACCTGCCGCCTGTCCCTCGGCGTCCTGCTTGACCGTCTGCGAAAGCTCGCCCGCTTCGACCGCTGCGAGGCCTGCAGGCGTAGCGTCGACGCCCGTCACAAGGCAGCCGTTGAGACGGTTCGCCGCTTTCAAGGCCTGGATCGCGCCCAAGGCCATCTCATCGTTCGCCGCGACGACGCCGTTGATCTCGGGGAAGAAGCTCAGCCAGAGCGTCATGGCCTTCATTCCTTCCGCCTTGCTCCAGCTTCCGTCGACAGAAGCGAGGAGCTTGACGTCGGGACGCTTGTCGAGGCACGCTTCCTTGAAGCCTTCCCAGCGCTTGACGGCGACGCTCAGGGAGCTTTCGCCCATCAGGTAGACGACCTTGGCGTTCGGCGGCAGATGGCTTGCCATGAACTCGCCCTGCATCCGGCCGGCCTCGCGGTCGTCGGAGAGCGAGCCGATCACTTTCGGATCGTTCACGTCACGGTTCATGATGACGACGGGGATTCCTGCCTCGCGCGCCTTCTCGACCGTAGGCACGATGCTCGTTCCATCCATCGCGAGGAGCACGATGGCGGCCGCCTTGTTGCTGATCGCCTCGTTCAGCTGGTCGATCTGCAGATTGCTGTCGCCCTTGGCGTCGAGGAACTCCACATCAAGCCCTGCCGATTTCGCCTTCTCAGCAAAGGTGTTCTTGAGCTGCATGGCGAAGGCGTCGTCATCGTTGTGGTTCGCGTAGATTACCTTTCCCGATCCCCCGAGACCGGAAGAGCCGCAGCCCGCCAAGAGGAGACACCCCAAGACGGTCAGGAGAAAGAGCAGACATTTTCTTGTCAGACTCATGGTTTCACGTCCTTTCCTGCAGAGCTGCGATTCCTGCCGCATCTCTGCGCTCAAATATAGTCCTTCAGCTCTACACCTTCTTCGACTTCTAATGAAATTCTCCTGCTTCATCGGGAAATATATTCTTCTTTCTTGGGTATATTGGGAAAATATGATTTTTTTTCTTGCATTTTCTTTCGATATGCAGTATACTTGCGTAGTACGACATGGGGACGTAGCTCAGCTGGGAGAGCGTTCGGTTCGCATCCGAGAGGTCGAGGGTTCAATCCCCTTCGTCTCCACCATCTCGACAAGTGAGGAATCGGCTGTTTGCCGATTCCTTTTTTGTGTTATAGATGAGGCTTTGGCTTTGCGGGAGCGCGGATATAGCTTGCTCGTCAAGGAAGCGATCATTGCAAATAATGATATTGTGGTTATCTGCGATAAAAATTAACCACAATATCGTTATTTTTGATATAATAGCTGCAAAGCTTTTGCAAAAAAGGAGGGATTTGATGATCACCGACGGACTTTCCTATGTTTCCGTCCTTGTGTTCTTCGCGTCCGTGGTTCTTGCTGCCGAAAGGGTGACGGGGTGGGCGATCTTTCGCTTCGTCCCCAGCGTCGTCTTCATCTACATCGGTTCGATGCTGCTCGCTACGCTCGGCGTTTGGAGCATGGCGGCGACGAAGCCCGTCTATCGCGAGCTTTCGACGCTTCTGACCTATGCGATGATCTTCACGATGCTCCTGCGCTCGGATGTCCGCAAGATCTTTCGCATCGGCCCGCGCATGCTCCTCGGCTTCTTCGCTGCGACCGTCACGATCGCAGCCGGGTTCGTCGTCGCCTTCCTCATCATGGGGGAGCATCTCGGCGTCAACGCGTGGATGACGCTCGGTGCGCTTTCCGGCTCCTGGATCGGCGGCTACGACAATATCATGGAGATTCAGACCGCGCTGCACATTCCGGTGATCGACATGGAAGGTGCGTTCATCGTCGACTCTATCGACTATACGATCTGGGTCCTGTTCCTCTTCTGGCTCGTCACGCTTTCCCCGCGCTTCAATCGCTGGATGGGAGTGGATACGGCGAAGCTGGACGCCGTATCGCAGGCGATCGAGGACGATGATGCGAGGCGGACGGGAGAGATTTCTTTTCAAGGAATCTTCTTGATCTTTGGCACGTCGCTCCTCGTCTCCTCCGTTGGCGCAGATCTCGGCCCCTTGCTTTACGTTGCCATGCCCTTTCTCACGCAGTCCATCTGGACGATTCTCTTCATTGCGGCCTCCGGACTCATCGCCGCCTTTTCTCCGCTCGGGCGCATTGCCGGCTCCATGGAGGTTGCAAACGTGATGCTCTACTCGCTCATCGCGCTCATCGCCTCGCGCACATCCCTGTTGCAGTTCGGCGATGCACCCGCCTGGGTGCTCGCGGGCTTCATCATCCTCGGCGTGCACTTCCTTCTCATGGCATTGATCGCACGCATCTTCCGGCTCGACATGTTCACGCTGTGCATATCCTCGATGGCGAATATCGGCGGCGCAGCATCAGCGCCGATTCTCGCGAGCCTGTATTCCGGCGCTTTGATCCCCGTCGGCATATTCCTGGCGATCCTTGGACACATCATCGGCACGCCGCTCGGACTATGGATTGCACGCTTGTTGGAAATGCTCGCTTGAAGGGGTTGTACGTTATGGAAAAGAAGAGAACCTGCCGCTGGGCGACGATCGGCTGCGGCACGATCGCGCATGAAATGGCGCAGGCGCTGCAGCGGCTCGGACGCGGCTTCTGCGCTGCAGCGGGGCGCACGCCGCAGAAGGTGAGGGACTTTGCGGCAGAGTTCGGCATAGAAAAAGCGTACGATACGCCGGCGGCTCTCCTCGCCGACCCGGACATTGACATCGTCTACATCTCGACGCCGCACAATACGCATGCGCCCTACATCATGCAGGCGCTCTCCGCCGGCAAGCATGTACTCGCGGAAAAGGCTATCACGCTCAATGCGCACGAGCTTGCGACGGCGGCCTCTCTCGCCGAGGAGAAGGGACTCGTCCTCGCTGAGGCGATGACGATCTACCACATGCCGCTCTATCGTGCGCTCGCCTCGCGCATCGAGGCGGGCGAGTTCGGCTCGCTTCGTCTCGCGCAGCTGAGCTTCGGCAGTTATAAGCCTTACGATATGGAAAACCGCTTCTTCAATCTCCGTCTCGCGGGCGGCGCACTCCTCGACATCGGCGTCTACGCTTTGTCCTGCGCACGTTTCTTCCTTGCGGAAAACCCTGAGGAAATCGTCTCTCGGGCGCGTCTTGCACCGAGCGGCGTCGACGAGCAGGCGGTCATCGTGCTTAAGAACAGCGCCGAGGAAATGGCCGCCATCACGCTGTCCCTTCACGCCAAGCAGCCCAAGCGAGCGGTGTTCTCCTTCGACGACGCTTATATCGAGATCTGCGACTATCCGCGTGCCGACCGTGCTTCCATCATCTGGGCGGCAGATGGAAGCCGGGAAGATGTTGCGGCGGGCGAGACGGAAAAAGCGCTCGATTACGAGGTCCTCGCGATGGAGCGCGCCGTCCGCGGGGAAGGAAACGAGATGCGCCTCGACTATACGCGGGGCGTCATGGAGGTCATGACGAAGCTGCGGACGACCTGGGGCGTCAAGTACCCCGAGGAAGAAGCGGCTGTAGAAAGATCTTGAGGTGAATGAATGAAATACCGCTATTATCTGTTTGATTTCGACTATACGCTTGCAAATTCGGAAAAGGGCATCACAGGCTGCTTTCATACGACACTCAAGCGGCTCGGTTACGACGACGTGCCCGACGAGGCGATCCGCCGCACGATCGGCCTGCCGATGGACGAAGCGATCCGCCGCATTGCGGGCATCGAGGAGGCAGCGGAATGTGAGCGTTTCCTCGTCAGCTATCGCAAGGAGGCCGACAAGGAAATGACGCCGAATACGCATTTCTATCCCGAGACGCTGCCGCTCCTCGAAAAATTGCGTGCGGCAGGTGCGAAGACCGCCATCATCTCGACGAAGACGCGCCATCGCATCATGGAGAAGTTCATCGCTGAAAATGTCACGCATCTTCTCGACTTCGTCATCGGCTGCGAGGACGTTGAGACGTTCAAGCCCTCGCCCGAAGGCATTCTCGCCGCCTGCCGCCGCTTCGGCGCGGCAAAGTCCGAGGTCATCTACACGGGGGACAACTTGGTCGACGCCGAAGCAGCGTAGGCGGCCGGCGTCGATTTCGCCGCCGTGCTCACGGGCACGACGGAAAGAGCCGCCTTCGAGGCGCTGCCGCATGTGAAGATCATGAAAAATCTCGGCGAACTGCTGGTATAGCGAAGTGGGATTGAACCGCTTTGGACGCGCATGGCCGAACATGCGAAAAGATGGCGGCCATCGCTCTGGGCCTGCCCGGATTGCTGCGATGTATTGACGAAACGCAAAGAACGAATAACCGCCGCGCTTTCGCGCGGCGGTTATTCGTTCAGGCACGATTCTTTCGTCATTCACTTCTCATCCGACTTTTTTTCGAGACTCACCGTCCCATCGGATTCTCCTCCTTTCCGAGTATTCGGAGGCTTCCTTTGACTGCCCCCGTCAAGCGCAGGTACCGGTCACTTCATCCGCCGGCCTCTTTTTCCCCCCTTTGCTTGCTTTCATTATACAGCAAATGGTTTGACTTGTCAAGATTTTCTGACGATTTACCGTAAAAATCCAAGGGGTCAAGCCTGAGGGGGAGACCGATGGACTTTTCATGTAAGAGGCGCGCACAATCCCTGCAAAGTGAGCATTTGCGCGTATATTGAGTTGAGAAAAGTCCAAGCGCTCCGTTTGCAAAAGCCGCTTTTCGATCATCGGCTTCGCTTTGCCGCCAACTGCTGCTGCTGTTTCGCCAAGTCGAGGAGCGCCGCCTGACGCTCGCGCCGCTCGCGCTCGATGCGCGAGGCGACGTCTTCCGCCTGGGGCGCTTCCTCGACCGTATGCTTGGCGATATCCAAGATGTCCGCCTGCGCCTGCGTCCTGTCTCCCGCGATGCGTGCGGCGATGTCCTCGGGCGATTCCTCGCCAGATGCAGCTTCCCCTGCCGCCGCCCTGGCTGCCGCTTCCTCCTCGCGCTTTCGCTCTTCTTCTGCCGCTCGACGCGCCGCTTCTTCCGCCTCGGCCTTCTTGCGCGCCTTCGCCTCCGCCTTCTTCAAGCGCCGCTTCGCCTGCTCCGACATATACTTCTGCCACTCCATCGGATCGACCTCGATCAGGCGCGGCTCGGCGATGAACGCTTCATATTCAATGGAATGATTGCCCAGGTAGACCTTCCTGCCTGTTGTCACATGCTCCTTTTCCATGGCATAATCTCTCCCGTTCCCTGGAATCGCTGTATCGTGTGCGGGGCGAATCCACGACCGCCCGCTCTCTGCCGTACGCTCTGCAGAGAAAACCCTTTTGCTTTAATTCCCCGTCGATGATTGGAAATCCTTCTTTTTTCTATAGGCGATGCTAAGATTTTCTGATAGAATGATGATGAACGATAAAGGGGAAGATCAGAGAGATTCGGGTCGTCCTCCGAAAGGCGGTACAATATGACCACAATCGACAAGGCGGCGCTTCATATTCTCGACGCGGCGGGCTCTTCGCTTCTTTCGGCGGCGGAGCTGCCGCTTACGGGCGAGACGAGCGAATACCTCCTCGCACATATCGAGAAGAGCCGCAAGAGTCCCGACAAGAAGGCGGGGACGTTTTACGAGGACAGCGAGTGCAGGAAGGAAATTGCCGACTATCTTGCGGGCGAGAAGGACTTCCTCGCGTTTTCGCGTATTCTGGCGGAGAGCTTTCTGCGTGCGTTTTCCCATGCGGCAGAGGCGGCGAGCATGCTGCTCTTCGTGCTCGAAGTGCACGAAGATGAGCGGCGCGAGCTCATCGTCTTCCTCTGCCGCAGCCATGCGGGCTTTTCGCCCGCCGTTGTCGATACGGAGAGCGGGCTTTCGGCGGAGCTTTCGGCGTGCGGCTCCCTTTTGCCGAGCGCTTCGGCGACGATGGACGAGTTCGCCTTCGTCGATCTTTCGACGTTCGCTGCCTATGTGCGTGCCAAGCGCTACAGCGTCGACGGCAACGCCATCTTCGTCCTGCCCGAGCTTGTCTTGGAATGCGGACAGGCGCCTTCGGCGCGCGAGGCTTTGAAGAAGGCGAGCGATACGGCGAAGAAGGTCGCCGAAGCCTACGGCGGCGATGCCGTGGAGACGGCGGCTGCCGTCAAATCCTTCGTCGCGGGCGAGCTTGCCGAAAAAGATGCAGTGAATCCCTTGGAAGTTGGCCGCGAGGTATTCAAGGGCAATCCCGCCATGCAGGCGGACTACGAGCGGGCGATCGAGGAAGCAGGATTCGCTGCGCCCGTGGAGATGGACAAGGAATCCATCCTGAAGAAGATGAAGAATCACAAGCTCAAAACGGACACGGGCATCGAGCTTGTGATCCCGACGGACTACTTCGACAACACGGAATTCGTCGAGTTCCGCCGCGGCGAAGACGGCACGATCTCCATCACGCTCAAGCAGATCCAGAATATCGTCAATCGAGGGTGAAAGTATCGGTATTGCAATTGGGCAGTGGAACGGAATAAATCTCGTACCGCACCAAATTAATTTTATTTTTACCAGAATGCATTGCTCTAGATCGAAAAGCTACATCCTGAAAGTTTCGATGCGTCGTAAAAAATTGTGAGATTCCCAGGCAGTCGGCATAGCAACCCCGCAAGAAAGCTGAAACTGCTCTGGTCGATGATACGAAAGCGGCAGAGTGACATTAGCTGCATGTCGACATAGTCGTGTGCACCGCGATTTCCGTCTACAACAGTCAGGCGGGATCGGATGGAGGTGAGGCCAAGTTCCTTTGCATGATTCATACAATAGGGAAGATCGTCAGAGAACAAATAGAAATGATCGACATGAATCAGGCTCTCTAGCTTACGAATGGCCTGTCTAAAATATTGCAGGGGGTTCGATCGTCCGAGCTTTGCCATATCGCCGCGTCGCACGTGGATTGCCGCTGCATTCTGAAATGAACAGATTCTTCGTGCCATCTCTTCCTGTGCGGTTGTCGGGAATGAAGGAAAATGAAACTGAGATAAAAATGTATCTTGAATCTCTCTAAAATAGAAATCTGTGATCCAATAACCCCAAAAATAAACTGTTTGCTCATGGGATAAGTTTACGGATACAGCGGGGGCGTCTTTTTTTATGATTGTAGTTGGAGCTGCACAAGAAGGACCTGCAGAGTTCATCTCTTGTACATAGTGGATCGGGAGACCGCCTTCGTAAAGTTGTTCAATCATCGATTTCCCACGTTCTTTGAGAAGTAGCATTTCCTCCCA
The DNA here is from genome assembly GCF_000208405.1 of Selenomonas sputigena ATCC 35185. Taxonomy (NCBI): domain Bacteria; kingdom Bacillati; phylum Bacillota; class Negativicutes; order Selenomonadales; family Selenomonadaceae; genus Selenomonas; species Selenomonas sputigena. The sequence goes on along the minus strand of NC_015437.1, from coordinate 2,403,555 downwards.
AACATCGGGTGAGAAATACTCGCTCAGTCGCGGGAAAATTCCTGCTGGAAAGAACTTCGGTATCTTAAACAAATCGGGTTCGACATGTGCATCGAAGAAAGCAGAGTCTTCCAATACAACATGTGCATCCTTCTGTGCCAAATACAACGCAAAGATGTATTGGAACATTTGGTTTCCCAGTCCACCATTCAACATAATGATCTGCATACGGATTTTGTCGCCTCTCTTTCTGTAATTCCCTCTATAGTGTACCATGAAACCTCAAGAGGTCAAGCCCGAAGAGCTGGGGACAGGCGTTTGATTCAAGAACGAAAGAAGCTGTGACTCACGATCCAGAGAGTCCGAAATGAAGGTCAATAATGCAGAATGTGTATAAGTCTAGCCGTAGGCTTCACAACAAAGGAGGCGTCATGAAGGACAAAAGAATCCAGGGAGAGATTCAGAATCTCAAGCCGCATATCATGCGAGAACTGCAGAGCCTCTACGATCTGAGCGTGCCGGTCGGGCAGCTTTCGACGAAGGAACTGAATGAGAGGCTCATCGCCGTCACGGAGGAAATCGGGCGCGAAGTCGCCGTCTACGTCGACCGCAAGGGGCGCATCATCGAAATTTCCGTCGGCAACACGTGGACGGTCGATTTGCCCGCCGTCGATGCCCGCTCGGAGGTGCGTCTTTCGGGCGTGCGCTGCATCCATACGCATCCGAGCGGCGATACGGAGCTCAGCGATCCCGACATCTCGTCGCTTCGCCGCCTGCGCTTCGACGCGATGGCGGCTATCGGGCGGCTTTCAGGCGAGAGCGTCGGCTGCCTTGGCTTCTTCACGGGCGAGAAGGAAGAGGACGGCACGCTCGAAGTGCAGCTTTTCGGCCCTGTGCGCGCCGATCATCTGAATCGCATCCGCCTGACGCCGCTCATCCAGAGCATCAACAAGCGTCTTTCGAGGGAGCGTACGCAGGCGACGGACGATGAGGAGGAACGCGCCGTGCTCGCCGGGATCGATGCGCCCATGGCCTGCGCTCTGTGGATGACGGAGGATTCGCTCGCCGAGCTGGCAGAGCTTGCACGCACGGCGGGCGCGACCGTCGTCGGCACGTTCATCCAGAAGAAGGCGAAGCCCGATACGGCGCTCTTTTTGGGGCGCGGCAAGGTCGAGGAGATGGCGATGTTCATCCAGAACGAGCGTGCGACGCTTGTCATTTTCGACGATGAGCTTACGCCGTCGCAGCAGAGGAATCTCGAAATGGCGCTCGGCGTGAAGATCCTCGACCGCACGGCGCTGATCCTCGACATCTTCGCGCAGAGAGCGCGTACGGCGGCGGGCAAGCTGCAGGTCGAGCTGGCGCAGATGAAGTACAGTTTGCCGCGCATCTTGGGACAGGGACTCGTGCTCTCAAGGCTCGGCGGCGGCATCGGCACGCGCGGCCCCGGCGAGACGAAGCTCGAAGTCGACCGTCGTCGCATCCGTCGTCGCATCCACGACATCGAGGGCGAGATCGAGCGCCTCAAGAAGGAGCGATTGCTGCATCGCGAGCGCCGCCGCGCCGCGCGCATCCCCGTCGCCGCCCTCGTCGGCTATACGAACGCCGGCAAGTCGACGCTCTTGAACGCCTTGACGGGCGCGGATGTCTTCGCCGAGGACAAGCTCTTTGCGACGCTCGACCCGACGACGCGCTCTCTTCGGCTCGCGGACGGCCGCGAAATCCTCGTGACCGATACCGTGGGCTTTATACAGAAGCTGCCGCATACGCTCGTGCAGGCCTTTCACGCAACGCTCGAAGAGGTCGTCGAAGCCGACATTCTGCTGCATGTCGTCGATGTGTCGAACGAGGCTGCCGAGTTCCAGATCGAGGCCGTCACTGAAGTTCTCAAAGAGCTTGGCGCAGCCGAAAAGCCCATGCTCTATGTGCTGAACAAGCTCGATCGCCTGACGAACGGCGCAGGCGGCACGGGCGGAGGCGAGGCAGCGGCGCATGTCGATACGATGGGCGATGCGAGGTACGAGGCAGCGGGGAGCGACGCGGCGGGCGGCTTTTCCGAGGGCGAGATTCCGTCCTTGGAAGAAGTGCATCTGCCGCCCGCCGTCCTGCGCCTCCTGCGCGGCCGCGAGGGCTGCGCCATCTCTGCGAGGACGGGCGCGGGGCTTGTCGAACTGCAGGAAAGGATCGCCTCATTCTTTCGCACGGGCGAGGTCGAACTTACGCTTCACATCCCTTTTACGGAGAATGCAGCCGTCACGCGCCTGCACGAGGCGGGGCGGGTGCTTCAGACGGACTACGACGAGCGCGGCACGCGCGTCCGCGTCCGTCTGAGCGAAGAAGAAGCCGCTCGCTTTCGCCGCTATGAGATTTCGTAATGATAAAAAGTCTTTTGCCCTTGCTGCAAGATAGAGGGGCAGGTTCGTGATGGCGCCGTCCTTCTGATAGCCAAGCCGGGAAAAGCGCAGTGCACACTGCGGCGCTCGGGTGGCGATACGATGAGAAGTTTTATTGAGAATATCTTGCGACATAAGTCGTCCTTGGGCTTGACTTCTTGGACTTTCATAGTACACTAAAGGAGATGCCGCATTTTCCGAATCATGCGGCGATTTTCCAAGCTGCACGGTCTTGCCTTGGGCTTGACCGCTTGGTTTTCCCAGTCAAAGGAGATGTTTTTCCATCATGAAAAGCGAGTATTTGCGGGGCATTGCCTACGCTCTGCTCTTTGCCGTTCCCGCATACGTCCTCGGGAAGTTCTTCCCCATCATTGGCGGGCCTGTCTTCGGCATCCTCCTCGGCATGTGCTTCGCGCGCCTTGCGCGTCCGAAGAACTTCGAGGCGGGCATCAGCTTCACGGGCAAGAAGATCCTGCAGTATGCGATCATCCTCTTGGGCTTCGAGATGAACCTCTACCATGTTCTGTCGGTCGGCTCGCAGTCGCTCGCCGTCATGGCGTCGACGCTCGCGACGGCATTTTTCGTCGCCTGGGGCGCGGGCAGGCTCTTGGGCGTCGAGGGTGATGCACGGACGCTCATCGGCGCGGGCACGGCGATCTGCGGCGGCTCTGCCATCGCAGCGGTCGCGCCCGTCATCGGCGCGAAGGACAAGGACATCGTCTTTTCCATCTCGACGATCTTCCTCTTCAACGTGATCGCGGTCTTCATCTTCCCCTTCCTCGGACACTTCATGGGCATGAGCGACCTCGGCTTCGGCATGTGGGCGGGCACGGCGATCAACGATACCTCGTCCGTCGTCGCGGCCGGCTACTCCTACAGCCACGAGGCAGGCAGCTATGCGACGATCGTCAAGCTCACGCGTGCGCTGTGCATCGTGCCCGTGTGCCTTGCCTTCGCGCTCTTCGCGGCACGCGATTCCAAGGCGGAGGGAAAGGGATTCAGCCTCAAGCGCATCTTCCCCATGTTCATCCTGTGGTTCGTCGTCGCCTCCATCGTCAATACGACGGGCGTCTTGCCCGAAGCGCTCTCGCACTTCCTCGGGGAAGCGGGCAAGTTCGCCATCGTGCTCGCCATGAGCGCCATCGGTCTCAACACGGATTTCGGGGCGCTCCTCAAGAACGGCGTGCGCCCCATCACGCTCGGTCTTTTCTGCTGGATCGCCGTCGCCGTCGTCTCGCTCATCGTGCAGCATTTCATCGGCATCATTTGATACACGTTTGCAGAAAAAGACCGCGAGACTGTACACGGGAAGGCGGCTTCTTTTCAAACGGCACGGACATATCGTGCGCCTGATTCGTTATCCACACTGTCCACAATCCTGTGGATAAGTTCTGCACAGAGCGGCTGATTGTTGATTTTCTTGAGAAATCGGCGACTTTTCCACAGGGTTTATGCACAAAGTGGACAAATCTGGGGATAAGTCAGGGAGATATCCATCTTGGAAGGAGGCTCTATGGTATCCGAATGGGAAATACTCGTGCGGCTGACGCTTTCGTGCGTTCTCGGCGGCGTCATCGGCTACGAGAGGCAGTCGCGCCGCAAGTCGGCGGGGCTTCGCACGAACATGCTCGTGTGCCTTGGCTCGTGCCTCGTCATGCTCATCTCGACGGCGATCTACCAGGGCGTCGAGGGCAGGACGAACGCCGATCCTGCACGCCTTGCGGCGCAGGTCGTTTCCGGCATCGGCTTCTTGGGTGCGGGCGCGATCATGAAGGAGGGGCTGACAGTCACGGGACTGACGACGGCCGCCTGCCTCTGGGTCGTCGCGGGCGTCGGCCTCGCCGTCGGCGGCGGCTACTACACGGCGGCTCTTCTGGCGACGGGACTCGTCTTCGTGACGCTCGGCGCGCTTTCGCGCATCGACGAGTGGGTGCTGCACGATAACCACATCCTCTTGACGGTCTTCACGCGCGACCTGCCCGGCCAGATCGTGCACATCAACGAATGCCTGGAGGATATGAGCCTCACCGTGCATACGGTCAAGACGATGCGCTCGCATGACAGCGACCATGCTCTCGTGTTGGAATTCGAGCTTTTCAACCACGCGAAGGTCAAGGGCGTCGCGCTCGCCGAAGCCGTCAGCCGCATCGAGGGCGTCACGGGTGTCAATATCGCCTGAGAGAAAGAGTCGCCGTCCTGAGACGCCTCCAAGCTAGGCGGTTTGCCCTGCAAGGCGCGGCACGATGGTATTCTCGGTCGATTAGACGCAAAGGAAAGAATTTGCTATAATGAAGTGGCCATAAGACAGTTCCGCGCTTTTCCAAGAGAAAATCTCTTGGAGGAATTGCTCCTAATATCTATATTTTATGAAAGGGTGTGGAAACCTTGAATCTTTCTGTACGCATCTTTATCGCGCTCATCCTCGCAGTCGTCGTCGGACTTGCCGTGGGAGAAGAGTACATCGGCTTCATCAACTGGTGGATCGCGCCGATCGGCACGATCTTCATCAACCTCATCAAGATGATGATCGTGCCCGTCGTCTTCTCGTCGCTGATCGTCGGCGTCACAAGCCTCGGTGACACGAAGACGCTCGGGCGCATCAGCGCCAAGGCGGTCGGCATCTACTTGTCGACGACGGCGATCGCCATCGTCATCGGCTTCGCCGTCGCGGGCGTCATCCATCCGGGCGTGGGCCTTGCCTTGAGCGGCACGGCGCCCGAGGTGAAGGAAGCGCCATCCATCATGCAGGTCTTCGTCAACATGATCCCGACGAATCCCGTCGCATCGATGGCGAAGGGCGACATCCTGCCCGTCATCATCTTCGCGCTCTTCATCGGCGTCTCTATCACGCAGGTTGGCGGCGAACGCGGCACGAAGCTCATCGGCTTCTTCGATGCCTGTGCCGAGGTCTGCTACAAGGCGATCGGCACGATCATGTCGTTCGCGCCGTACGGCGTCTTCGCGCTCCTCCTGCCTGTCGTCGCAAAGAACGGGCCGAAGGTGTTGCTGCCGCTCCTTTCCGTCATCGTCTGCGCCTTCATCGGCAGCGTCATCCATGCGGTTCTCGTATACTCGACGATGGCTTCCGTCTTCGGCAAGATGACTCCCGTGAAGTTCTTCCGCGGCATGTCGGAAGCGATGATGCTCGCGTTTACGACGTGTTCGAGTTCGGGCACGCTGCCGGTCAACATGAAGAACTGCGAGGAGAAGCTCGGCGTCTCGCGCAAGATCTCGTCCTTCGTCCTGCCTCTGGGCGCGACGATCAACATGGACGGCACGGCGCTCTACATGGGCGTGTGCTCGCTCTTCATCGCGAACGTCTTCGGCATCGATCTCACATTCCAGCAGATGGCGATGATCGTCCTCACGGGCACGCTCGCCTCCATCGGTACGGCAGGCGTGCCGGGCGCGGGTCTCATCATGCTCGCGATGGTTCTGCAGGCGGCGCAGCTGCCGTTTGAAGGCCTTGCTCTCGTTGCCGGCATCGACCGCATCCTCGACATGATCCGCACATGCCTCAACGTCACGGGCGATGGCGCTGTCGCCGTCGTCGTCGCGGCATCCGAAGGCGAACATTCCTCATCGAAGAACTAAGGAGAATGCCATGCGGCACGGTCTTGCAAGGATTCTGACGCGCGTTCTTCTTTTCGCCCTTCTCACGGCGGTTCTTCCTTTGTCTGCAAATGCGGCAGAGAGTGCGGCGGCTTCTGCCGCCAAAGTCGCAGCCGGTGAGAATGCGGCTGTCAAGGCTGCAGCCGCCGAAAAGGGGGCTGACGCAAAATCTTCGACGGAAAGCGCGGCCGACCCAAAGGCGGCGTCCGGGAAGGAGATGCTTCCCGCGCCGCTCGGCCAGCGTCATATCGTGCTGCTGCGTCCCGTCGTGCCGCGCTCGATGCCGCCCGAGGTCATCGAGGAGATGAAGTCGCGTTTCGTGCGCGACTTCCGCGTGCCGCTCAATGAGACGCTGCGCGCCGTGGTCTATGCGGGCGACGATGGCGTGCAGCAGGCGATGAAGATCATCTACGACGGCAAGGGAAAGCTTGAGGAGCGTGTGCGTGAAGCCGCCGAGGCGACGGACGCCGACTACATCGCGGGTTTCGTCGTCACGAATTATGGGGAGTCCTCCTACCGCAACTGGAAGGGCGACCTCATCCTGCACAGCTACGTCAGTCTGCAGCTCGTCGGCTACGATCGCGAGCGCGATCTCGTCATCGACCTGCCTGCTTCGCGCAGCTACAACGGCGAGTACACGAGAAGCGGCACGGCGCGCATCCTCGCGCTCTTCGAGCTTGACCGCTTGATGGACGAGGCGAACTTTTCCTCGACGCTCTTTCCCGTCACGGACTGGATCGACAAGCCGCGCGGGAAGAGTGCGGTAAAATGATACAGATGAACCCCCGATGGATATGCCATCGGGGGTTTTGTTATGATGTGGCAGTCTGTGGCTAGATCTGTCTGATTGGGTGTTTCATGCGGCTTTTTTCACTTTTCCTACTTTTTCTCGCCGAACTGCGCAAGCGCCTCGGAGAAGTCCTCGACGAGTTCGACCGCGCCCGTGTATTCGCCGTTCTCGTCGTAGATGGCGAGATAGCGCACGCCGACGGGCTTGCCTTTGATGTAGCGGTAGATCTCCATGCGATCGCGCTTCTTCGCCTTGAAATCGGCGACGAGCTGCTCGATGATCGGCACGATGTTGGCGGGATGGCAGTTGTAGACCTTGCTCCCTAAAGCGATGCGCGGGCGCGCGAAGACCTGCCCGGGATTCGAGAAGAAGCGCAGCATCTCGTCCTTGTCGATGTAGGTGATGTCGACGGGCAGGAGGTTCAAGATGGCTTCCAGCTCCTTGCAGCCGATTTCGCCCGTCGATAGCCGCACCTTGCCCGAGGCGATCATCTTGCGCTCTTTCGCTTCTGCCTTTGCAACATAGGCGTCGCCCTCCGCCCACTTCGGTGCATCCTTGATGAACGCGACACCGAATTCCGGCATGTCACGGTAAATCATGAGCCAATCTTCTTCAGAGAAGAAGCGCAGTGTCAGCGGGAAGAGGATCTTCTCTTCCTTGTAGATCATGTCACGGATGCGCTGGAAGAAGGCCGAATAGCGCTCCTCCTCGCCGCCGATTCCATCGCCGAGCGACTTCATGAGTGCGCGAAGCTCCGCCTTGATCTCGTCGTCGACGCCCCACATGACGCCTGAAGGCCCCGTCACGCCGTAGCGGTAGAGGAGCGTCATGAGCAGAGACTCCTTCTTGCCGTAGTGCGAGTAGATCGCGTGCAGTTCGCCGAGACCGCGGCTCAAGCCGGGCATGTCGCTCGCCTCCAAGGCGGCGGACAGGCGATCGAGGAGTTCGGACAGGCCCTTGTTTTCGAGGTTCAATACCGTGAGCGGATGTCCGTCAGGCAGATCCTGCACTTCGGGTGCGGCATCCGCAGCAGGTGTTGTGCCGCCAATATGCCCGTGGAAGAGTGCCGAGTGCACGTCGCAGAGCTTCTGCACCTCGTGAATCGGCGTGCCGCCTTCGATGAGCTGCTGCTCGGCGGCGGAAATCTCCTCGGCTGAAACGCTCGCGAAGTCCTTGATGAAATCTTTGCGTACCGTCTCCAGCGACTCGCCCGCCGAAAGGCGCTCTAAGAAGCCCTTGAGCACAGCCGCGCGTCCCGTCGCCTCTCCGTCCGTCGCGCCTGTCGCCGCAGCCGCATGGGTGCAGCCGCAGCCGTCTTCGCCGTGCACATGGGGATGCGGCTCGTGCGTACCGCAAGAGCCGCACGCGTGCGCCGCAGCAGCTTCGTCCTGTTTGATCGTGAAACCGCGTGCCTCCAGCTCGCGCACGACGTCTTCCAGCTTCATTCCTTTGATCGCCACTCCCTTGGGCACGGTCATGACGCGGCCCATGACGTTCAAGACCATCGGATTCGTGATTTCCTTGAAGCCGATCTCCGCCATGGCCTGCTGAAATTCCGGAAATTCCTCGACAAGTTCCGCCACCGTTTTATTGAAGTCCAATTCCTTTTTCATATCGATCTCTCCTGTTCCAAATCTGAATGCGTTTCTCATTGCAGTCATTATAGCAGATAGGGATTGCGCTTGTCGTCATATTTGTTACGGGTTTTGGAGCAGCATTTGTTTAGTTTGGTATTGACAATGCCTGTGATGCATGATATTCTTTGGCGGAAGGATTGTTATGAAGAAATAAAAATTCTATATTTGGGTCAGGTGTCGCAAGACTTAATAGGGAAGTCGGTTGAAGCCGGCGCGGTCACGCCACTGTAACAGGGAGCACGCTGCAAAATGCCACTGAGGAAACTTGGGAAGGTGCAGCCGTGCGATGAACTGGAGCCAGGAGAACTGCCTGATCAACAATCACCGTTTGAACCTGCGAGCGATGGGGAGGAGATTTTGGCGGCAGCAAGCCCATGCCTTTTGCTAGACCGAGGCACAGCGTACAGCCATTGACGGAAGTTTTTGCACAGCCCCTCCTTTTTCGCGCACGAAAGGAGGGGTTGTGTTTTATTTTTGGAAATTGTGCGTGTAGTTTACTAGATGAGGAAAGGGAGTTCTGCAAAATGAATCCATGGAAAAAGAAATGCCTGACGCTTGCCGTCATCTGTTCCGTTATGGGAACAACCCAAGTGTATGCGGCGGAAAAAAGTGCTGAGACGACGAACACAGCAGTTGATTCGACGACGGTGTCCACGGAAACTTCGTCCGCGGCGGAGGGGCATGACCTCGGAGAGACGACCGTCACGGCGACGAGAGTCGCGGAACCTGTCAACAAAGTTCCCGCCAACGTCACCGTCATCACAGCGAAAGAACTTGAAAAGAGGCATGTCTTCAGTTTGCGCGAAGCGCTTGCGAGGGAGGCAGGCATCTATGTTGCGCCGACGGCAGAAGTGAAGGATGGCTTGGAGTTGCGTGGATTTAGTGGCCCGAACATCCTTGTCATGTACAATGGACAGCAGCTCAACACGGCCTTTGACGGCGGCGTCAATTGGGATTCCATCCCGCTCAGTGACATCGAGCGCATCGAGATCGTGCGCGGAGCTAGTTCCTCGCTCTACGGCGGTCATGCTGTCGCCGGTGTCATCAACATCATTACGAAGAAACCGAAAAAGCCGGAGAATCCCGAGCAGCAGCTCCTTCATGGCAAGATTGAAGTCTCTCACGGCAGCAACAACACATGGCAGCGCGGCATGCAGGTCACGGGCGGCGACGGTAAGCTCGACTTCCGTCTCGGTTACGAAAAACGTACATCGGATGGCTGGGTTGGGCACTATGCCACGACGGACGAGTGGTATGATACAGGCGTTACTCCGGATGCGACGGGCGTATTTCCGAAGCTTTCTGATGGTGAATATATCGTAGGCAGCCGTGGTGCAAGAAAAAAATCAAGTGAAAATGTCTTCTTTGACATGAATTACGACTTTGATGCCAACCGTTCGTTCAGCTACACCTATATGCACAATTCTTATAAGTATTCTTACCATGACCCCATCACTTATTTGCGTGATGCGAGCGGAAATCCTACATTTTCTGGGACGGTACTCTTGCCGAATGGCAATTATATCAGCGTCTCGCCAGGGGATTTTCTCGGCTATATGGGAAAGCGCGAGCAAGACGTCCACAAATTGCGCTATGAGGATAAGAAAAACTCTTTCACGGCGAACATCGGCTATAGCGACACCACGAAGGATGGTTATTCCGGTGCCTCGCGGCGCGCTACAAGCATCGATTGGACGGGATTGGGAAACCGAGCGGAATATCCTACGAAGAACTACAATATAGAAGCGCAAAAGAAATGGACGATTAAGAATCATACGCTGCTTGCAGGCTTTGCATGGATGAAAGACAAGATGCGCTATCGTGCCGTTGATCTTCATCATTGGAAGGATTGGAGTTCAGAATATGGCGATCCATACGCACAGAGCGGTGGCTCCATCATCTCCACAGCTCTTTTCGTGCAGGATGAGTTAGAACTTGATCCGCGTTGGCGGCTGCAGGTCGGTCTGCGTTATGACCGCTTCGATAAGAAGGATGGCTATTCCTACATCGATGATGTACGCAAAGATTATGAAGACACGGCCTTCAATGCCTGGAGTCCAAAATTCGCTGTGACCTATGAGCCGCAAAAGGACACGATGATTTATGCCAGCTTTGGCAAATCATTCAATCCGCCGTCGATTTATCGTCTTTATCGCCGTGCGGGAGACGACCCGCGTTCCATCAAGGCCAATCCTGATCTGACGCCGGAAAAATCTACGACGTACGAACTGGGAATGAAACAGAAGATCAACAAGAACACCTCATATGGTTTGACGTTCTTCCGCGTGGATACGAAGGATAAGATTGCCATCGCTACGCGCAACGGTATCAGAGCCTATTACAACATGAATGAAGCGATGATCAAGGGGATAGAGTTCGACGTCAAGCATCGTCTGAGCCGCGATTGGCGGGTATATCTGAACTACACCTTTGAATCAGGCGAATATACGAGCGGCGGCGATACGTACCGAGATTGGGATTTGCCGAAGCACATGGCAGGCTTCGGTATCGACTATACGTGCGGGAAGTTCGGCGGCGTCCTTGATGCAAGGTATGTGGCCGCAAGGCAGGACGTTGATACGATTACCGGTGAATACGGCTCGGAGGACAGCTTCTTCACTACGAATCTCTGCTTGACGTATAAGTTCGACGACAGCTTCAGAATGCAGTTCGGCATCGATAACCTCTTCAATCGGCACTTCTACGCGAATGAAGCAGCGAGCGATAGAACTTATTCTCTCGGTGCGATGTACTCCTTCTAGAGAAGCGCGGATGAATTCGGCAGGGCTTATCATATCTGCACCACGAAAGGACCGCTCCATGAGACTCATCTATCGTCTGCATCGCTGGATCAGCACCGTATGTGCCGTTTTCTTCCTGCTGCTCGTCTTGACGGGGCTGCCGCTGCTCTTTAACGGTGATATCGCGCGCTGGAATGCGCTTGAAAAACGGCCTGCCTTCGGCGAGACATCCTCTCGTGTGCTTTGGGCGGAAGCGGCAAAGGGCTTGGAGCGGATTGAGCGCGAGAATCCCGGGCGCAGGGTGCAGTCGATTTCCGCCTATCCCGAGCGCGGGCTTCTCGTCTATCGGTTCTCGCACACCGGCGGCGGATATGGCGTATCTGCGCTCGCCTACGCGCCGCAGCAGGACGCGCTTGTGCCTTGGCGGAGCGGCGGCGTCAAATCGCCCGCGCTCGCTGCATTTATGGGCTGGATGCATCACCTGCATCTGCGCCTCGCCATGGGGCAGGGCGGCATGATCTTCCTCGGTGTCATGTGCTTCTTGAGTTTCCTCTCGATCTTGGGCGGGGTGCTTCTCTATCCGTCCTTCATGAAGCGGCGGCTTTTCGGCGGTATGCGAGGCGGCACGTCAGCGGGCAGTTTTTTCGACTGGCACATCTTCCTCGGTATCCTCACGGCAGTCTGGGCATCGCTTCTGACCTTGAGCGGGATCGCCATCGTCTTCGGCATACTCGGCTACAGCAGCTATGCGGAGGATGTGATGACAAGTGTGCCGCAGAGGGAAAGTGCACCGCCCGCCATAACCTTCGCCGAGATGATTGCTTATGCAGAGGAGCATTTTCCCGCCCAGGAGATTCTCTACCTCGACGCTGCCGAAGGATCGACACCCGCCGCATTGACTCTGGCGGATGCCGAGAGACCGCAGATGTTTCGCGGGCAGGACGTCTATCTGCTGCGCACGGCGGGCGGCGAGATCGAGAACTTCACGAAGCCCTTGCCGCGTTGGCTCGTCTTTTGTGATGCCGTGCGCGATCTGCACCTGCACAATCATTCGACGATGTTCCTAAAGATCGTCTGGGCGGTTCTCGATCTGCTTTGCGCCGCCGTCATCGTCACGGGCTTTTGCGGCTGGCTGCAGAGAAGCCGCCGCAAAAAGGAGAGACCGCCCGTGTTCGCGCCCCATGCGGCGGCGAAGGCTGTGCAGTGGAAGGCGCCTGCGCTCTTCGTCGCGCTCTCCCTCGTCGGTATGACGGCGCCGCTTGGCGATACGCTCGCGGGCAATATCGTGGGATCGGCCGCTTGGCTCACGCTCTTTGTCGGCGCTTTCGTGCTGTGGCGGCGCGGCAAGCGGTAGAAGGAAAATGGCAGCTTCGTCCATGCGGCGGAGCTGCCGTTTTCCTTTGGAACAGAATATGTGCGCCTGTGCCAATTTTTTTTCTTAAAAACACTTGACAAGCTTTCTCGACCTCGTTATAATGGTCATAACGATTAAACAACTACTTAATCAATAAGGAGGAACTCCCATGAAAAAGAGCTACAAGATCGAAGTCGAGTGCGCGAACTGCGCTCAGATGATGGAAGACGCAACGAAGAAGATCGAGGGCGTAAAGGACGCGACGGTGAACTTCATGGCGCTGAAGATGAAGGTCGAATTCGCCGACGGCAGCGAGCCGGCTGAAGTCATGCCGCGCGTCTTAGAGGCCTGCCGCAAGATCGAAAGCGACTGCAATATTGAATTCTGAGCCGTCCAAGAGGCAAGTCCGAAGGACGCAGACGATTGGGAAATGGCTCGAATGCGAAAACGTCCCAAGAACGCGAGCTGCAAGCGAAGCGTGATTGGTTGACGTTGACCGCCCAGAGTAGGATTCAACATCACGTCGCCAGAAAGCAGGTATTTTCGTGAACAAGAAACAAAAAAGAAATCTCATCCGCATCCTTCTGGCGGCCGCCTTGATGATCGTCTTGAGCCAGCTGCCCGTGGCGGGTCTGCCGCGCTTCTTCCTCTACGTCGTGCCGTACCTCATCGTCGGCTATGACATCATCATCAAGGCAGCGAAGGGCGTATGGAATCGTCGTCCGCTCGACGAAAATCTCCTGATGTCGATCGCGACCATCGGCGCGATGGGGCTTGCTCTCTACGAGGATGGCGACTATGTGGAAGGCATCGCCGTCATGCTCTTCTACCAGGTCGGCGAATGGTTTCAAAGCTATGCCGTCGGAAGAAGTCGCAGAAACATTGGCGAGCTCATGGACATCCGCCCCGACTACGCGAATGTGGAAGAGGATGGAAAGCTTATACGTCGTGACCCCGACGAAATCGAAATCGGCACGGAGATCGTCGTGCAGCCGGGCGAGAAGATCCCCATCGACGGCATCATCACGGATGGCGCATCGACGCTCAATACGAGCGCACTGACGGGCGAGAGCCTGCCGCGCGACGTGGAGAAGGGGCACGCCGTCTTCAGCGGCTGCATCAATCTCACGGGCGTCTTGAAGATTCGTACGACGAAGGAGTTCGACGAATCGACCGCCTCGAAGATTTTGGAACTTGTCGAGGATGCCAGCGCGCGCAAGTCGCGCTCGGAGACGTTCATCGCACGTTTCGCGCGCGTCTATACGCCGATCGTCGTCGCGGCCGCCATCCTCCTCGCCATCGTGCCGCCCGTCGTGCGCCTCGCCGCGCTCGATGCCGCGCCCGACTGGGGTACATGGATTTACCGCGCCCTGATCTTCCTCGTCATGAGCTGCCCATGCGCACTCGTCGTCAGCGTTCCCTTGAGCTTCTTCGCGGGCATCGGCGGTGCGAGCCGCGAGGGCGTGCTCGTCAAGGGCGCGAACTACCTCGAAATGCTCGCCGAGGTCGACACCGTCGTCTTCGACAAGACGGGCACCTTGACGCGCGGCGTCTTCGAGGTCAGCGCCGTGCATCACGGCACGATGGATGACAAAAAACTCCTGGAACTTGCCGCGCTCGCTGAGAGCGCCTCGTCGCATCCCATCAGCCGCAGTCTGCAGCAGGCTTACGGCAAGGAGCTCGACCGCTCGCGTGTCACAGACATCGAGGAAATCGGCGGTCTCGGCGTGACGGCGAAGGTCGACGGTATCGAAGTGGCCGCCGGCAATGGCAAGCTCATGGAGCGTCTCGGCATCGAGTACCGACCGTGTCACCATCCGGGCACAATCGTGCAGATGGCGGTCGCAGGCAAGTACGCCGGACACATCGTCATTTCCGATGCGCTCAAACCGACGTCGGAGGCGGCGATCAAAAGTCTGCATGAAGCGGGCGTGAAGCGCGCCGTCATGCTCACGGGTGACGCGCATGCCGCCGCTGAGAAGGTCGCGGCGGAACTCGGCATAGACGAGGTCAAGAGCGAGCTTCTGCCTGCCGACAAGGTGCAGGAGGTCGAGCGCCTGCTCGCGGGGAAAACGGCGAAGAAGCTCGCCTTCGTCGGCGACGGCATCAACGACGCGCCCGTCCTCAGCCGCGCGGACATCGGCATTGCCATGGGCGCGATGGGTTCCGACGCCGCCATCGAAGCCGCCGATGTCGTGCTGATGGACGACGATCCGCTGAAGCTGCCGAAGGCGATCCGCATCGCGAGAAAGTGCATGGCGATCGTGCATCAGAACATCGTCTTCGCCATCGGTATAAAGCTCCTGTGCCTCGTGCTCGGCGCCGTCGGCATTGCCAACATGTGGTTTGCCATCTTCGCCGACGTCGGCGTCATGGTGCTCGCCGTCTTGAATGCGCTGCGTGCGCTCTTCGTGCGAAAGATGTAAGAAAAGGGACGTTCCGCCGCAAAGAGCGGCGGAGCGTCCCTTTTGCTGCTATAGGTTGCATCCCATGGTATAATGGAGGAAAGATTGTTGAACTGCGACAAAGGAGGCGGCTATGAAGATTCTGATTGCTATGGGAGTAAACGATCATCATAAAGAACAGCTGCAAAGAAATGCGGCGAATGCGGAACTTCATTTTGTTCCTGCCGACAAGGTGCGAGAAGAAGACATCGCTAATGTTGACGCCATCATCGGCAACGTGCCGACGGAGCTTCTGCCTGCTGCGAAGAAACTGCGCTGGCTGCAGCTCAATACGGCGGGAGCAGACATCTACTGCAAGGAAGGCGTGCTCAAGGACGGCGTCCTTCTGACGAATGCGACAGGAGCCTATGGCCTTGCGCTTTCCGAGCATCTGCTCGCGCAGCTCCTCGCAATGATGAAGAAGCTCTATCCCTACTACGACAACCAGAAGAAAGGAATATGGCGCGATGAAGGACGCGTCACCTCGATCGAGGATGCCACTGTCCTAATTCTCGGTGCGGGCGACATCGGACGCGCTTTCGCACGCCGTGTCAAGGCGCTCGGCGCTTACGTCATCGGCGTGCGCCGCCGCGAGGGGGCGAAGCCCGTCGGCATCGACGAGATGGGCACGATGGATGATCTCAATTCTCTGCTTGCGCGCGCTGACATTGTCGTATCGGTCTTGCCGGGGACGGCGGCGACGAAGGGAATCTTCGACAGGAAGCGCTTTGCCATGATGAAGAAGGGGGCCTACTTTCTGAACATCGGGCGCGGCAATGCCGTCGTTACCGAAGACCTCATCGAGACAATGACAGAAGGCCGCCTCGCCGGTGCGGCGCTCGACGTCACAGACCCCGAGCCTCTGCCTGCCGATCACGCGCTTTGGCATACGCCAAACGTCTACATCACGCCGCACATTTCGGGCGACGACCACCTGAGCGCGACGCAGGATAAGATCGTTCAGATTGCCGCGCGCAATCTCGCTGCTTTTCTACAGGGCATGCCGCTTGAAAACCTCGTCGATCGCACGACGGGCTACAAGGACTGAGGAGGGATACGATGCGTCAATGCATGGATATGACGAACCTGCACCGCAGGCTCAGGAAAATTCGCGGACAGGTCGAGGCTATCGACCGCATGGTTGAGGAGGATATTCCGTGTGAGGATCTTCTCTCGCAGATCAATGCGGCGAAGTCCGCGCTGCACAAGTGCGGTCAGATCGTGCTCGAAGGCCACATTCAGCACTGCGTCAAGGACGGCATCGCTCATGGCGACGCAGAAAAGACCGTCGAGAAATTCACCAAGGCGGTCGAGCGCTTTGCCAATATGGGCTGAGGCGCGTTGCAGCACAAAAAGACAGTCCGGCGGATATTATCCACAAGAAAAACATGTGTTTCCCACAGTTATCCACAGAATTTTGGGGATGAACCCGGCATGGCTTGCCATGCAGGAGCTTTTCCTGCCCGACTTATCCACATGTTAGAGGAGGAGAGATTTTGTCCTTTTTTATGAAACTTCAGGAGCTGACATGGCATGAGATGACGGATTTCCTGCTCATGCCTGCGTGCATCATGCTCGCGGCGCTGACGGTCGGCATATTCCTCAACAAGCTCATCGACCGGCAGATTCACGAGAGGGTCACGGTCGGCGAGGACACGGCGTGGTCGATCTTCATCCATGCGCTGCGCGGCGTGCCCGTCTCGTGGTGCATGGGCGTCGGCGTCTACTGGTCGATCAAGACCATCGACTTCTTCCCGACGATCGCGCAGTTCCTTTCCTACATCCTCTTCGGCATCATCGTCTTCACGCTGACGCGCGTCGCTGCGCGCACGATCACGGGCTTCATCGAGATGAAGACGCGCACGAGCGGCGCGGCGCTACCGAAGACGACGCTCCTGTCCTCCATCCTTTCCGGCGTCATCTATGCCATGGGCGTGCTCATCGTCCTGCAGTACGCGGGCATCTCCGTCGCGCCGATCCTCACGGCGATGGGCGTCGGCGGCGCGGCTCTCGCCCTCGGTATGCAGGAGACGCTGTCGAACATCTTCTCGGGGCTGCAGCTCATTCTCTCGCGCCAGATCCGCATCGGCGACTATGTGAGCATCTCGCCGACGGAGGAGGGCAAGGTCGCCGACATCAACTTCCGCTTCACGACGGTGCAGACCCTGAGCGGCAATACGATCATCGTGCCGAACCAGAAGCTCGCATCGTCCATTCTCACGAACTACAACATGCCCGCGCAGGAAATCTCCGTCGCCATCCCCGTCGGCGTCAGCTACGCGAGCGATCTCGACGAGGTGGAGCGCGTGACCCTTGAGGTGGCGAACGAGGTCATGGAAGCCTTCGATCATGATGTTGAGAGCGATCCCGTCGTGCGCTTCCACACCTTCGGCGACTCCGCCATCGAGTTCAACGTCGTGCTGCGCACGAGCAGCTTCGTCAATCAGTTCCTGTTGAAGCACGAATTCATCAAGGCCTTGACGCGCCGCTACCGCGAGGAGGGCATCGACATCCCCTTCCCCGTGCGCACAATCGTGCAGGCGAAGGAATAGCTGCCGCCTGTGCATAACTTTTTTGAAAGAATCTTTCTCCGCGCTCAAAAGCCTTGAAAATCTTGCGAAAGCACCCTTTCCCGCCTGTGGATAAAGGGTGCTTTTCTTGTGGATAAACCACAATATGTAGTTTAGTCCCTTGACTGCCTAGTCTACATCTTGTATAATCTAACCTGCAAAGAATGCGGAGGATTCCGCTCTTATATACTCCTTTGGCGAAGGCTCAGCTTTGTTTTTCTTGCGCTGTGATACATCGT
The DNA here is from genome assembly GCF_000208405.1 of Selenomonas sputigena ATCC 35185. NCBI lineage: Bacteria > Bacillati > Bacillota > Negativicutes > Selenomonadales > Selenomonadaceae > Selenomonas > Selenomonas sputigena. The sequence goes on along the minus strand of NC_015437.1, from coordinate 2,385,796 downwards.
CAACCACAATATATAGAGGAAGGGAAACTGCTAATGATCAAGAACATCCAGAAGCGCACGGGTCAGATCGTGCCGTTTGACGCCGAGAAGATCACCGATGCCATCCGCAAGGCGAATCTTGAGTCCATCGACGAGACATTTTCGCAGCATCAGCTTGAAAAGCTCACGAAGAGCGTCATTCACCGCATCGAAGGGGAGGAGACGCCTGCCGTTGAGTTCATCCAGGATGCCGTGGAAAAAGCGCTCATCAAGAATAACTTCGCTTCGACAGCGAAGGCGTACATCCTCTATCGCGCGGAGCACGCAAAGATCCGCGATGCCGAAGGCGACCTCATGGACATTTACAACGAGCTGACCTTCAAGCGTGCCAAGGACGCCGACATCAAGCGCGAGAACGCGAACATCGACGCCGATACGGCGATGGGCACAATGCTCAAATATGGTTCGGAAGGATCGAAGTACTTCATCGATCATCACATCCTGCCCAAGGACATCGCGGCGGCGCACATCGACGGCGACATCCACATTCACGACAAGGATTTCTACATGCTGACGGAAACGTGCTGCCAGATCGACCTCTTGAAGCTCTTCAAGGACGGCTTCTCGACGGGGCACGGCTACCTGCGCGAACCGAACGACATCCGTTCCTACGCCGCGCTCGGCTGCATCGCCATCCAGGCGAACCAAAACGAGATGCACGGCGGACAGGCGATTCCGAACTTCGACTATTCGATGGCGCCGGGCGTAAGGAAGACCTTCCGCAAGCTCTACTTCAAGGAGCTGGCGAACTTCTTTGCCATCACGCTCGGCATGAAGCAGGACGACGCGAAGCTCCTGGCCAAGGAGATTCGCCGCTCGCTCTTGCCCTTGGGCATCACGATCGGCGGCGCGGACGTCTACAAGGCGGCGCTCGTCGACTTTTTGCCCGCGCACCAGAAGGCACAGGGCTTCGAGGAGATTTCCGAAAAGCTCGCGGCACGCGCCCATGACTACGCCTACGGGGCGGCGCTCGACGCGACGGACAACGCGACCTTCCAGGCGATGGAGGCTCTCATACACAACCTCAACACGATGAACTCGCGTGCGGGCGCACAGGTGCCGTTCAGCTCGATCAACTACGGCACGGACACGTCGCCCGAAGGCCGCATGGTCATGAAGAACCTCCTGCTCGCGACGCAGGAAGGACTCGGCAACGGCGAGACGCCGATCTTCCCCGTGCAGATCTTCAAGGTCAAGGAGGGCGTGAACTACAACGAGGGCGAGCCGAACTACGATCTCTTCCGCCTCGCGATGGAGACGTCGGCAAAGCGCCTGTTTCCGAATTTCAGCTTCCTCGATGCGCCGTTCAACCTCCAGTATTACAAGCCCGGCGACTACAACACGGAGGTCGCCTACATGGGCTGCCGCACGCGCGTCATGGGCAACGTGCACGACCCCGAGCGCGAGGTCACATGCGGCCGCGGCAACCTCTCATTCACGAGCATCAACCTGCCGCGCCTCGCGCTGCTCGCCAAGGGCGATCTCGACGTCTTCTACAGCGAGCTGGACAGCCTTACGGAGCTTGTCATCCGTCAGCTTCTGCATCGCTTCAAGATCCAGTGCGCGAAAAAGGGCAGAAATTATCCGTTCCTCATGGGACAGCGCGTGTGGATCGACTCGGAGAAGATCGGTCCCGACGATGAGATCGCCGAGGTCTTGAAGCACGGCACGCTCTCGATGGGCTTCATCGGTCTCGCCGAGTGCCTGAAAGCGCTCATCGGCAAACATCAGGGCGAATCGGAAGAAGCGCAGGCTCTAGGACTTGCCATCGTCGGTCACATGCGCCGCCGCATGGACGAGGAGGCGAAGCGCACGGGGCTGAACTTCACGCTGCTCGCGACGCCTGCCGAAGGATTGTCGGGCCGCTTCGTGCGCCTCGACCGCAAGAAGTTCGGTGAAATCGAGGGCGTCACGGATCGCGACTACTATACGAACAGCTTCCACGTGCCCGTCTACTGCCCGATTGAGGCGGCGAAGAAGATCCGCCTCGAAGCGCCGTACCATGCGCTGACGAATGCCGGACACATCAGCTACATCGAGATGGACGGCGATCCGTCGAAGAACCTCCAGGCCTTCGAGGCGATCGTGCGCTACATGCACGATGCGGGCATCGGCTACGGCTCGGTCAACCATCCCGTCGACCGCGACCCCGTCTGCGGCTACAATGGTATCATCGACAACATCTGCCCGCGCTGCGGCAGAAAGGAGAACGGCCGCCCCTTCGAGCGCATCCGGCGCATCACGGGGTATCTCGTCGGCACGATCGACCGTTGGAACAACGCGAAGCGTGCTGAAGAGCATGACCGCGTCAAGCATGGCATCGGTTAAGCTCGCAGGAACGGTATCGGATTCCATCGTCGACGGGGCGGGAATCCGCTACACGATCTTCACGCAGGGCTGCCCGCACCATTGTCCGGGCTGCCAGAATCCCAAGACGCACGACTTCGCGGGCGGCTTGGAGATGGATACGAAGACGATCCTCAAGGACGTGCTCGGCAATCCCTTGCTGACGGGCGTGACGCTCTCGGGCGGCGAACCGTTCTGCCAGGCCGCGCCGCTCGCTTCCCTCGCACATGAGGTGCACGCGCACGGCATGGACGTCTGGGCGTATACGGGCTATACGCTCGAAGATTTGCAGCAGAAAAAGGCGTGTGAGGTGGACGCACTGCTTGATGAGGTCGACGTCCTCGTGGACGGCGCATACGAAGAGTCGGAGCGCGACCTCACGCTCGCCTTTCGCGGCAGCCGCAACCAGCGCGTGATCGACATGAAGAAGACGCGCGAAACAGGGGAAATTATCCTCTGGCAGGACGCATAAATGGTATCAGGGAATAAAAAAGAGAGCCGCGAGGCTCTCTTTTTTATTCCCTGATACCAAACGGCTTTCCTCCGTGCGCGAAATTCATTTCCTCTCGGCGATATAGAGGACGCCGTCGGGCTGCTCCCAGGTACCGAATGGTTCGCCTGGCCGAAGGGGCAGCGCCTTTCCCTTGGGCAGAAGCTCTCCTTCGGGCGTGCGCAGGGAGGAGAGGCCGCTGTTCACGAGATGCCATGCGCCGTTTTGGCGCGTGATGTAGGCTTTGACCTCGCGGTCGTGCGCCTTCTCGTCGGGGAAGACGTTTTCCGTGAAGTGCCAAGAGAAGAGCGGCAGGCCGTCGTAGACATTGACAAGTCCCGCTTTCAGCCATTGGCCGGCCTTGCCGCGCACGCGCCGCAGACGCTTGAGGTGCAGCACGCGGCGCTCGGGCACGACGGTGCCGCAGAAGGGGCAGCGCGGTGCAGCGGTATCATGCAGGATGAAGAATTTCTCGGGGCAGTGCGGATTCGCGCACGGCTGCAGGAGATCCCACGTCTTGATGAGCGCCTTTTCCCACTCGAATGCCGTGGGACGCGCCTCCGGCTCGTGCAGACCGTCGACGAAGGCGCGCAGGAAGAGCTTTTCGAGGTATGGCCCGAGATCATGAATTGTGACCTTGAGATCGTCCGGGCGGTTGGAATGATCGGTCGGATGTTCGGCGAAGAGCGCCTTGTCCCCGTAGATCAGGAAGTCGGCTTCCTCGGCGGGCAGGTCGTAGTTCTTCGGCCCTTCGAGCGGATGACGCTTGAGCAGGTACTGATAGAGAAGCACGGGCAGCGCGAAGAGGTCGGTCAGAAGGCTGGGGATGATGCGGCGCGCATCGCCTGGCGGAAGATCCATCGAGGCGAGCACCTCGGGCGCGATGTAGCCCTTCGTGCCCGCGACCTCGGGCGGGTACAGGCCGGGAACGACGAGCGAGTCGATGTCGATGACGACGCAGCTGCCGCTCTTGGGATCGACGAGGACGTTGTTGCACGAGAGGTCGGAATGCGCGAGTCCCGCTTGGTGCATGCGGCGCACGGCGCGTGCGAGCGCGATGGAGAGGCGCAACATCATCTGGAAGTTGCCAAGCTCCGCCTTTTCGAGATACTTGCGCACGCGGTTCGTGAACCAGCTGCCCTTTTTGTCCTTGCCCGCGAGGTCGAGCTGGCGCGAGGCGTCGCGCCCAAAGAAGAAGTTCTTCGGATAGGCGGGGCAGACAATGCCGAACTCGGGCTTCGTGACGATCGCCGTCGGCCAGCAGAAGAGATCGGCGAAGTACGTCGCCGCCTCTGCCGTATTGCCGCGTGCGCCGCCCTTTGTCTCGGCAAGCGTCGGGTTGTAGCGCCCGATGATCGCCGTCAGCCGATCGACGAGCGCTTCGTCGACTGCGTCTGGATCGAGGAAGTACTGCACGACGTAGGATTTGTCGGGCGCGAAGTAGGTGTATTTCATGCCGCCCTGCGGCGGGTTTTCCGTGATGACGTAGGGAATCTTCCTGCCGTCCGCGAGGACGGCTTCCGCGAGCCTCGGCCTAGACATGCGGAGGCTCCTTCCATGCGAGCAGCGCGAGTGTGCGGTCGTCGAAGGAGGCGCGCGTCACATAGTTGTCGAGCCAGATCTTCAGCCGCTCAGCGTGCGAGGCGACGCCCTTGAGGCTCGTATCCTCGGCAGCGAGTGCGAGCACATGCGCGTTCTGCCACAAGCATTCTTCCGTCGTGGGGATTTTGCGGCAAATATGGCTCGCGTACTGCAGCGCGATGTGCTGCTCCTTGTCGTTGACCCAAGGGAAGGCGGCGGGCTGCGGCAGGCTGCGCAGAAGCTCAACCTCGGTGCGCGTGAACGTGGCTGCTCCCTGCATGCCAGGCACGATGCCGTTCGCTACGAGATCGAGATAGAGGCGGTGCATCTCCTGCTCGTTGAAGTAGTCGTCCGCCACGCCGTCCGTCATCGTGAGGATGAGATCGCAGGCGCCGCGCGTGACGAGCGTGCGCCTCTGCAGGCTGGCGATGTCCGCCATGGCCTCGCTCGTCAGAAAGTCCGTCTCGCCCGAGAAGTCGCCGCTGTCGGGCTTGCCGAGGAGCTTGACGGCGTTTCCGTAGGGCGCATGCGTATCGATGGCGCAGGTCATGCCGTCGCCGACTTGGCATGAGAGCACGAGGACTTCTCCTAGCTCGGGGACGGGCACGGCGACGGTCACGAGAAGCGTCGCCGCGAAGTCGGAGAGAGCGAGGTCGCGCCCGAGATGCTTCGTGTACGCCTCTTGGCCGCATCGCTCATGGAAAGCCGCGAGGACGGCGCGTCGAGCATCGAGCACGCCCGTGTGAAGTGCCGCGCCAAGCCTGGCGCATGCCTCGCCGAATGCCGCATCGCTCAAGGGAAGCGCGAAGGCGGCGCGATTTTTGGCGCTCGCCGCATCGAGGGTACGAAGCTGCTCGTAGATCGAGCCGACGGCGGCCTCGCTCGCCGCACGCGCGCCGACGCGCGAGAAGTGCTTCGAGCCTGCGCCGTCGGAAACGGCAAGGACGGCGATGTCGCCGACGGCAGCTACCGCGAACCAATCGTCGCAGTTCGTCGCCTCGTGCTTGTGCTTCTTGCCGCGCACACGCGCCGCGACGAAGTCTGCCGTGCCGATTCGCTTCTCCGCGGTCTTGTACTCGGGCGCGGCGTCCGGCTCATCCTGCGGCACAGGATGATACTGCCAGAGCGATGCCGTATGTGCGAGAACCGCCTCATCGCTCAGGGCGAGAGAAGCATCGTCCGCTGCTGCATCTGCATCGACTTCTGCATCCGCAGCGGCGGCTGCAGAAGTCGATGCGGGCGGCTCGCTCGTTGGCTTGGACGGCGCAGCGCCCGATGCGGGCGGCTCGCTGTCCGGCGCGAATGGTATGGCAATCCATTCGGACGGCTGCTTCGGCAATTCTGCCTGTGCGGCGATTGGTTCGGGCGTCGTGCCCATTGGTTCGGGCGGCGCAGCGCTTGATACAGGCGGCTCGCCCATCGGTTCGGGAAGAACGTCGTCCAATGCAGACGGCTCGCCCGTTGCCTTAGGTGTAGTCGGCTTCTCCATCGGTTCGGGCGTAGTCGGCTTGTCCACCGTTTCGGGCGGAGCGGCGCTCGCCTCGGGCAGTCCCTCCCTTGGCTCGGACAGCTCGGCAGCCGCATGTTTTTCAAGACGAACCTTTTCCGTTTTCACGTCAGCCGATGCTTCGTTTTCCGTCAAGACACATCACCTCGTTTCTCCTTATGACCCCTCGTCCCCTGCTCGTCAGGGGACGACCGTGAAGCCCTTCGGGGGCGGCGGCAGCTCGATGGCCGCGCCGGGCTTTGCGTCGAGGCTCTTCGACGACATCTTGATCGAGCCGGAAACCCATGCAAAGAACTTCGCCATATCGCCGGCCGACAGGCTGTTCATCATCAGCACGTTGTCCGTCAGCTGCTTCAGGTAGCTCGTATCGGCATCGGCGCCCGCCGCGCACGCGATGATATTGCCGAGCTTCAAGGACTTGATTTCGGCCGCCGCCTGCCTAAAGTCTTCCAGGTCGGTCGGACTGCCGTCCGTCAGCAGGAAGACGAGCGGTCGCCAGTCGCCCTTCTGCGTCTCGGTGTTCTTGCGCACCTCCGTGCGCACGCACTCGGCGAGGAGCTTCAGAGCGCCGCCCATGAGCGTGCAGCCCTCGGCCTCAAGGCGCGGCTCCTTGAAGAGCATGAGCTCCGTGAGCTTCGTCGTCTGCCGCACCTGGCTCGCGAACGTGATGACCGAAAGATACGCCGTCTCAAGCGCCTGCGGGTCGCCGCGAAGCTCCGACAAGAGCGCCTTGATCCCCTGGCGCACGGCCTCGATCGGCTCGCCCATCATCGATCCCGAGCAATCCAAAAGCAAATACACCGGCAGTCTGCGTCCAACATCCGCCATGAAAAGCACCTCCCAGAATCCTTCCGCACGCAAAAAGCGGCGGAAAACATAGTCCGAGGCAGTACGCCTCGAAGCCTGCTGTCATACACCTTTAGGAAACGCTGATAAAATGAAGTTGCCCAGATTTGCACAGATACGCTGTTCCTATCTAGGAGACAAACCGCAGGCGTAGCAGTGGCTACGTCGAGGATTTGTCGACGACGAGAGGACAGTGTAGATGTGTGAAGATGGGGAGCTGAATTTATCAGTGCTTCCTCTATTCTAACCACGAAAGCGCAGGAGGTCAAGCGGGAGGCGTCGAGCGATTTGTAAGGGCGGCGCATCAAACAAAAAGGAGAAAAGCCTCGTGAAAAACTTTACGAAATTATGGAGCGGTTGTCGAGGGCCTTTTTTGAGCAAAGAGATTGTTTCTCACAGTCGACTTTGCTATAATGTTCGCAAATAAAAAGCACCGATAAGATGAAGTCCGTCGGAGCGGTTTCGACTTTATCCGTGCTTCTTGAAATGTGCGGCATGAATGCCGCACTGCCGATGAAGATTCGCAAAGAGAGGAGTCGGATAATCCGTATGACAGCAGAGGAAAAGCGCAAGGCGGAGATGGCGACGGTCAAGAAAATGCTCGAAATCTACTGCCGCGCGCATCATGGCAACAATTTGAGCCTTTGCGAAGAATGTGAAGCGCTGCTCGATTATGCCCGTGCACGTGTCGAGCGCTGCCCGCACATGGAGACAAAGACGTTTTGCAGTGCGTGCCAGACGCACTGCTACGCGCCCAAGATGCGCGAAAAAATCCGCGAAGCCATGCGCTACAGCGGCCCGCGCATGCTGCTCCACGCGCCCGTCATGGCGCTTCGGCACATGTTCATCGAGTGGAGGGAGAAGCGGCGCTGAAGGCAGACTTGCTCTCCGGCAGATCGGCATAATGAAAAAGGAACGAACCCCGTGATGATTTGTCACGGGGTTCGTTGTCGTTAGCAGGGCGCATATTCTCGCACGAAACGAAGCTCCTCTGCTTGCCGCATCAAGGTTTCTGTCCATGCAAATTGTCGGGATACTCGACGCCGCGCGTCTTCTGGTAGACGATCTTGAACATGTAGTAGGGATAGGCATGATAGTCGTCGATGTATCCCGTATAGCCGCGACTCTTTATATAGCGCCAAATCTCATCGTAATCGAACATGGGCATGGAAAGCCATTGCCCACGGGCAGAGTAAAACTGAGGATTGGAGCCGCCGTCTTTCGATTGGCGGTATTGCCGAATCCTATACTCACGGAAAGAGCCGTCGGCATCGCGATAATAAGCGACGTAGCCCGTTGCATACGTGTAGTAATCCGGATCTTCGTCGCTGAAGGTGCATGAGCTGAGATCTACATATTCACGGTAGTTGGCGTGATAATACGAGACAGGATAGTTGGGATCGTCGTCAAGATACTGCAGGGAAGCAGACGCTGTGTGCGGCTGGACGAGGAAGAACAGCGCGAAAGCCGCTGCAGTGAGGAATGTGTGGAAAAATCGTTTCATGATGGATGCCTCCTTGGTATATGGTTGCCGTCTACTGTGTGATTATCATTTCGCGTTCGATATTTGATTTCCTGCCAGTTTGGCAGGGAAGTATAGTAAGAGTGTGAAGAATTGAACGGATTGTCGATTTCCGCGAGGAGATTTCGCCCTGTGGACGGCCGAGCATTGCCAGCTCGCGAATCGGCTGACCTTCCTCTGCGAGATGCCGTCGTGCTGCGTGCCGTCCTGCTTTGATGAAACTGTTGCGGGAAACAGGCGAAAAAGCAACTCATGCCGTCTCGCGAGACGGCTGAATATATGTTCTGAAAGTTCGCTGGAAAAGTTTACAAGTTAACACATTACAAGTTGACACATGAGGCAAAGCGTGCTATATTATCCTTCATACCTATTCATTCATCTTTAAGGAAAGAAGGATTCATCATGAATGCACTGATGCTTGTCGGGTGCGCCATCGTTGTCTTTCTCGCTGCCTACACCATCTATGGACGGTGGCTCGTGAAAACGTGGGGCATCGACGAAACCGCTGCGACGCCGGCGCAGAGATTCGAGGATGGGCAAGACTACGCGCCTGCCTCGCGCTTCACCGTCTTTGCGCATCAATTTTCCTCCATCACGGGCGCAGGCCCTGTCACGGGCCCCATCATCGCCGCCATGTTCGGCTGGCTTCCGGCGTTCCTCTGGCTGCTCGTCGGCGGCGTCTTCTTTGGCGCGGTGCAGGATTTCAGTGCGCTCTATGCGTCGGTGCGCAACGAAGGGCGCTCGATGGGCATGCTCATTGAGCAGTACATCGGCAAGACGGGGCGTCGCCTCTTCCTGCTGTTTTGCTGGCTCTTCACGTTGCTCGTCATCGCTGCCTTTGCCGACATCGTCGCGAACACGTTCAACGGCTTCGCCAAGGACGGCAGCCTCGCCGTACCAAATGCGGCGGCGGCTTCGATCTCGATGCTCTATATCTTCGTGGCAATGGGCTTCGGACTCTTCATCCGCCGCATGAAGCCCTCGGGCGCAGTGAAGTTTTTCGTCGCCATCGCGCTCATCGTCGCCATGCTTGCCGTCGGTATTTCTTATCCGCTCTATTTCGATGCGACGGTTTGGCGCTACGTCGTCTTTGCCTACTGCTTCATCGCCGCCGTCCTGCCCATGTGGTTCTTGATGCAGCCGCGTGACTACCTGAGCGTCTTCCTGCTCCTCGGCATGGTCGCGGGCGCCGTCCTCGGCGTGCTCATCGCCAATCCCGTCATCGAGATGCCCGCCTTCGTCGCCTTCGAGGTCAAGGGGCAGTCGCTCTTCCCGATCCTCTTCATCACGATCGCCTGCGGCGCTGTCTCGGGCTTCCACAGCCTCGTTTCTTCAGGCACAAGCTCGAAATCCATCGAGAACGAGCGCGACATGCTGCCCGTCGGCTACGGCGCAATGCTCGTCGAATCGCTTCTCGGCGTCGTCGCCCTCGTCATCGTCTGCTCGGCAGCGACGGGCGGGCATCTGCCGGACGGCACGCCGTTCCAGATTTTCGCGGGCGCAGTCTCGGGCTTCTTCGTGGAGTTCGGCCTGCCGAAGCATGTCGCCGCCTGCATCATGACGATGTGCGTCTCGGCGCTCGCCATGACGACGATCGATTCCGTCGCACGCATCGGACGCATGTCCTTCCAGGAGCTTCTCGCACCGTCGGAGGGCGAGGCGGAAGGCGCCGCCGCGAGGCTCCTGCGCAACAAGTACGTCGCGACGGCGATCACGCTCGCTCTCGGCTATCTGCTGTGCCTCGCGGGCTACATGAGCATCTGGCCGCTCTTCGGTGCGGCGAACCAGCTGCTCGCGTCCCTCGTCCTCATCTCCATCGCCGTCTTCCTGCGCACGACGGAACGCAAGGGCTGGATGCTCTACGTCCCCATGACCTTCATGTTCCTCGTCACGATGTCGGCGCTCGTTATGAGCGTCTATGGCATCATCGGCAAGCTTATGAACGGTGGTTTCGTATTCCTGGTCGACGGGCTGCAGCTCCTCCTCGCGCTCGCACTGATGACGCTCGCGCTTCTGGTCGTCAAGCACTGTGCCGCTGAACTCGTCACGGGCAAAGCCGAGCATGAGGCGCGTACCGATATGTGACGGATTGACGAAAACAGCTTGTCAGAATCCTGCTCCTCTGCTATAATAGTCCTATATCTTCCAGAGGAGCAGCCGCGATTCTGCGGCGTCCGCCGGACGCACGGTGCGCGGCATATATGCAAGCGAGACCTTGTCCCGTAGCCGGGGTGGGGTCTTTTTCGTATAGGGAAAGGAGAGTCTTCTCTATGAATACGATAAAAACAACGATCTTGATGGCGCTCATGATGATCCTTCTCGTCGTCTTGGGCGGTGCGATCGGCGGCAAGGGCGGTGCGATGATGATGTTCGTCGTCTCTTTGGCGATGAATTTCTTCTCCTATTGGTTCAGCGACAGCATTGTGCTTCGAATGTACGGCGCACGTCCGCTGACGGAGAGGGAAGCGCCCGAACTTTACCATCTTGTGGCAGATCTTGCGGCGCGCGCGGGACTGCCCATGCCGAAGGTCTGTCTGGTCGAATCTATGACGCCGAATGCCTTTGCGACGGGGCGCAGTCCCTCGCACGCCGCCGTCGCCGTCACGCGCGGTATCGTCGGCATGTTGAGCCGCGAGGAGCTTTCGGGCGTGCTCGCGCATGAGCTTTCGCACATCAAGCACCGCGACACCTTGATCTCGACGATTGCCGCCGCCATGGGCAGCGCGATTTCCATGCTTGCCTACATGGCGCAGTGGAGCGCGATCTTCGGCCGCTCGGACGATGACGAGGGGGCGGGCGGCATCGTCGGCACGCTTCTCGCCGTCCTCGTAGCGCCGCTCGCGGCGACGCTCATCCAGCTCGCGATCTCGCGCTCCCGCGAGTACGACGCCGACAAGTCGGGCGGCGAGATCTGCGGCAATCCGCGCTATCTCGCGCGGGCGCTCGAAAAGATCTCCGGCACGGTACAGTCCATGCCGCCGATGCGCGAGGCCGAGACGCAGCCTGCGACGAGCAATCTCTTCATCATCAACCCTCTCGCCGGCTCGCGCCAGGCCTTCGTGAACCTCTTCTCCACGCACCCCTCGACCGCCGAGCGCGTCGCCAGACTCGAAGAGCAGGCGCGGCTTCTGGACAGGTGAGGTGTCCTTTGCAGGAGGCACGAGGCTGATCTTCGTAGAAAAATGGACAAACAACACGGAAGGAGCTTTTCGTATGGATCGTGAGAATCGCATCAGCACGAAGCCGGCCGATCGCGGCATGCTCAAGGAGCTGTGCCGCTATCTTGATCGCTTCTGGCGTCCCGAAGGCGAGGCGCCGGATGAAGCGCAGCATATTCCAGACATGTTGTATGACGTGGAGCCGTGCGAAGAGGAGCGCAGGCGGTACGCGCTCTACGGCAAACCGCCGAAAAAGGATCGTCTGACTCCCGCCGTCGGGGCGGGGCTCGGCTTGTTCCTGTCGAGTCTGAAAAGCCGGCTGAACAAGGCGGAAGAAACGTGCTCCGAGCGGCTTCTGCGCCTGATACGCGAGCGTGGGCGGGACGAAGTCGAAGTCTATCAGAAGGCGGGCATCGACCGCAAGCTCTTTTCCAAGATGCGCCGCAAGGACTACCGACCGAAGGCGAAGACGCTCTACGCCTTCATCATCGTGCTGCAGCTCACCCTTGACGATGCCGTGGATCTCTTGGCGAGCGCAGGCTACGCATTCTCCTCGGCGAGCCGGCTCGATCTTGCCGTGAAGTTCTGCGTCGAGAAGGGCATCGGCGACCTCGACGAGGTCAACAACGCCTTGTACGAATTGGGCATGGAAACGCTGCCGTGAGATGAATGTCTGGTTTGGCGTTTGCTCTGCGTCCGCATGTAGGCCCTGCACCGCAGATGTCGCCCGCCGTGCGACCTTGCCGCCTCTTTTTCTTGTTACAATGATTTCACAGAAGAGAAAACCATTGCAGCAAAAAAAGGAGATGCTCATCATGACGGAAGAAAAGAAAGCAGCGCAGGGCAGGACGGAACTCGTATTCATCCTCGACCGCAGCGGCTCGATGTCGGGCTTGGAATCGGACACCATCGGCGGTTTCAACGGTATGCTGCGCCGCCAACAGGAAGAAAGCACGGACATCCTCGTTTCCACCGTGCTCTTTGACGACGAGGTCGAGGTCATTCACGACCGCGTGCCCATCGGGAAGGTCGCGCCACTGACGGGGCACGAATACTTCACGCGCGGCTGCACGGCGCTTCTCGACGCCATCGGCGACTCGATCCAGCACATCCGCAACATTCACAAGTATGCGCGAGAAGAGGATCGTCCCGTGCGCACGATGTTCGTCATCACGACCGACGGTCTTGAAAATTCAAGCGTTCGCTACACGGCGAAGAAGGTTAAGAAGCTCATCGAGCATCAGGAGAAAAGGTACGGCTGGGAGTTCGTCTTCCTCGGCGCGAACATGGACGCCGTCGCTGTCGCGAGCGATCTCGGCATCCGCCGGGAAAACTCCGTGGAGTTCGCGTGCGATGCGGGCGGTGTGCGCGAAAACTTCGCCTCGCTCGGCGCGATGACCGCGAGCTTCATCAAGACAGGCGTCGTGGGCGCCGGCTGGAGCATGGCGATCGCTGACTATTGCAGGAAGGCACGAGGGAAGAAGTAAGGAAAAGCAGAGAAAATAGTAAGAGGCATGGACAAAATCTGTCCATGCCTCTTACTATAATGAAAGCAAGGAATTGGCTGATGTCGCATGACAGGCGACCTCGGAGCGAAGCGACTTGGTATAGATGACTCTTTGTGCAAGCAAACGCTTTGCATGCTGATCGTAGACCGGGTTTTGGTAAAGCGTAGGGCGCTTGTCTGAAGAATTTTCATCTTGCTGCAGGGAATCATCTTCCTTGCCTTTATTATAGCATCGAATGAAAATCGGGAACGACCATCGACGATTGATGGAAAGCAAGGAATATGTTATAGTGATGAAAACGAGGTGTTTACAGAGGGGTGGGAATAGGAATGGAGCAGATGCCGATTACCGACGATATGGTTGTCCGACGCGTTCGTGCTGCAGTGAAAATTGCGTTGGAAAAGAATAAGGCGATGGGAGTGCCGAGCATTGTCTATGACCGCAAAACGCAAAAAATTTATGAACTGAGAGCGGATGGCGAGCGTGTTCCTGTAGCAGAACGAGCATTGAAGGGGCGTTATGGTGACTGGGGAGAAGAAGCCTGAGATCGTAGTGTTTGCCGGTCCGAACGGCTCGGGAAAAAGTACCTTTGTGGAAATTCTTCGACCGCGGATGGACTATATCAATGCGGATGAAATTAAGAAGAACATCAAATGCAGCGATCTTGAGGCGGCACAGATTGCGGAAGGACAAAGAGAAGACTGCCTGCAGGAAAAACGAGATTTTTGTTTTGAAACAGTGCTATCCACGAATCGGAATCTGGACTTACTGTGCAGAGCAAGAGTGGCAGGGTATTTCGTTCGCTGTTATTATGTCCTTACCGCTGATCCGCGAATCAATGTTTACCGCGTCAAAACACGGGTGATGTCTGGAGGGCATGATGTCCCTGAAGATAAGATATACGAGCGTTTTTGGCGAGCGATGAAACTTGTGCCCCAAATTGTCAACGTCAGCGATATATGCCATATATACGACAATTCTGAGGAAGAGGCCTTTCGTATTTTCAAGAAACGCAAGGATGCGTTTTTTTATGATGAATGTGATGATTGGCATGTGGAAGATATTCGGCTTTTAACAGGAATTGAGAATATGGAGTACAAAAACTTGAATCCGTGAATCCTTTGCGCACGGATTTATGAAAACTTTCATACGAACTATGTTGAGGCATGGACAAAATCTGTCCATGCCTCTTGCTATAATGAAAGCAAGGAATTGGCTGATGTCGCATGGCAGGCGACCTCGGAGCGAAGCGACTTGGTATAATGGGAGCAGAAAAAGGGATAAGCGTGAATGACTGCACACTTATGGGAGGTGCCTTTGATGGATGTTTTACAGAGGATTCGCGGCTTCGCATCCCCGCCGTGCGGGGACTGCCTGTATCGCCTGGGCGTTGTGCGCTGCGTCGTAAGCCCGTGCCCCGCATGCCGCATGACGGGGATTCGCCCGTCGTTTTGTGGCTCGCGCGTCTTTGGCAGGCGCTCGCGGCGTCGCGGAGACGGCGGGGAAACGTGCGTGAAGCGTACGAAGTGAAGGACAGTTTCCGGGAAATGTCGTCAGCCCGACGGGCAACCTGTCGGGCTGGCATATCGAAATCTCGAAATATCAAGAAGCGGAGGAGGCAATACGATGGAACGATTGGAAATCAAGGGAAAGGCCGCGACGGCGATCGCCTATGCGAAGGTCATTGAAGACGAAGCCGTCGAGCAGATTCGGCGCATGTGCGACTACGAGTTCGCCGAGGGTGCGAAGATCCGCATCATGCCCGATGTTCACTGGGGCAAGGGCTGCACGATCGGCACGACGATGACGGTGAGGGACAAGGTCGTGCCGAACCTCGTCGGCGTCGACATCGGCTGCGGCATGTATACGGTAAACCTCGGAAAGAAGGAACTCGACCTCGCCAAGGTCGACGAGGCGGCGCACATCATCCCGTCGGGCAGACAGCTGTGGGAGGGGCGGCAAGCGAAGTTCGACTTCACGGAGCTTCGCTGCTACCGCGATCTCAAGAACGTCAAGCGTATCGCCAAGGCACTCGGCACGCTCGGCGGCGGCAACCACTTCATCGAGATCGACCGCGCTGCGGATGGTACGAACTACCTCGTCATTCACACGGGCAGCCGCAGTCTCGGCACGCAGGTCGCCGAAATCTATCAGTCCCTCGCCATCGATCTCGCGCACGGCAAGGCGGCGCTCTTTGCGGCACGCGACGAGATGATCCGCCGCTACAAGGCGGAAGGACGCCGCGCCGAGCTGCAGGAAGCGATCAAGGAGCTGCATCGGAACTTCCGCCCGACGAAGATGAGCGTGCCGCCCGACCTCGCCTTTCTCTTCGGCAAGTATCTCGATGACTACCTGCACGACATCGAGATCTGCCAGCGCTTCGCAAGATTGAACCGCGAGAAGATCGCCGAGAAATTGCTTGAGCACATCGGCGTCACGCCGAGCGAAGCGTTCCATACGGTGCACAACTATATCGACACGAAGGAAATGATCCTTCGCAAGGGCGCTATCGCCGCTCACCAGGGCGAGCGCGTCCTCATCCCGATCAACATGCGCGACGGCAGCATCCTCGCCGTCGGCCGCGGCGATCCCGAGTGGAACTACTCCGGCCCGCACGGCGCAGGTCGGCTCATGTCAAGGACGACGGCACGCGAGCGCTTCACGCTCGAAGAATTCCAAAAGGAAATGGCGGGCGTCTACACGACGAGCATCGGCGAAGGCACGCTCGATGAAGCACCGATGGCCTACAAGTCACTCGCTGACATCATCGACGTGATCCGCGATTCCGTCGACGTCATCGAGGTTCTGAAGCCGGTTTATAATTTCAAGGCAGGAGGCCCGAAGGGGGCGGTGGAGGAGATGGAATAAAGATGTTTATGATTCCCGAGAGAATACGGCCCAAGCCGCTGAATAACAGGGGTGCTGAAGGCGATAAGGAAAAGGAGCGGGAGTTCGGCGCTAATATCATCGGTGTTGGAGATAACGGGCGGGAAGCTGTTCACTGCTTGCTGCGAGAAGGTTTCAAAGGCATCAGATGGCTGGGATTGCATCGGAATCCGCAAAATCGCTACCCGATAGGCGTCGATGTGATTGCGACGTATGGATCATGGGCGGGCATCGAAAATGTCGTGCTTCCGTTCGGCGGCGGGATGCCAAAAAGCGTACTGCAATTTTATAGGTATCGCAAACGCTTTTTTCAGACAGGGAAGCCGTCGTTCGTGCTGGCTGATTTTGCGGAATCGGTTGGCAGAGATGCTGCGCCCGTTGCAGCTGCGGATTCGTATGCAATCGCTGTGGTCGCGATACCCTTCATTGAGAAAATCATAGCCCCGAATGCGCTGGACTTTATAGAAGCGAAACTGTATTGGCGATTTCAAAGCCTGTGCCAACATACGAGTGTCGTCATAGCGATGGACGACGACGTTCCGTCTCGTATAGGAGAAGCAAGAAACAAGGCGATGGCGAAGCGGCAAAGCGATTTCGTCGGCGATCTGCTGCACAGCATACAAGGCGGGGCGAACGCCGCGCTGCATTGGCAGGAAGTTGAGAAATTTTTTTCCGAGCCTCGGAGATGGGGACGGTGCAACCTGTGGAGAGCATGGAGCAGCGTAGCCAGAGACGTGCGCTCTGCGATGGCAGACGTGCGACGCGTGCTCTCGTGCGGCGGCGCATTGGAGGAGGCAAAGCGCGTATTCCTCATGATCACGGGGAAGGATGGGGAATTTTCCCTGATGGAGGTGCAGGACGTGGTGGATGCGTTGACGGCGGCGCTGGATGAAGAAGCGGAGGTGATGCTGCACGTCAATTGTGAGAAGGAATTTGCTGACGGTGTGCGTGTCAATATGGCGGTGCGGCTGGATGCGGGGTGAGCGGCGTCCGGAATGTAGCGCTATGACAAATGTGTTGCGGGAGTGGGGACCTTTATGGTAGAATTTCCATAAGATTAGAAAATGTAGAGAGAAGGGATAGATATGGCTGACGCACGGGAACGGCTGCTGAAGCACTATGAGGACGTTGAGAGAGTCTTGCAAAAAGCAGAGACGGATGTAATCTGCATTTCTGCAACGACGTGCCCTTTGAGTTCTACGGATGTAGAGCTGTTGCATAAATGCACGGAAGCGATCGAGAAGATGAGGAAAGATTTCAGGCATGAGAAAGAAAATATGCCGAAAGGCGTCGCGTGGGACACCTGCAGCATCGCATTTCTTGGAGAGACGAATTCTGGGAAATCTACCTTGATTGAGGCTCTGCGTGTAGCCTTGACAAAGGGAGATGGAAAAAGCGATGCGTGCTGGGGTTCTCCTATTGGCGATGGAAGTCCTGACTTTACAAGGGATGTTGTCCGACATGAGCTTTGTGTAGCGGGGCACAGGGTCGTGCTCGAAGATTTGCCGGGTATCGAGGGAAAGGAAAAGGCACTTGTCGCAAATATCGAGCGTGGCCTTCGAGAGGCGAATGTCGTTATTTACCTTGTGGGGAACGGCAAAAAGCCAGAGCGAGGGACGGTTGCGAAGATCAGGCGGTATCTGCGTCAGGACGCTTTGGTCTATGCAATCTGCAACGTGCATTGCGCACCTAAGGCGAATCGTACTTCCTTGGACGGGATTTATGAAGAAAACTTGCAGGAAAAGTATGAGGACGCTGAACGGGAAGCGGCGCGGCAGACACAAGCGGTGATGAAGAATATTCTGGGAGCAAACTTTCGTGCAGTATACTGCATGAACGCTCAGCTTGCGTTTTGTGCGGCAGCATATGATCGGACGGCAGGTGTGACGGAGATCGTGCCGGAGAGAGATGGACTGCGCAAGGCGCAAGAGAAATACGCGAGGGAATTTGCAGGCGATTATGATGCGATGCAGGAGTTGAGCCGGTTAAGCGTTGTGGAAGGTTTGGTAAAGTCATGCGCTGGAGGATTTGCCAGAGAGCGTATCGAGCAATGCAAGCGAAAGATGAAGTCGCATTTTCGTCGTTGGAAAGAGAGGGAAGAAGAGAATGTCGGTGCATTGGCACTTTTGCAGGACGCTTGCCGAGAATTGCGAGAGATTGAGGCTGGGGAAAGAAAAATCTTGCAAAACCTGAATCTGGCGCATGAGAAATTCAAAGAACGCATTGAGCTGATTCCTGTGCGCGTGGCAGAGAAGTTTCGCGAACATTATGCGAAAAAGCTGTATGCGAACATTGAAGAATGGGAGGAATTTGACAAAGATCGGGCGGAATCCTTTATGGAGAGATATAAGGAGGATATGCAGGAATATATTAAAGGCAAAGTGGAAAAACGAGTTCGGGAGGCTGCAAAAATCTTGGAAGAGGAGTATCGGCAAGCAGGCAGACGTGTGGAGGCGTTTCTTTGGCAGAATTTTGAGACGAGAATCCAGGCATCTGCTGAGCGCGAGGGATTTCTCTCCACAGATTTCAATAAGGAGGACACGCTTTTTTCCGACATTTTCGAAGGTGTGTTTTCTGTGTTGGGCGCCGTGGCGATACGCGGGGTGTTGGCTGCCTTCTTCGGCCTTACTGGACCAGCGGGGTGGATTCTGGGCGGTTTGTTCGTTGTCGCCGAGAAGCTCTTGCGATATTTAATGAGCAGGGAAGAGCGCGTTGCAAAAGCGAAAAATGCAGCGTATGAATTTCTGACAAAGCTGGAAAAGAAGCTGCAGGAATCTTTGCAGGATAAGTTTGATGAGGTGGATTTGGGAGAGCAGGTTCGACGGGCATCGTATCGTTTGATTGAGGAACTTGTGGAGGAGCGCAGAGCAAGGTTCTTTGAACGTGTGGAGGCGGCGGCTTGTCATCTGCAGGAAGAATTAGCATGCAAGGCAGAAGAGATAGGGGGATATTCGTATGGAGAAGCTTGAACGGTTGTCGGATTGGGAAGCATGCGCAAAGAGACGTTATCTGGCTGTGCAGGAGAAGATGGAGGAACTCCATGATCTGAATGTGGACTGCGCAGAGGATTTGCAGAAAATCGAGGATAAGCTCGGCAGCATGGGGCAGGAGAAAATATCTCTGGCACTTGTTGGCGCGTTCTCCGATGGAAAAACGAGCGTGATTGCCGGTTTGTTTGGGGAAGAACTGGAAGGGATGCAGATCTCAGTCGATGAGTCTACGGATGAGATTCAGATATATGAACCGAATAACCCGAAGATTTCCTGCCGCATCGTCGATACGCCAGGACTTTTCGGCACGAAGGAGAAGCAGAGGTCAGACGGTGTTGTGCAGTTGGGAGAAATCGCGAAGCGATACCTAGCCGAAGCGCATATGCTGCTTTATGTTGTGGAGAGCAAGAATCCAATCAAGGACAGTCACAAGGATACTCTGCGTTGGATCATGAAGGATTTGCAGAAAACGGATCGGATGATCTTCGTCATCAATAAGATGGATGACGTCGCTGATCTCAGCGATGAAGAGGAGTTCCTTTCGCAGGCGGCGATTAAGAAGGAGGCTGTGCGGGAGAAACTGCGGGAACTGGTGGGAGTTCGTGCGGATGATGCAGCCAAAGTTCGCATTGTCTGCATTGCCGCCGATCCTGACAGGCGGGGTATGGATTTTTGGAAGGAACATACAGATGTCTATGAAAAGCGTTCGCATATAGTGGATTTGGAAGACGCCATAGAAGGTGTCCTTCAGAAGCATTCGGCAGAAGAGTTTTTTGCGAATGCGGCTCTTGGCGTTTGCAAGGCGGTACTGGGAAGATATATCGAAGAGGTGCCGACATTCGTCAAGGCACAGGAAAAGATGCGTGAAAAATTAGCGGAAAGCGTGTCTCGTCAGGAGGCAGACTTTCAGGAAACGCGGAAACATTTGCTGCTTGCAGGAGAGGAGTGCTGGGAAGAACTCGCAGCTTATCGACAAAGGCTGCTGGATGGGATTCACGCACTGAGCTTGGAAAGCGCTGAGAAATTTATCGATTTGGAATTTGGCAGGTCGGGCGATACGATCGGAAAGCACTTTGAACAGCAGTTGACTCATATCATGGAAAAGCATCTTGGTCGCATGAGGGAAGATATCGAAACCTTCAAGAAGAAGTTTGAGCAGGAAACTGATGTGCAGAGTAATATCTTTTTGGGGTTGGGAAGACAGGCACAGAGTTGGATCAAATATATACCACCGACGAAGATGGTGGATTTTGCGAGAAAAGGGATTTTTATTGGCAGGGATTTGCTGAAGAGAATCGGCATAATTATCAAGTTCAAGCCGTGGCAGGTTGTGAAATTTGCAAAGGCCGTTCCGATTCTTACTGTCTTATTGGAGTTGCTGATGCTGGTCGTTGACGCGCTGGTGCAAAGCAAACGGGATGCGAGGCTTAAGGAACTGAAGGAGACGCTGCTGCAGGGAGTCGAGGAAACTTTCCAAGAAATTCAGTCTACATTGCAGGGCGACGCGCTGTTTGAAAATTATGTGCCAGATTTCCTGAGCGTGCAGTCAGATCTTGAAGCAGCGCAGAAGGAGCTGCAGGATTTGAAAGAGAATATGCGGTTGCTTGCGGTATGGACGGAAGCGGCGAAGGAATTGCAGTTGGGATTGGAGAATCTGCGTTGACTGGCGAAGCCTGAGATGTTTCAATCTTAAAATAGACATGGAAGGAAAAGCAAAGCTGTAGGGATCTCCTATGATTATGAAGCAGGGAAACCGTAGCAAGAATCTTTTATGGCATGGACGAATACCGTCCATGCCTTTTGGCATACCAGAAAAAGAAGGTGTCGTATGGCAGGCGACCGTGTGGAAATGTCAACCTGCTATACTGATGATGGAAGAAGTTCATGGGAAGCAGAATCGAGGCAGGGAAGAAGGAGGCTTAGGAGATTTAATGTGAAGTGGGTGCAAGGAAATGATGATTATTGAATCGGGGAGGATGCAGTTATGGCAAGGAAAGTAGTCAATAATGCAGCAGGTTTGGCTGAGGCTGTAAAGGATGGGGTTGATGAGATCGTCATCGAAGGAAAGTACGGTGATATAGTCATAAAAGTCAAAGCGACTGGTTCTGTCGCATGGGGCGTGGCGATTGCTGCCATTGGTATTGCTGTTGGTGCTTTGTTGGCCACGCCGGGAACAGCAGGGACTTCCGCGATAATGGCGGCACCGTCCTTTGGCTTGGCGGCGGCAACTTTGGGAGGCGGAGGAGTAGCTGTTGGTGCGATCAGCATCGCTGTGGCAGCAGGCGGTGTGGGGGTGTTGACTCGTTTGAGAGATTACGAGGTACAAAAACTTGCCGATGGCAAAGTCTTACTGAAGAAAAGATGATATTTATCAACATAGGGAGGCCATCATGCAAACCGACACACACGCCGACAATCGCAGTTATCGCTTGCTCGATCTCTACAAGCGGTTGCAGCAGGGGGAGGCGCTGTCGAAGCGGGAGCTTGCCGATCAGTATCGCGTGAGCGAGAAGACGGTGCAGCGTGATATAGAGGGGCTGCGCGAGTATCTTGCGGGGGAGCAGTCGTATCTTGAGGTCGTTTACGACAAGGAGGCGGGCGGCTATCGCATCTCGCGCGAGAGTGCCGAGGGGCTGCAGCCGGAGGAAGTGTTTGCGGTCTGCAAGATTCTTTTGGAGAGCCGTCCGTTTCCCAAGGCGGTGATGCAGCGGCTTTTGGGGAAGCTCTTGTCGCAGGTGTCGCGGGAGAAGCGCGATGTCGTGGAGAAGCTGATTGCGCAGGAGACGCACCACTATACGGAGCCGCAGCATGGCAGGGATGTGATTCCTGCGCTATGGCGGCTTGCCGCCGCCATACGCGAGCAGCGCATCACTTCGTTCAGCTATACGCGACTCGACGGCGTTTGCCATGAGCGCGTGGTCAAGCCCGTGGCGATTCTTTTTTCGGAGTTTTACTTCTATTTGATTGCCTACTATGCAGACGATTCGGCGGACTATCCAATCGTTTTCCGCATCGACCGCATGGAGAAGATCAGCGTGAAGAAGGAGCGTTTTTCCGTGCCCTATCGCGAGCGATTCAAGGAGGGCGAGTTCCGAAAGCGCATTCAGTTCATGTATGCGGGTGAACTGCGGCGCATCACGTTCACCTACAGCGGCTGTTCCTTGGAGGCGATTCGCGACCGTCTGCCGACGCTGCGCGTACTCAAGGAGGAGGCGGGCATCTACACGCTGATGGCGGAGAGCTACGGCAAGGGCATCGAGATGTGGCTGAGGACGCAGGGGGAGGAAGTGCAGGTGCTGGAGGTGTGCAGGGGATAAGAATTGCATAGAATTTTCCGGCATGGACAAAATCTGTCCATGCCGGTTGCTATTATGGGTCGTGACCCAGTGTCGCATGCAAAGCATGCGACACAGTAAACCACCCGCTATGCGGGTGGAAGACAAATGGTTATACCAAAAACACCTTTCCGGGTAGTATACTAAGGTTGTTCAAGCCAGTATACAGAAAGGAAAGGTGCTTATGGCACAGAAAGCTAATAGTTTATCGCATACAAAGTGGCTGTGCAAGTATCACATCGTGTTTACGCCTAAATACCGTAGGAAAATCATCTACAATCAGTATAAAGCGAGCATCCGTGACATTTTAAGGCAACTTTGTGCATATAAAGGTGTAGAGATTTTGGAAGGACACTTGATGCCCGATCATGTGCATATGTTGGTAAGCATTCCGCCGAAACTTAGTGTATCACAATTTATGGGATATCTCAAAGGGAAAAGTGCGTTAATGATATTTGACAAACACGCCAATTTGAAATACAAATTTGGCAATCGGCACTTTTGGGCAGAAGGATACTATGTGAGTACGGTTGGCTTAAATGAAGCAACCATTCGCAAGTATATCCAAGAGCAAGAAAGGCATGATGTTGCGATGGATAAGTTGAGTGTGAAGGAATACGAAGACCCTTTTAAGGGTAGCAAGTAGTACAAACGCCCTTTTAAGGGCGGCGACGAGTCAAGAGCAATCTGGCTTGAACGTAGTGAAAGCCAGCGTCTTTAGACGCTGGCTGGTAACTGCCCCTTATAGGGGCGAGCAAACCACCCGTTTGACGGGTGGTCATGATTATTGGAGATGTAAGATGTCACACGGCGGGCGACCATGAAAAGAAGGCGCGTTGTTAGAATGATGGTGCAAGCAGTCAAGTTCGAAAGGTGCAGACGGGGCTGATTTCTGTGAGGGCGGCGCACAATGCTTACAAAGTACGCTTGTGTGTAGCTTGCAATGAAGATGTGAGAAGCAAAGGGGATGAGAGAAGTGTCGGTTATCATGGGGTCTGAGCTGATTGAGATGTTTAAGACAATGCGGCGTTTGGGGATGCCGCCGATGCAATCTCGGAAGATGCGCAATGGAATGGGTACAGCGGATATTGTCGGCATCGGCGACAACGGGGCGGAAGTTGTCCGCCGCTTGATGGAATCCGATTGTGTGAATGCGATATATCTGGTACTGCATCGTGATGAGAAAAAGCTCCGGCAGATGAAGGCAGATACGATTGCGATGAAAGATGATTCGTGGGAAGTTGTGGAGAATGTGATGACGGCGTCGTTCGAAAGTTTGCCGATCAGTTATCAGAAGTTCTGTTTTTATTATCGGCAGACATGGCGGTTTTTGTATCCGTCTCTTGTGTTGGCAGATTTTTCGGAGGCGATTGGAAGGGAGACTGCGCCTGCTGCAGCGAAGAACTCGGTGTATGGCTCTACGCAAAAAATCGCCGTGGTGCATGTCCCGCTGATCGAAAAACTCATGGACAAGAATGAGACGGAGATGCGGGAGACGGAGTTGTACCAGCGCTTTCAATGCCTTTGCGAACAGGCGGAAGCTGTCATCGCGATGGGCGATGATGCTTCTGCAGCGTTGGGAACGGCAGAGGCAAATGCGATGGCGAAGCGGCAGAGTGATTTCGTCGGCGATTTGCTGCTCGCTTTGCACGGGGATGGGGAAATGCGGCTCTCATGGCAGGAGGTTCGTGCGTTCCTGTCTGCAGGCAGGCTGTCGAGACGGGGAAATCTATGGCAGGCATGGAGCAGTGAAGCGGCAGATGTGCGCTCGGCGATGGCGGACGTGCAGCGCGTGCTCTCGTGCGGCGGCGCGCTGCAGGCGGCAAAGCGCGTGTTCGTCATGGTCACGGGGAAGGAAGGAGAGCTTTCCCTGCCGGCGGTGCAGAAGACGATGGCGGAATTGTCGGCATTGATGGATAAAGAAGCAGAGGTGCTGCTGCACGTCAACAGCGAGAAGGAGTTCGACGCTGGCGTACGTATCAATATGGCAGTGCAGGTGGAGCGGGAATGTTGACTAGTTTCGTTTGCGGAATTACAAGGTGCAGAAGCTGGCGGATGGCAAAATTTTATTAAGAAAGAATTGAATTATATCCACCGCCATGGGGAGGATATGAGTAGGATTTTACGGCATGGATAAAACCTGTCTATGCCGTTTGTTATATTTGGAGCTGCAAGATGTCGCACGACGGGCGACCGCAAGTGCGTGTCAATCCGTTATACTTGCAGCAGAGAGAAAATCTCGCAGAAAGATGGAGCTGCGGCAGGAAAGAGGTGAAAAATAGAGAATCTTATGTAATATGCGAGAAGGGCGTTTTTGAGGGAAAATTAAAATTCTTGAGGAGGGAAGAATCGTGTTTGGGAAAAATGTGAATGCAGAAGATTTCAACAATATCGATATGGGGACATTCGAGGAGAAGTACTCGGAGAAGGGGCTTTGGGAGAAGATCCAGGGGAATGTGGCGGCGATCGGTGCGAATCTCGTTTACAAGGCGCTGCAGCTTTTTTATGTCGCGCAGTCGCCGCAATGCCCGACGAAGGTCAAGGCGGCCATTTACGGGTCGCTGGGATACCTCATCTCCCCGCTCGATCTCATTCCGGATTTCACGCCTGTTGCGGGATACGCAGATGATGCGGTGGCCTTGGGAACGGCGCTGCTTTTGGCGCAGATGTACATCACCGATGAGATCAAGATGAAAGCGCGGGAGAAGATTCGCAGTTTGTTCGGTGAGGAGATTTTGCGAAAGTTGGAAGAGGAGGGGCATAAATCGGTCTGATGCTCAAGGCGGATCTTACGGGGAAGATGTATGAGATCAGGGCCTTTCTGACGGATTAGTGCATCGGCAGTTGGATTGTTTTGGCCAAGGGGAGAACGGGGGATGGAGATGAAGAAAATCATTGCGGCAGTGCTTGCGCTGTGGCTGGGGCTTTGCCCTGCGCCGGCTTATGCAGGAATCGGCGACGCCTTTGATCTCGCGGGGGCGGCTGTCAGCAGTATGTTCAGTGAGGATGTCGATCAAACGACGAATGACATTCTTCAGAGGATGGAGAAGGATTCTTCTCAGAAAAAAATCTTGCGCGAGCATATTCAGAAGACGGAAGGGCTTGAGCATACGATTGAGAATGCGGCGGGCCATGCGTTGTTCTTACAGAAAATCCCTCTTGTAGGAGGAATTTTTTCAAGAATCTATTTCGGACTGGTGACCGCTTATTGTGAGTATCGTGCTTCGGATGATTCACACGGAATCGTCGTGAAATTCGAGGATATGCGCAGTGACTTATGGGATGTTTATGGCGATATACTGCAGCTTATACGGGATGTGGATCCTGAAAGTACGCTGAGCATGATGAATTTTGCACAACAGGCAAATCGTGGGCAGGAATTGGATAAGGCGCTGAAGAAAATCAAAGAGGCGGCTTTCCGCGACGATGCGCCTGCTGCAGCGAGCCAAAGCGATGGCAAGAGCGCTGCGCCGCCTGCGAAAGATGCGGCGGTGGAGAAGTATCGCTCGCTGGCAAGGCAGTGCGGTCTCGATGGCGAGGTCGTCGCTATGAGCAAGGGGACGGGAGACGGCTCGGGCGTATGCCTCGTCCGGCCGGCAGGCAGGAGCGGCCGCTACTTGATTTATAATGCGGCGGACGGCATGAAGGCCGCGGTTTCGGCAGATATTCCCGTGGATCCGATCAAAAACAATCGCGATGGACAATATTCGTTGACTCTTTGGCTCGATATCTACGATGCGCCGCGCAGTCATGACGCTGCCGCCGGCGTCTGGAAAGGAACGATGCACCGCATGCCGATCTTGGTGAAATACGAGGTGAAGAACGGCGAGGTGATTCCCGGCATGATTACGACGGCGAACGGGACGGAGAGCAGCGCGAACTGCACGGAGGTATTGTATGAAACGCGCAACGTCACGACGATTAACCTTCTTCTGACGGAGATACGCTCGTTGCGATAGGAAGATCGAGAGGGAATAAGCATCGTTTGACCGAGTGCGATGCTTATTTTTTCCGTCAAAATAACGATACATGAAGAGATGCCCATAGGATGGGGCATTTTGGAGATATGCAAGGAGGAATGAACATGGATGTAACAGCGATGAGCAAGATGGCGTATGCCATGAATCAGAGTGCGGCGAAGCTGCCGCAGGCAGAGCGCGTGCAGACGGCACAAGCGGCGAAGGGCGGTGCGGCAGATGCGGCGAAGACGGCGCAGGATGCAGGCGCTGCTTTTGACGTGAAGATTTCTGACGCTGCGAAAAAGAAGGCGGCGGACGCAAAAGCCGCCGAGACGGACGAGCCGGCGAAGGGCGGCAAGACGAAGGGCTTGACGGCAGACGAGGTCAAGGCTCTGCAGGATGATATCGACAACAGCTACAATATCCTCATCAAGACCATGACGGAGCAGAATGCACAGCTTCAGGCATGGCAGAAGGATGGCGTGGGTTTCTTGAATTTCGACGGGCGCAAGGTGCTGACGGCGCAGTTTGCTCTGCCCGATGTCGCGACGACGCCGGAGGAAGCGGCGAAGGCGGTTGCCGACGGCGGTGACTGGTCGGTCAAGGCAGTGGCTGACCGCATCATGAGCATGGCGACGTCGATTGCGGGCGACGATCCGAAGAAGCTTGAAGCCCTGCGCTCTGCGGTGCAGGATGGCTTCAAGCAGGCGGGAATCGACTTCAAGCAGATGACGGGCAAGAAGGATATGCCGGAGATCACGGGCAAGACATACGACGAGATCATGGGGCGCTTCGACAAGCTCGTGAAGAAGGACGATGCACCGAAGGCGGATGCGGCTAAGGCTGCTGCGCCGAAGGATGCCGCGGCAGCTGCGCAGGATGCACAGCAGAAGAAGGCGGCGGGCGCTGCGCTCTGAGCCGAAGCAGAAAAGAGAAGAGCCGATGCATGGCAAGAGTTCGTGCATCGGCTTTTGCATTGCAGCGCGTTTTTCCTCGGCAGGGCGCAGGGCAGCAAACTGTAATGTAAGCGGTGGAGCAGGGAAACGTCCCGTCGTTTACGTTACAGTTTGCTGAAACATGTTCGCATCGCTTGCGAAAGATGCAAAGCGTGCTATAATGACTTTACTAAGGACGGCGCACAATGTCCACGAAGTGGACGTTTGTGCGTGTAGATTGTGATTCATTTTCAGGGAAGTGCGGAAGCGTTCCATTCTTCCCGAAGAGTGGGCGATGTTGGCGCAAGGTTTCGCTCGCGCCCCGAAATTGGAGGAGGGTTTTGCATGACTTGTTTTTGGAATAGGAAGAAGAAGCTTCTTTCGGGCGCGATTGGCGTCTTCGTCGTCGGCGCTGTGCTCTTTGCGGGCTGCTCGGACAGCACGGCGAAGGAGAAGGAAAATTCCGTTGCGGGCGGCATTGCCGTAGAGCAGGCGGCGAGCCAGAAGCCTTTGTCGGATGCTCGCAACACGCCGGCGGTTCGTGCGGCACGCGCGGTAGGCCCTGCCGTCGTCGGCATCACGAACAAGACGGTCGTGCGCGACTGGTTCAATATGCCGGTCGAGACGGAGGGCGTCGGCTCGGGCGTCATCTTCAAGAGCGACGGCTACATCGTGACGAACAACCATGTGATCCAGGGTGCGAAGGAGATCACTGTCTCGCTTCCGGACGGGCGCAGTTTCAAGGGGAAGCTTGTGGGAGCGGACGAGCTTACGGACATCGCCGTTGTGAAAATCGAGGCCACGGGGCTGCCTACGGCGAAGTTTGGCAATTCCGATGATCTCGTTGTCGGAGAGCCGGCCATCGCCATCGGCAATCCGATGGGGCTTGAGTTCCAAGGAACAGTGACGGCGGGCGTCATCAGCGCTTTGAACCGCACGCTCGACATCAGTGAGCGCCGCTTGAAGCTCATCCAGACGGATGCGGCGATCAGTCCCGGCAACTCGGGCGGTGCGCTCGTCAATGCGGACGGAGAGGTCGTCGGCATCAACAGCGCGAAGATTGCGGCGAACGGCGTCGAGGGCATTGGCTTTTCCATCCCCATCAACACGGTGCAGGAGATCATCGATCAGCTTCTCTCGAACGGCTACGTCGTGCGCCCCTACCTCGGCGTCGGCATCTTCGACAAGGAGACGGCGGCACGCGCCGGCTACACGCTGAATGCGGACAAGGGCGTCTACGTTGAGCATCTCGAACTCGGCGGCCCTGCAAATCAGGCGGGCGTCATGCGCGGCGATCTGATTCTGAAGATCGACGACAAGGAGACGAACACCGTCGCCGATCTCCGCGCGGCTGTTGCGGAACACAAGGTTGGCGATCAGGTCAAACTCGTCATCGAGAGGGACGGCAAGAAGGAAACGGTGACGGTGACGCTCAAGGAAATGCCGCAGTCGAATCGATGAAGATCCGCATCGTCGCTGTGGGAAAGCTCAAGGAGAAGTACCTGAGGGAAGGCGTCGCTGAGTATGAGAAGCGCCTCGCTCCGTTCGCTTCTGTGGAGCTTCTGGAAACGCGCGAAGAATACATGGCGGAAAATCCATCCGAAGCACAAAGGCAGCAGACGCTCGCAAAAGAGGGCGAGCGTCTCTTGCGTCTCGTGCCGGAGAGGAGCTTCCTCATCGTGCTCGATGTCAAGGGGAAGCTCCTTTCGTCGGAAGCGCTTGCAAAAGAGCTTGCCTCGCTCGCGCTTCAAGGGCAGAGCGACCTCACGTTCCTCATCGGCGGCGCGTTCGGCCTGTCGCCAGCGGTGCGAGATCGCGCCGATCTTAGAATTTCATTTTCGCCGATGACCTTCACGCATCAGATGGTGCGGCTCTTGCTCTACGAGCAGATTTATCGCGCGTTCAAGATCAACCGCGGCGAGAAGTATCATTGGTGAAGAGTTTGACTTGGTCACGGTTCTGTCGTATAATAAAACTAGAAAAGGTGCTATCGGTAAACGGTCAGCCCCTGTCTCATGTGGAAGAGAATCCTCCGCCTAAGTTGGTCGCTCGTGGCGGGGGATTCTTATTTTGCTTTTAACGCAACGACGCAAATCGTCACGAGGAAAACCAACGACAAAAAATCGTACAGTTCCATAAGCAACGCCCCCTTTCAGGGGCTAAGAATCGACCGCCTACCGCTTGGATAGCACCACTTACATTATACCATAACTATGCTATAATAGAAAACAAAAACGACAAGGGGTTTTCAGCTTGAACGTGAAAAATAAGGCGGAGCGCGCGGAAAAGCGCAGGCGGCGCGTGCGCGACAACGTGCAGATCGTGGTTCTGTTCGTGCTCTCCCTGTTCTTTTTGACGCTCTGCCGCTACGGCTGGGTGCAGATCGTCAAGGGATCGGAGATGTCGGAGCGCGTGCGCATGCAGTCGGGGGAGGAGCGCGTGGCGCAGTCGCCGCGCGGCGCGATCCTCGATGCGAACGGCAGGGAGCTTGCCGTTTCCTCGATGACGAAGTCGCTCTTCGTCGACCCGAGCCATGTCGGGGATGCGGCGCAGCTTGCCGCCGACCTCGCGCCGATCGTGGGCCTCAACGAGGCGGACATCTTGGAAGACATCGACCAGGGCGGCGGCTTCGTCTGGGTCAAGCGCCGCATGGAGCCGTACATGTCGGATGCCGTGAAGGCGCTCATCCGCGAAAAATCGTACGGCGACTGCCTGGGGTTTCGCGAGGAGGCGAAGCGCTACTATCCGAACGACGTACTCGCGGCGAACGTCTTGGGCTTCGTCGGCACGGACGACAAGGGACTCGACGGCATTGAGCAGCAGTTCGACGGCTTGATCAAGGGTGTTGAGGAGGAAAATTTCATCCTCACGGACATGAAGAGCCGCCCGATTTTAAGCTCGCTCTTCATGCCGGACACGTATACGGGCGATCGCTGCAAGACGGTGACGCTGACGATTGACAGCAACATCCAGTTCATCGTGGAGCAGGAGCTTGACCGTGCGATGGCGGAGAACGCGCCGCAGCATGCGACAGCGATCGTCATGGATCCCAAGACGGGCAATATCCTCGCGCTCGCCATGCGGCCTTCGTACAACCCGAACGAGTTCGGCAAGTATTCGAGCGAGACGTGGAAGAATCTCGCCGTCTCCTCGATCTATGAGCCGGGTTCTACCTTCAAGTCCGTCGTGGCGGGCGCGGCGCTCGAAGAGAAGATTGTCACGCCGAACCAGATCTTCGTCGATCCCGGCTACGTCATGGTCTCGGGCAGGCGCATACAGAACTGGAACGGCGAGAGCTTCGGCACGGTGACGTTCACCGATGTCGTCAAAAACTCGCTCAATACGGGATTCGCGCTCGTCGGACTCGATCTCGGCGCCGAAAGGCTCACAAAGTACGCGAAGCTCTTCGGCTTCGGCGAGCCGACGGGTGTGGAGCTTCCGGCGGAGGAGGGCGGCATCCTCTTCGAGCCGGAGAACATGCGTGATTCGGATATGGCGACGATGGCGATCGGACAGAGCATCGCCGTGACGCCTTTGCAGCTCGTGACGGCGATGGCGGCGATCGCCAACGACGGCATCCTTTTGAAGCCGCATATCGTCAAGGAGATCCGCAACGCCGACGGCTCGACCTACCTGCAGACGAAGCGCGACGAGGTGCGGCGCGTGCTGCAGTCGGCGACGACGAAGACGCTCGTCGGGCTTTTGGAGCAGGTCGTCGCGGCGGGCGGCGGACAGAAGGCGCAGGTCAAGGGCTACCGCATCGGCGGCAAGACGGGTACGGCGCAGAAGATTCGTCCGAACGGTGCGGGCTACATGGACGGTCATTACATCGCGTCGTTCTGCGGCTTTGCGCCTGTCGATGATCCGAAGGTCGTCGTGCTCGTCATTCTCGACGATCCGTCAGGCGGCAACTTCTACGGCGGACAGATCGCGGCACCCGTCGCGGGCGCAATCTTTTCGCAGATTTTCCGCTACATGCACATCGAACCGTCGAGCGATCCCTTCGTCGAGATGGACGAGAAGCGTGCGCAGAAAGAAGCGCAGGCGCCGCCGAAGAAGAAGCCGCGCCTGCCCGACGTCGTGCCGAGCGGCAAGGTCGTCATGCCCGACCTCGACGGCCTGACGATCCGCGAGGCGGCGGAAAAGCTCGCCGAGATTGGCGTGACGCTCGAAGCCGAAGGCTCGGGCAGGGCAAGCTACCAGAGTGCGCCCGCCTACAGCGTCATCGATCCGGGCGAGACGGTCACGGTCGTCTTTTCGCCATGAAGGAGGGGGCAGGTTGACCGACTTGCCCCCTCTTTTTCCCTGCCTTTTGCACTAACGAAACAAAAAATAAGACCTTTTACTTATGCTCGCTTTGTGATAGAATATAGGAGAAATGATTCCTATGGAAACGTTGAGGAATCAGCGGCTCTTTATGACAGGAAAGGTAGTCTCATGGAAAAGAAACCTGTGATGCTGATCGTGGACGATGTGGAGATGCATCGTGCCATTCTCGCGCAATTTTTCAAAGCGGAATACGATCTTCTGGAGGCGGCGGACGGCAATGAGATGATGGCGCTGCTCGCGGAAAAGACCGTCGACATCATCCTGCTCGATCTCGTGATGCCGGGACCGGACAGCTTCGACCTGCTCGCCCGCTTGAAGCACGACGAGCGTCTGTCGGCGATTCCCGTCATCGTCACGACGGCGCGCAATGAACGTACCGTCGAGGTGCGTGCGATGGAGATGGGGGCGGCGGATTTCATCACGAAGCCGTACAATCCGACAATCGTGCGATGCCGCGTGAAAAACGTCATGGCGCGCATGGAGAACGAGTGGCGCAAACTTGAACAGGCGGCGCGCGAGCGGCAGATCCTGGAGATGCGCCACCACATCGAGATCGACGCCCTGACCGGTGTGTACAACCGCGAGGCGTTTTACGAGAAGACGGTCGAGCTTTTGCAGCAGAACCGCAGCGTGCGCTACAATATCTTGTATTTTGACATCAACTGCTTCAAGATCATCAACGACCTTTTCCATATCGAAACGGGAAATCTGATCTTGAAGACGGCGGGCACGTATTTCAAGACGATCACTGAGGGCATCGGCGTCGCAGCTCACATGGAGGCTGACCATTTCGCCATCTGCATGCCCGAGGATATGCTTGACATCGACATCCTGCTCGAAGGCATAGACAGTGCGATCTTCTCCCTCGGCATCAAGAACAACATCCTCTTTTATGCGGGAATCTATCCGGTCGATGACGTCCTGGTGCCCGTCAATCAGATGTGTGACCGCGCCCACATGGCGCTCAATACGGTCAAGGGTCTCTACAAGAAGCGCTATGCCTACTACGATGAGAAGATGCGCGAGACGCTGCTCGAAGAGCAAATGCTGCTCCGCGAAATGGAGCAGGCGCTTTCTTCGGGGCAGTTCTGCGTGTACTACCAGCCGATTTACAGCATCAAGGCAGGACGCGCCGTCAGTGCCGAGGCGCTCGTGCGCTGGCGTCATCCGACGGCGGGCGTCATTCCGCCCGTGCGCTTCGTGCCGCTCTTCGAGCGCAACGGCTTCGTCGTGCGGCTCGACCGCTTCGCGTGGGAGGAGGTCTGTCGTATGCTCGCCGAGCGCATCCGCGAGGGACTTCCCGTCGTGCCGGTCTCCGTCAACGTCTCACGGCTGAACTTCTACGACAACGATTTCTGCGATACGGTCGTCGGCCTTCTGCAGAAGTACGGGCTCGATCCTTCGCTCCTGCGCTTGGAAATTACGGAGTCCGCCTATACGGACAATCCGGTGCAGCTTTTAAGCGTCCTGAAACGGCTGCACGACATCGGCCTCACGATTCTCATGGACGATTTCGGCAGCGGCTACAGCTCGCTCAACATGCTCAAGAACGTGACGGTCGATATTCTGAAGATCGACATGGGATTTGTGCAAAATCTCGAAGATTCTGAGCGCGCGCCCACCATCTTGCGGCGCGTCGTCGAGATGGCGCACGATCTCAAGATGAGCGTCGTCGTCGAGGGCGTGGAGACGAAGGCGCAGATTGATTTCTTGTCGAGCATCGATTGCGACAAGATTCAAGGATATTATTTTGCAAAACCTATGGCGAGGGAGGATTTTACGGCACTCATAGAGAAAGAAGCAGGGAGGTGATAGCAGATGGCGAAGATCACGAAGGAAGCGTTCGGCGAGCTGAAGAACGGCAGGCTCATCACGCTTTATACGTTGGAGAACAGCGGTGGCATGAGGGCTCGCATCATGGACTACGGCGCACGCGTGCAGTCGCTCATCGTGCCCGACAGAGAGGGCAAGAGCATCGACGTGGCGCTCGGCTACGATGATCTCAAAGGCTACGAGGCGGACGACAAGTATTTCGGCGCGATCGTCGGGCGCTCCGTGGGGCGCATCGCTTTCGGCGATTTGCCGATCGACGACGAGCGGTACGTCTTAGAGTGCAACGAGGGCAGGAATCATCTGCACGGCGGCTCTTTGGGCGGCTACGACAAGAAGGTCTGGGCGGCGGAGGAAAAGGACGGGGCGCTTGTGCTTCGCTACCTGAGTCCTGCGGGCGAGGGCGGCTACCCGGGCGACTTGAAGCTCGCCGTGACGTATGCGCTCTCCGAGAAGAACGAGTTCGTCCTTTCCTATGAAGCGGAGGCGGACGGCGACACGATCTGCAATCCGTCGCATCATACGTATTTCAATCTCGAAGGCTTCAGTTCCGGCTCGGTGCTCGACCATAAGATCCGCATCTTCGCCGAGAAGTACACGCCGACGGACAATGAGCTGATTCCCGACGGGCGCATCCTGCTCGTCGAAGGGACGCCGCTCGACTTCCGTGAGATGAAGGAGATCGGCGCACGCATCGACGCGCCGTTCAGCCAGATGCGCTGGGCGGGCGGCTACGACCACAACTTCGTGCTCGACCAAACGCCTGCTGAAGAAGAGGCGAGGGAGCTTGGTCTCGGCGAGGACGCCGCGTGCCCCGTCGACTACAAGATGCTGTATAAGCTTGCCCACGCCTATGCTGAAAAGACCGGCATCCACATGCACGCTTACACGACGCAGCCCGGCGTGCAGTTCTACTCGGGCAACCATCTCGACGGCGTGCTCGCGGGCAAGGCGGGCGCGGCATTCGCTCCGCGCGCGGGATTCACGCTCGAAGCACAGGTCTTCCCCGATGCCGTGCATCATGCGAACTTCCCGCAGCCGCTCCTGCGCTCGGGCAAGAAGTGGCAGGCGCGGACGGTGTTCGCCTTTGGCTTGGCGTGACGCCCATAAGCGAGCCGTTTTGAGCAAGCGTCAAGAGCCGCGCATCCTTTGAGACTGCGCGGCTTTTCGTTTGGGAGGGAAAGATACGATGCCGGAAAATATTGAGCGTGCGCTTCTCTATGTGAAACAGCCCGCACACTTTCGCCTGCGGCTCTTCGCCGACGGGCTTCTGATCGGCGTCCTCGTGGGCGCTGTCATCGCGCTCTATCACTGGCTCTTGGAAAGCGCCGATCATTTGCGTCCCATGCTCTACGACTTCCTGCGCGACGCTTCGCCGCTCTGGACGGCGGGGTATTTTCTCGCGCTCCTTGCGCTTTCCGTCATCGTCCGTCGTCTCATGCAGCTTGACTCCATGGTCGGCGGCGGCGGTATCCCCGACCTCAAGGGCGTGCTGCGCGGCGACAGTCACTTGCGCTGGGCGCGCGTGCTCTTCGGCAAGTTCGCCAGCGTCGTGCTCGGCATCGGCGCGGGACTGTCGCTCGGGCGCGGCGGCCCGAGCGTCGAGATCGGCGCCTGCGTGGGCGCAGGCGTCAGCCGCGCGGCCGGGCGTTCGCGTGCCGAGGAGCGCTTCCTTTTGACGGCGGGTGCTGGCGCAGGCTTCGCCGCCATCTTCAACGCGCCTTTGGCGAGCCTCGTCTTTTCCTTCGAAGAGCTGGCGAAGAACTTCTCTCCGCAGATGCTCATGGGCGTCCTTGGCTCTGCCATCGCCGCAGGCTTCGTGACGCAGGAGATCTTCGGCGTCGGCCCGATGTTCGCCGTCGGCTCCGTGCCCGCCGTGCCGCTCGGCGGCGCGTATCTGCTGCTCTTCTTGCTCGGCGTATTCTCGGGTGCGCTCGGCAGGCTCTTCAACCGCGTGCTCTGCCTCGCGCTCGACACCTGGGGGCGCTTCGTGCCTTCTCTCGGCTTTCGCACGGCGATTCCGTTCCTCGCGGCGGGCGTTCTCGGCTTCTTGCTGCCTGAGATCCTTTCGGGCGGCAACTTTCTCGTCAATCGCATGGTGCAGGAGCCGCTCGTCTTCGGCGCGATCCTCGTCATCTTTCTCGGCAAGTTCCTCTTCACGGTCTTTTGCTACGGCTCGGGCGTGCCGGGCGGCATCTTTCTGCCCGTCCTCGTCCTCGGTGCGCTTTCGGGTGCGCTCTTCTCTGCGGCGGCAGTTGCGCTCGGCGCTCTGCCCGCGGCGCTCTGCCCGACCTTCGTCGTCCTCGGCATGGCAGGCTTCTTCGCGGGAAGCATCAAGGCGCCGCTGACGGCGAGCCTCCTCATCATGGAGATCACCGGCTCTTTTGAGCACCTGCTCGCTGTCGTCTGCGTCGCCGCCTGCGCCGCGCTCGTCAACGACCTCACGGGTGGCAGACCCATCTACGACGAGCTTTACGAGCGTTCGCGGGGGCAGGGCGCGAGAGGCTCGCGCCGCCGCGTCATGGCGGAGCTTTGCGTCGCAGCGGGAAGCGCGATGGAGGGGCGATGCGTCTCGGCGATCGACTGGGGAGCGCACGGTCACGTCATGAATGTGCGGCGCGGCACGATCGAGCTTCTGCCGCAG
The DNA here is from genome assembly GCF_000208405.1 of Selenomonas sputigena ATCC 35185. NCBI lineage: Bacteria > Bacillati > Bacillota > Negativicutes > Selenomonadales > Selenomonadaceae > Selenomonas > Selenomonas sputigena. Next base: position 2,349,891 of record NC_015437.1, on the reverse strand, counting down.
GGCAGCCTCATGCTCAAGGCGGGCGACATGCTCTATGTGCTGACCGAGGAGGGCGAGCTTGGCGCGCTGGAAAGAGCGGCAGGGGAGGCAAGCGGCGGCTTTTCGCGCGACTGACGGAGATGTGCTTCTGCGTGCAGCATTTCCGTAAATTCGCAAAGTAACTTCCGCTGATGTAAGTCTATGGGATTTAGTCTAAGAAAGCCGATAGGAGTAAGTGCGAGAAGCATCAGAATTTGTATGCAATGGATGACCTGAGCACAATATCGTCTTAAAAGCGACCGAACCATAAGGGATAAGCTAGAAAGAAGGACATGCTTCGCACTCCGAAAAGCGAGGCTTTTCAGAGTAAGTTCCACCCTGGCGGGATTTACTATGAGAAAGATGTGCAGCGCAAGATCAGCCCTTTAGAAGTCTAGGAGACTGCACGACATCTTCCGGCGCAACATACGAGATGCCCAAAAGAGCAGCCAGTTCCTCGGAAAAAGCGAACGTAAACATCTCATAGGGAGACTTGCCGCTGTAAATGTTGCGACGGACGCCATTGATGTGCGAAAAAATCAAATTGACGGTATCCTGTGTGAAATGGTCGAAAGAAGACCCCTTCGGCACAATATCGCGAAAAAGCGTGTGATTCTTCTCAATTTGCGCCTTCTGGTAAGACTGCATGGGATCGCAGAAAAAAAGGCAGGCCTCCTTTTCCCCCTCAAGATTGTTCTCAAAGGCGAAAACATCGGAGAACTCTCCACCGTTGTCCGTAAGCATCACGGGCATAAGGGCAGGAAAAGCAAAACCGCCTGCAGTCAAAGTTCGTTTGACCTCTTGGAACTTCAAGGCAGCCTGCACAGCCGTCTTGTTTTCGAGCAGAAGCCCGAACATGAAATTGAACGCAGTGAAGTGGACGGTGAGGATGACTTTGCCGCCTGAAACTCCGATAACGGTATCAAGCTGCGTATGTGCGCTAAGCCCTTCCCGTTCCATATGAGCGAGGAAATCCGCATAGGTGCGTTCCTTCTTTATGGCAGAAGGAACGACATCCGCCCGCTTCTTTTTGCGAGGCTTGAACTTTACGGCGCGTGGAAGGTGAATCTTGGAAGCCGAATAATATCCCTTGGAAAAATGCCGATAAACTGTGCTGAGAGACACATTGAGCTCTGGGTGAGAAGCGACGATATGATAAATGTGCTGCCCCTTCTCAATGCAAGAGGAAATGATGCGATCCTGCTTGTAAAAAGACGCACGGTTCAACGGAATGCCTTCGCGTGCATCGTGCAGGAGCGCTTCGTATTCGGCATGTGCCTGCGGAGCGACATAGAGAAGGCGGAGGAAGCGGCAGTTAGCAGAACGGCGCTTGGGGCAGGCGTTGCAGACGAAGGGTGCCTTTTCGAGCAAGGGGCAGAGTTCGTCTGTTTGCACGAACGCATTGCGGTGCTCTTTGCGATGTCGCTTCACTTCGTAAGATATGGTGGTAGGATCTTTCTGAACGAGCAGGGCGATCGCCTTGAAGGACAATCCCCTGTCGAGCCCGTTCATGATTTCCTGGCGGTCTTGTGCAGTAAGGTGCTTGTTCTTCTTGTTGTTGTCTGCTTGCTTCATGATGACAGCCTCCTTTGTGTAGAGAGATTTCTCACACTAAATTCAGCCATAAATTCTTCTCAGAGTAAATCCCGTTAGTGACCTATTATGTGGGATTTACTTTGGAAATTTACCCGTGCAGCATTTCGACGCTGCACGCGTTTTTTGACTATACAAAAGAAGACGAATCGCGTAGAATAGAGTGTATGTGGCGGGCAGAGACGCAGGCGACTTTTTGGCAGTCGTCAGAAATGTTCTTGACAAGAGGCCTGTACTGTGATAACATGCAAATCATATAAATTTGGTATGAATTTTACTGCTGCGAAAGCGGCAGTCACAAGGATGTGATTTTATGAGCATGATAAGGCTTGCTGCCATCAAGAAAAGCTACGAGAGCGCGGCGGGCGAGGTCACGGCGCTCAAAGGCGTCGACCTCGAAATCGAGCGCGGCGAGATCTATGGCATCATCGGCCTTTCGGGCGCGGGCAAGTCGACCTTGATTCGCTGCATCAACATGCTGGAGCGGCCGACGGAGGGCAAGGTCGTCGTTGACGGCAAGGATCTGACCGCGCTCAGTGAGGCGGAGCTTCGCGAAGAGCGCAAGGGCATCGGCATGATCTTCCAGCACTTCAATCTGCTTTCTTCGGCGACCGTCTACGACAACGTCGCCTTCCCCCTGCGCCTTTCCGGCACGGACGAGGCGCAGATCCGCACGAAGGTCGAGCCGCTCCTCTCGCTCGTCGGACTCGCCGACAAGGCGCAGCAGTACCCGGCGCAGCTCTCGGGCGGGCAGAAACAGCGCGTCGGCATCGCGCGGGCGCTCGCGTCCGATCCGAAGGTGCTCTTGTCCGACGAGGCGACGAGTGCGCTCGACCCGCAGACGACGAAGTCGATCTTGCATCTCATCGCGGACATCAACAAGAAGCTCGGCCTGACCGTCGTCATCATCACGCATGAAATGCAGGTCATCAAGGATATCTGCGACAAGGTTGCCGTCATCGAGGGCGGCGTCATCGCCGAAAAAGGCTCCGTGCTCGACATCTTCACGAAGCCGAAAGAAAGAATCACGCGCGAGTTCGTCAGCACGCTCCTGTCGAACGATTTGCCGATCAACTACCGCAAGAAGGAGCTTTCGCCTGAGCCTGTCGAGGGCGGCGAGCTGCTCCTTCGCCTGACGTTCCTCGGCGAACGCGCGGACGATCCCGTCATTGCCGACGTCATACGGCGCTTTTCCATCGAGGTGTCCATTCTCTACGGCACGCTCGACCAGATCAAGAGCGTGCCCTACGGACGCATGATCGTCGGCATCAAGGGCGAGCAGGCGGAGATCGACCGTGCGCTCGCTTACCTCGATACGCGCGATCTCACGAAGGAGGTGATCGGCTATGTCCGCTGATATGCTGCCGCTCCTTACGAAGGCGCTCGGCGAGACGGTCTACATGGTCGTCGTCTCGATGATCGTCGCGAGCCTCATCGGCATCCCGCTCGGCGTGCTGCTCGCAACGACGGCGAAGGGACAGATCCTCGAATGTATGCCTTTGAACCGCGCCATCGGCGCTGTCGTCAACGCGCTTCGCTCGATCCCGTTCATCATCCTGATGGTTGCGATCATCCCGTTCACGCGCTTCATTGTCGGCACGTCCATCGGCACGACGGCGGCGATGGTGCCGCTCGTCCTCGCCTCGATCCCGTTCATCGGACGGCAGGTCGAGACGTCGCTTCGGGAAGTGCCCGCAGGACTCGTCGAAGCGGCGCTCTCGATGGGCGCTACGCCCTATCAGATCGTGCGGCGCGTGCTTCTGCCTGAGTCCATGCCGAGCATCGTCGCTCAGCTCACGACCGTCGTCATCGCCCTCGTCGGCGAGTCGGCGATGGCGGGCGCAATCGGCGGCGGCGGCCTCGGCGACCTCGCGATTCGCTACGGGTATCAGCGCTTCCGCCCCGACATCATGATCGCGACCGTAGTCATCCTCATCGTCCTCGTGCAAATCGTCCAGTTCCTGGGCAATCGCCTGGCGAACGGCTTGAATAAAAAGTAACTTTCATGAAAGAGGGCGAAGGCGCAGCCTCGTCGGCTTTCACCGGAGAATCCCATCCACAAGGAGGAAAAATCATGAAGAAACTATTCGTTATCCTCGCTGCGCTCACGCTCTCTGTCCTCGCCCTCGCGGGCTGCGGCGGAGGGAGCGACTCCAAGACCATCAAGGTCGGCGCGACGCCTGTGCCGCACGCCGAGATCCTTGAGACGATCAAGCCGCTCTTGGAAAAGGAAGGATACAAGCTTGAAATCGTCGAGTTCACCGACTATGTGCAGCCGAATGTCGCGCTGAACGACAAGGAGCTTGACGCGAACTTCTTCCAGCATCTGCCGTATCTCGACAACTTCATTTCCGAGCACAAGGAAATGAAGCTCGCGAACGCCGGCGGCGTCCACATCGAGCCGATGGGCGTCTACTCGCGCAAGATCAAGAAGCTCGACGAACTCTCTGACGGTGCGTCCGTCGCCATCCCGAACGATCCGACGAACGGCGGCCGCTCGCTCCTGCTCCTTGAAAAGGCCGGCCTTTTGAAGCTCAGGGAAGGCTCGGGCACGAACCCGACGGTGCATGACATCACGGAGAACAAGAAGAACCTCAAGTTCCAGGAAGTCGAAGCCGCGCAGGTGCCGCGCACGCTCGATGACGTCGATGCCGCCGTCATCAACACGAACTATGCGATGCAGGCGAACCTCGTTCCGACGAAGGATGCGCTCTTCATGGAAGACAGCACCTCGCCCTACGTCAACATCGTCGCCGTGCGCACGGGCGACGAGAAGCGTCCCGAGATCCAGGCGCTGATGAAGGCGCTGAGATCAGAGGAAGTCAAGAAGTTCATCGACGAGAAGTACAAGGGCGCGATCGTCCCCGCGTTCTAAGATAGGAATCGAACACAAAGAAGGAGCTGCCGCGATGGTGCGGCAGCTCCTTCTTTGTGTTTCGATGCGTCGTGAGACGTTTTAACCTTTGTGCCCGCCGCCCTGAAATCGGTAGCCGACGCCCCAGACGGTTTCGATATAGACGGGCGTGGCGGGGTTCGGTTCGATCTTTTCGCGGATGCGGTTGATGTGAACCATGACGGTCGCCGTGTCGCCGAGGGCGTCCATGCCCCAGATGCGGTCGAAGAGCTTGTCTTTGCTGAAAGCAATGCCGGGATTCTCCGCGAAGAAGAGCAGGAGATCGAATTCGCGGCGCGTGAGAGAGACTTCCTTGCCGTCTGTGAAGACGCGGCGCGCTTCGGGGCAGATTTCGAGTCCGCCGGTGAAGATGCTGTCCGATTTCTGTACCGTCTTTTGCGTGAGGCGCTCGTAGCGTGCGATATGCGCCTTGACGCGAGCCGTGAGTTCATTGGGGCTGAAGGGCTTGACGATGTAGTCGTCGGCGCCGAGGCCGAGGCCGCGAACCTTGTCGATTTCCTCCTGACGTGCCGAGACCATGAGGATCGGCGTGTCTTTTTTCTGGCGGATGGCGCGGCAGACGGCGAAGCCGTCCGCACTTGGCAGCATGAGGTCGAGCAGGATGAGGTCGAAGTCTTCGGCGAGAGCCTTTTCTTCGCCATTTTTGCCGTCGGAGATAATTTCCACGGAAAAGTCGTTGGCTTCGAGGTAGTCGCGCTCAAGCTCTGCAATCGCTTTGTCGTCCTCAATGATCAGGATGCGTTTCATGCGTCGCCCCTTCTTTCTTCAGTCGTTTCTTTTTGTCGCGGCAGGGTGATCTTGAGGATGAGTCCGCCTGCAGGATTTGCCTCAGCATGTATCGTGCCGTGGCAGGCGCAGATGATCTCACGCGCGATGGCCAGACCCAAGCCGCTGCCCTTGCTCGTGTCAGTGCGTGCGCGGTCGGTGCGGTAGAAGGTGTCGAAGAGCTTGCCTAAGGCTTCTTCCGGCACGCCCTGCCCGTTGTCGGTGAAGCTCAGGCGGACGGTTTCTTCCGCTTCTTCGACGTGGATGTGAAGCGCGGCGGGCACGTATTCGCGGCGGTACTTGATGCTGTTTTCGAGGAAGTTTTCAAGAACGCGCGGGAACTGCGTGCGGTCGATGGCGGCGCGGCACGGCTTGCCGTCAGAAGAAAAGGAAAGCGCGAGGCCGCGCACGGCGAACAGGTCGCTTCGATCTCTTGCAAAGTCGGCGAGGTAGTCAGCGAGGGCGACGCTTTCCAGATGGAAGGGAATCTTCTTGAGATCGAGCTTCGAGAAGAGAAAGAGGTTCTCGACCATGTTTTCCATCAGACAGGCGCTTTCGTGAATTTGCTCGATGTAGCGGCGTTCCTTCTCCGGACTCTTGGCGATGCCGTCGAGGATGCCGCTCGCGTAGCCCTTGATGGCGGTCAGGGGCGTCGCGAGATCGTGCGAGATGCCCGCGATGAGTTCCTTGCGGTTCTCGTCATACTTTTCGCGCCGCGCCTTTTCCTCTTTGAGCGCCTGCCGCATGAAGTCGAAGGAGCGGCCGACCGCGCCGATCTCGTCCGCCGAATCGATGGCGGGGGAGGCGTCAAGGTTGCCGCGGCGAATTTCCTCGGCGGAGGTCTTAAGCTTTTCCAAGGGCGAGAGGATCTGCTCGGAGAGCAGGCGTGCGAGATAGCGGCCGAGCGCAGTGATGACGATGGCCATGGCCGCGAGGAAGATGTAGGCGAGGATTTCCCATACATCGTGCAGCGAATCTTCTTCCTTTGGTGCACGAGCGTGGAACGGGATGAGGCCGCGCGCGATGATGACGGTACGCGTTTTCTCGGCGCGATAGAGGAGTGCGAGACCGCGCTCATCCCAACGCAGGAAGGAGCGAGAGCCGTCGGCGAGAATTTGGACGTCCTGCAGGAGTTCCTGCGGGTCGGCTCCGGGCGAGGCGTAGACGATCTCGCCGTTCTTCGCGATGAGGCTATCGATCCCCCATCGCTCAAGTGCGCGGCAGTCCGCCTCCATCTCGCTGACCTTCTTGCCGCGATCTGCCTTCGCCTTGAGGGAGCTGACGGCGAGCTGTATGGACAGAGCCTCGCGCTTGTCCTGCCACAGGAGCGCAAGCTCCGCTTCGCGGATCGTGCCTGTCGTCTTGAGCCCCGCGAAGAGCAAGCCGCCGAGTACGAGCAGGAAGCCGACGGGAAGCGCGATCATCAGGAAGTTGGTCATGAGGATGCGCTTTTTGAGGGAAATGTCTCGGAGTTTGAGCATGGAGGCCTCCTTTTTCGTTTACTGCAACAAGGGTTAAGCTGCTTCCTAAGGCGCTTGATTCGCCGGTTGACGGACATGTTTCCGCCTCTGCTTCTTCCAAGATAGCAGTTGCCGGCAAAAAGGTCAAGGAGTATATGGAAAGAAAGGTAAAAATTTTTAACATCGGATATGATATACTGTAATCAGCAAGAGCAGAAAGGTTTTCCTATCGTAATGAAGGGAGAAATCACCATGAACAGAAAGGAACATGCATTTATTCGATTTGGAGACGATCGGATAAGGCTAGACTCCATCGAAGGCTATGGCATCCGCACGATTCCCCGATATTTCGTGCGAAATGAGGCGCACTCCGAGGTAGACAAGCGGAGCTATGAGGGGGCATTTGAGCTGTATATGTACGATGACGAGCCGGATAAGAATGCCAGCCCCATGCTCGACATCACGGGGTATCCCGTGCTCATGGACGGAATGGCGGTTCGGGAAGGTCATCTCCCGCCCCAAGCGTTTGATGTGCAGAAGGCGTGTGCATTGTATGTCCGAGGCAAGCAGATGGGAGGCGGATGGTCGGAATCTTCCACCGTGCTTTACAAGGAGGGCGAATGCGGTTTTGACATTCATGCCAAACTTGTCGAATTGGACGGACTTCTCCTCGACTAGCAGCAAAACCTGCCCGACGATAAAAAATAGCAGGAATCGACACATATCGCATCGAAAGTGTCTGCATTTAGATGTGAGTTAGATGTGAGTTAGATGTGAGGATGTGAGCGTATGTATCCCTATGGACGGCAGGACAAGAAGCTCCTGAACATGCTGATCCTGGAGATTTTGGAGCAGTATACGGACAGCGACCACCGCTTGACGCAGCTGGAAATCGTGGATCTGCTGGAAAAAAACTATGGTATTCGATGCACTCGGCAGACGGTCAAGAACAATCTTATGCTCCTTAAGGATATGGGGTATGAGATTTCCCTGCAAGGCGGCGTCTGCCTTACGTCGCGCCAGTTTGAGGATGCGGAACTGAGGATGCTGATCGACAGCGTCCTCTTCTCCCGCACGCTTTCCGGCGCACAGGCCGAACGGCTGATTGAGAAGCTGGTAGGGCTTGGAAACAAATACTTCCATGCCAAAGTGAAGCACGTTTCCCATCTGCCGAAACTCATACACTCGGACAACAAGCAAGTCCTGCTGAATTTGGATGTGCTGAACGATGCCATTGAGCAGGGGCGGAAAGTCAGCTTCATTTATAACAGCTATGGCAAGGACTTCAAGCTGCACCCCAAGCGGGAAGAACCGTACATCGTAAGTCCGTATCAGATGGTGGCAAATCAAGGCAGATATTATTTGCTTGGCAATTATGATAAATACAATAATATTTCCCATTATCGCCTGGATTGCATGACGAAAGTAAAAATGCTTGAGGACAAGGCCAAGCCGAAGAAGCAGGTGGAGGACTTTGCCCAAGGCTACAGTTTGCCCAAGCACATGGCAGAGCACATCTATATGTTCAGCGGTCCGAGCGTGCAGGTGAAGATGCGCGTCTGGGATCAAATGATGGGCCAGCTGATCGACTGGTTCGGAAAGGATTTCCGCATTGTGCAGGAGGATGCGGATGAACTCATCGTTTCCGTTGCCTGCAACGAAAAGGCGATGAAATATTGGGCGTTGCAGTATGGAAAATATGCGGAGATCTTAGAGCCGAAAAGCCTGCGGGATAAGATTCGTAAGGTGGTAAGGGATATGGGAAAGAAGTATCTGTCAGGTGAGATGGAATAACGCAAATTGGGGCGGGAGTGTCAACGGCTTCGTAAGGAACCATTGATAAATTCAGCCGCCCATCTTCACACATCTGCTCTGTCCTCTCGTCGTCGACAAATCCTCGACGTAGCACTGCTACGCCTGCGGTTTGTCTCCTCGATAGGATCAGCGCATCTGTGCAAATCTGGGCAACTTCATTTTATCAGCGTTTCCTTAAGGAGGTACTCATGGTCGAGGAATTTTATGGAAAAATCAGCCGATCGGGCTCGAACCTATCCGACAGTTTGGAGGATAAACTGACCGGAGATTTTTTCGGTACATTAAGGTACATGGATTTTTGTGATGGATTGCAGCCCATACTATGCGGGGCATTACGCAAATCGGAGAAGCAGCAGGCTGAATCACAGGCTGCAATTCAGCTCATAGAAAACGTGAATTGCACAAATATCAGAGATGAGGAGCATATCAAATTCTGGCCGAAACACGATCTGGGGGAATTGGATGTTTTGTTGGAATTTGACAATTGCTATATTGGCATTGAGGTAAAGTTTCAGAGCGGACTGTCCTCAGACGATCAGCTCATTCGCGAAGCAAACATTTTGTGCGATTTGCCCAAAGATAAAAAGAAAATCCTGCTGTTCATTGCGAAGCATGAATCATGCATATCGGTTTACCGTAAATATAGGAAGGATATAAGCAAGCAAGGAGTCCATTTCGTTTTTGCGAGTTGGGAAGATATATTGCAATCGATGAAGGACATTTTACATGGGGGGAAAGGAAGCAAATATACCTTTGGGCAGAAATTGATGATATGTGATTTGGTAAGATTATTGACAAGAAAGGGGTTCGAACCCTTTTTGTCTATGACAAACGGCATTTCAGATAGACCAGATCAGTCAATAGAAAAGAAGGGATACTTTATGCTGAATCATAAGGATTATACAAAGAACTATAAGGATGCCGCCTTTGTGGTTTTTATGACATACAGAAATGTAGATAAATTGCTCAAGGCTATACATTCTAAATCCCAGGAATGCGGATATACGTTTATCAAGAGGTATGAAGAGACGTACGCCGGTATTGTGGATGATCTTTGGCTGACGTTTAGCAAAGAAGCAAATTCCGGTAGCGGGGACACGTCGTTGTATGCAGTGAATATCTTTTTGACGAACGCAAATGAAGAACATCCGTCGAATCCAACTTTCAGCGTTTTGAGATATGTTTCGTCAAATGCTGTTTCAAAAAATCTCACTAGGAAAGACTTAGTAGAGGCACTTGATGACACTGCGAATACAGAAAGGAATACTCGCGATATCGGTGTGGATGGAATGACTATGACGTTACATCAAAGAGATATCAATGACTCGGAAAAACACGCTGGCTTGCGGGGTTGTTATTATGTAGATTTACCCTTGATGAGCATTTCAAAGGATGACATTCGACGAGTTTTCCATATGTTTGATGAACTGTCGAAGCAGTCTGACATAGCGTATTCGCAGCAAGCGACGAAGGAAGAATAGAGGAAAGGGAACGAACATGATGCCATATACAGAAAATACTCTGCAGGACAGTGGTGTGATCCTTGCCTGCGAGGATGAGAGCATCTTTTCTGCGCTGGCGCGATATTATTCCCACATGGAAAAGTGTGAGCCGCTCCTCGGTATGCCGGTGCGTCAATTTTCCTCCGAATCAGAACAGGAGGATGCTGCGTCCATCGCAACGGAAGAGGTATCGTTGCCCCATACCATGCTGATTTCGGATGCGCAGGCGATGACGATCCCGTTCGAGATATTGCGGCAACAGGATATACTCTGCATCTATCGTACAGCCTCTGAAAAAAACTTTGTCGCATGTGCAGAGCGGCTGGCGGCACTGCAGGAGGATGATGACGGCTGCATCAGACCGATTCTTATGTGCTTTGCAGATGAGGCAGCGGCAAAGGCTTGCATAATCGCATCAGGTCTATGGACGCCGATGAATATCCAACTGGTCGGTGTAGACAGGCGGGATATTCTCCCGATGCTTGCGTCGACGAAAGGAGATCTTCGGTGTATCTCTCTAGAACATCTGCTTTGGGAAGAAATGCCTGCCGCGAATCAAACAGTGCGGGGTGTGCAGCTCATCTTCCGAGGGACAGGAGAAGACTTCAACTTCTATCATATTGCAAAAAAGGTGGAAGCAATCGCTGACGGCTTCCGAGGAGAGGTTGATCTTGTGTGGCAGGTCGAGCCATGGGAAGAGAATGAGATACTGATGTTTTCTGCGTATGAAATGCATCACGCAGGCGTTGCGTCGAAAGATGTGTGAGCCGTCAAAGTTCTTCGCTTGAATTGGAACGATGTGTCGAATTTGCGTGTAATAAAGATTTTTATAGAAGGGGTATGTAGATGCTACTTTCTGGCGATGGCATGAGGTGCGATACAGCCGATGTCAAAAGGGTTGAACTCAGTGTTCATACGCAAATGAGCGAAATGGAGTCCGTACTCTCTGTGCGAGAACTCCTTCGCACGGCTGCCGCTTGGGGTTGGAAGGCAGTAGCCGTTACCGACCACGACGTTGTGCAGGTATTTCCCGATGCCATGAAAATTGCCGCACGTCTTGGCGTAAAGGTTATTTACGGTATGGACGGATCTATGGCGCAGGAAGATGGCAAGGAGTCCATTCCCTATCGGATTTCTATGTTAGCGAAGAATAAAAAAGGCCTGCTCCATTTGTATGAACTGGTAACTCTGTCGCACAGGAATGTTTTTCATCATCAGCCCCATATTCCGAAACGCGTATTCCATGAACTTCGAGAGGGCTTGCTGCTCGGCTCGGCGGGCGCGGAGGGGGGACTCGTTCGGGCAATCGCAGCCGCCAAGAGCGATGATGAAATTTTAGCCATCGCCAATTTTTACGATTACCTGGAAATTCAGCCTGCGGAAAATTATGTCGGTTTAATTGCAGATGAAACTTTCTCCTGCATTCAATCCGAGGAAGATGTGAGGAACATCCATCGGAAAATCGTCGAAATCTCCAAGAGAACCGGTAAAATCTTAGTCGCGACGGGTGACGTGCATTACTTGAACCCGGAGGATGCGTTCTGCCGCAGAGTGCTCCTAAACGCTGCCGGTAAAAAAGACGATGACACCCAGTCATCACGTTTTCTTCGTACGACAGAAGAAATGCTTCAAAACTTTAGCCATCTTGGAAAAGAAGCCGCCTATGAGGCTGTGATCACAGGTTCGAACCGCATCGCGGATTTGATGGATGAGATAGACCCATCGTATGAAAAATGTCTTCCCCAAATTCCCCATGCGCATGATATCATCAAATCCATGTCTTACGACAAGGCAACCGAATTATATGGTAGAAATCTGCCGCGAATTGTGCAGGAACGATTGGAGCAGGAACTTGCCGTCATCCTTGAACATGAATATTCGTCGCTGTATTTGCTGCCGCAAAAACTTGTGCAAAAAGCGCATGAAGATGGTCACATCACCTGTACGAACGGCTCGATCGGTGCTTCTTTGGCAGCGCATCTGATCGGGATAACGGAAGTCAATCCGCTCCCTCCGCATTGGCGTTGCGCAAAATGTCAATACAGCCAATTCATCACAGATGGTTCCGTAGCTTCCGGTTTTAATTTGCAGGCGAACATTTGCCCCCAATGCGGAGAAACACTCCTGGGCGATGGACACGATATCCCCTATGCCGCTCTTGTTGGCTTTGATGGGAGCAGACAGCCTGATATCGTCATGAGTTATCCAGATTCGTATCGTTCCATTGCAGCCGAAAATATCGAAAAAGTATGGGAGCGTGTCCGAGTTTATCCGGCTGGAACCATCGAAACGATATCCTATGATGAAGCCGTGGCATATATCCAAAACGCTCTTGATACAACGGATCGCATTCCCGTGGGAATCCCCATGCAGGATGTGGCGGAACAATGTGTTGGCACGAAAAAAGCGATGGGAATCAACGATTCGGCTTTCATCATACTCCCTGAGGATGCAGAACCCGGCTTCTTTCTTCCTCTTCAAGATGTGAGCGATCAGGAAGGTCATACATATCGAATCCCCCATTTTTCCTACCAAAATCTCACCAATCATTTTCTTAAACTCAATCTGCTGCGTTATTTTGTACTCTCTCTCCTCGAAAAATTAGAGCGCGGCACAGGCTGCAGTCTTTCGAATATTCCCTTCGATGACCCTTCCGCCATCTCTTTATTCCGGAAAGCCGATACCGTTGGCATCCCCGAATTTCACTCTCCCAAGGTTCGTCAAATGCTGCAGGAATTGCAGCCGAGATTCTTTAGTGAACTGGTCAAAATTTCCGCTTTTTCTCATGGAACCGGAGCATGGGAAGGAAATGCACAGAAACTGATTAGCCGAGGCGTATGCACGTTGAACGAAGTCGCTGCAACTCGTGATGATGTCATGATGTACTTGATACGAAAGGGAATCGACCCGCTGCGTGCTTTTCAAATCATGGAATCCGTGCGAAAGGGGAATGGCATCCTTCCCAAAACCATAAAAATTCTGCAGGAAAAAGGTGTTCCCTCTTGGTATATTCAATCTTGTCAAAAAATGGGATATATGTTTCCTCGTGCTCATGTCGTGGATCATGTCATGTCGAATTATCGTCTGGCGTATTACAAGGCGCATCATCCGCAGGAATTTTATCGAGCATATATTGAAACCATGGCTGATGCGTCTGATCTGGCAGTCATAAAATCAGGGGAAACGGCTATAAAAGAGCGCCTCTCAATTTATACGGACACGGAAAGTTTCGAGGAATCGAGCAACGGCAAAATTGAACTTTTGGAGCTTGCATTGGAGATGTGTATGCGAGGACATCATTTGCGACCGCATTTCTATGACGAAGACCTCAAATCATTCTAAGCGAGGTATTCGTCATAATTTTATTGGACATTCATGTTCAATAAGATTGATCACAACATTCCCATGACTAAACTGTTTTCCTTTTGTTTCGTTTTTGTTTAGCTTTCGTTTGTTGGGGATTTAGGAGCGCGCCGTATACTTGAACTATGCAAGGGACGAACACATGAGCCTCCCTGCAGAAGCATTCATGATATGACGTTCAATGGAAAAGGAGGCGTTCCTCATGGAAAACAGAATCATGGAAACGGCAAAGGGTATCTTCTCGGCGAAGAATTTGAAGCGTGCAGGCGTCGTCGTCGCTCTTGGCGCGGTGCTCGCGGGCGGCGGCGCTTATTGGCATCATGGACAGGAGGTCGCCGCCAAGGAGCGTGTCAGCGAGGCACGCACGCAAATGGTTCGGACGCAGGCAGATAAGGCGGGGCTCGCACTCCGCTCGGAGAATGAGGTGCGCACGCTCGTCGCAGATGCCCTCGGCGTCGATGAGACGGCGATCACCTACCGCAAGGTCGAGCTGACGGACAATCGCGCGAAGGGGATGAAGCACGGTGACGATAAGTACAAGGGTGATCATCGTGACGGAGATCATCGAGATCAGAAGGACAAGCACGAGAGAAAGGCTCGTCGCGGCGATCAGTCAATGGATACGAGGCAAATGCCACAGTCCGCGCCCGGGGGCGCTCCTGCTGCACCGCAGCAGCCGCTGGCTGCTCCTGCGCCGGATGCTGCAATGCCTGCGTCGGCCGCGCCCAGCACAGCGTCCGCTGCCACTGCGCCGAGCCCCGCGCTGTTCCAGCCCGTTTATCGTGTGAAATGCTACGCGAACAATGTGAAGTACGAGCTGATCCTCGACGCGCAGTCGGGCGATGTGCTTTACCGCGAGATCGATGATTAAAGGAAATACGGATAAAAAGAGCCTGCCGCATGTGCAATGTGCGGCAGGCTCTTTATGTATGCTTTTTCACTGAAGGATATACAAGATGCTCACTGTCATACCACAGAACATGGAAGTGGTCATCAAGGCGCAACCCGATGATTCGCAGCTTGTTGTTCAGCGCGAAGGAAAAGAGATCGTCGGAAAAGTCTTCAAGTTTCAAAGACTTGAGCCGCTCACGCGCGGCGGGGGAAAATCTTTGGATCTCCTTGACGTAGTGATGCTTTGATTTGCCGCTGTCGTGCGTCTGACGGGCGATTTCTGCCCATGTCATTTGCGAGTAGGCAATCATCTTATCGAGGAAATCCCTATGGTTGAAATCCGTGCGTGTCGTATCGAAAGCGAAGGCGCCCTGTTTGTCGATGCGGTCGAAACGAAATATGGGGAAGCCTGTGCTTTGACTTTTGGGAGATAGGACGACTTCTTTTTTTTGCCGTACGTTACCCTTTTTGTGAACTTGCTTCTGGCGCTTCATCAAAGAGCCCCATAATACGCACCGATGGCTTCCTTGGAGATGACGGAATCGCTGAACGCCATTTCGTCCAGCGATCCGCGCGCGGCCTTCCACGGTGTTTCGGCGTGCGTCTGCGCGCGCAGCTGATAGGGCTCCATGGCACCGTATGCGGAGAGAACCGTGTCGATGCTGTCCTTTTCGTCTGCGGTCAAAGCGTCAATATTTCCATCCGGCAGGAAATCTTCCGTGACAGAGTACATGCCTTTGTGGCGCGCGAAAAGCGGCCGGCATACCGGCCCGTTGCGCCACGCCTCGAAGTCTTCGGGAAAAAGCGGCTTCCCCGTCCAGGCAAGCGTCCACGCCTGCGCATAGTAGCAGAGCTTCTGAAGCTTCCATGTACTGATTTCGCCTGTCTTGAGCAAGATATACCTTGCTGCATCGAATACATTCGCCATGTGCCGGTGCACCTCCTTTACTGTACGCGGTTTTCACTCGTTATGCGCCGACATCGACCTTCGTGTTGCGCGTGGGGTTCTTCGCGGCTTCGGCGGCATTCTGCATCTGGCGTATGTAGGCGGCTTTTGCCTGCTGCAGCACGGGCGGCGTATGGCTCGCGGCCGTCTGGACGATGCGCTTGTTCGCCTGCTGGAAAGCGGACGAGCCGACCTTCGTGTCGTTGCCGAAGGGGGAGGATTTGGAAACGGCGTTCGCTGCGCGTGAGGCGCGCGATGCCGACTGCTGGGCGAGGGCGAACGCTTCTTCGTTTGCCTGCTGGAACTTCGATGAGCCGACCTTCGTATCGTTGCCGAAGGGCGAGGCCATGTAGACGGCCTTTGCTTCGCGTGCCGATTTTGCAATCGAGCGGTCGGCGAGCCGCGCCGCTTCCTCGTTCGACTGCTGGAACTTTGACGTGCCGAGCTTCGTGTCGTTGCCGAGGACCGAGCCCATGTAGTACGCCTTGGCGGCGCGGGCGGAGCTGGCGATCGAGCGGCCGGCGAGGGCGATTGCCTCTTCGTTCGACTGCTGGAACTTCGACGTGCCGATCTTCGTGTCATTGCCGAAGGGCGAGGACATGTAGATTTCCTTCGCCGCGCGTGCAGACTTCGCGATCGAGCGATTGGCAAGCTGCTCTGCTTCCTTGTTTGACTGCTGGAATTTCGAGGTGCCGAGCTTCGTATCGTTGCCGAAGGGCGAAGACTTGTAGACTTCCTTTGCCTCGTGCCATCCTTGGGCGGCCTTCTGGCGACCCACTTCGGCGAGGTTCAAGTTGATCTTCTCGAACGTTGCCGAGCCGTAGGGGTTGACTGAAATTGAAGAGATGCTCATCGTTCTTTCCTCCCTGCTTCCCTGCCGGGTCATGCTGATGATTCACATGGAATCTTCCTAGGATATTCTCCCCATATTATAACAAATATTTCTTTTGTATTCAATGTATTCCCGGAATATTTCCTAACCTAGAATATCATTGACAATCGCTCCCGTTTTAGTGTAATATTAAAGAAGAATTGGCAGGGGCTTTTGCCCTTGCCGGAAGGTTTCGCGGACGGTGCACGGGTTTTCTGTGCTTCGTCTGTATCGCCGCCGGGCAAAGCCGGGGGAAGGACTAGGGGGTATTTTACAAATGGCAGTAAAAGTAGCGATCAATGGTTTCGGACGTATCGGCCGCCTCGCGTTTCGTCAGATGTTTGATGCAGAGGGCTATGAAGTCGTAGCCATCAACGATCTCACGGACCCCAAGATGCTCGCGCACCTCTTGAAGTACGATTCGACGCAGGGCAAGTACGAATATGCCGACCAGGTGGAAGCCGGTGCGGATTCCATCACGGTTAAGGGAAAGAAGATCAACATCTACAAGGAAGCCGATGCTTCGAAGATTCCTTGGGGCAAGCATGACGTCGACGTCGTGCTTGAATGCACGGGCTTCTATACCTCGAAGGAAAAGGCTTCGGCGCATCTCGCCGCCGGCGCGAAGAAGGTCGTCATCTCGGCGCCTGCCGGCAACGATCTGCCGACTGTCGTCTTCAACGTTAACCACAAGATTCTGAAGCCCGAGGACAAGGTCATTTCGGCGGCTTCTTGCACGACGAACTGCCTCGCTCCGATGGCGAAGGGGCTCAACGACCTCGCGCCGATCCAGAGCGGCATCATGGCGACGATTCATGCCTACACGGGCGATCAGATGACTTTGGACGGCCCGCAGCGCAAGGGTGATCTGCGCCGCAGCCGTGCCGCTGCCGTCAACATTGTACCGAACTCGACGGGCGCGGCGAAGGCGATCGGCCTCGTCATCCCCGAGCTCAAGGGCAAGCTCATCGGCGCTGCGCAGCGCGTCCCGACTCCTACGGGTTCGACGACGCTTCTCTTCGCTGTCGTCAAGGGCGAAGTCACGGTCGAGCAGATCAACGCGCAGATGAAGAAGGAAGCGACGGAGTCCTACGGCTACAACGAGGATGAGATCGTATCGAGCGACATCATCGGCATGCGCTACGGCTCGCTCTTCGATGCGACGCAGACGATGGTCAGCCCCATCGGTGACGGCAACACGCAGGTGCAGGTTGTTTCGTGGTACGACAACGAGAACAGCTACACGAGCCAGATGGTTCGCACGATCAAGTACTTTGCTGAACTGAAGTAAGGGAAGCACGGATAATTTCAGCGCTTTCTGAGAGCGAGAGCGGTCGGCGAAATACGGGAAAGGCGAAGCTAGCGCGCCTTTCTGAAAAAATCAGCTGAGTCAAGATCCATGAGGTCCGGCCGCGTTTGGGCCGGGCCTCTGTTCTTTTTATGGGAGGATTTTTATGAACAAGAAGACGATCAAGGATATCGACGTAAAGGGCAAGAAGGTCTTCGTGCGCGTCGATTACAATGTGCCGTTCGACGACAAGATGAATATCACGAACGACACGCGCATGGTGCGCACGCTGCCGACGCTCAACCATCTCTTGGACGGCGGCGCGGCGCTGATTCTCGCGTGCCACATTGGTCGCCCGACGGAGGCGAAGGAAGAGAAGTTCTCGACGAAGCATCTCGTCAAGCATCTTTCGGAACTTCTGAAGAAGGACGTGAAGTGGGCATCCGACTGCGTCGGCCCTGAAGCGGAGAAGGCAGCTGCGGACTTGAAGCCAGGCGAGGTTCTGCTCCTCGAAAACCTGCGCTATCACAAGGAAGAGAAGAAGAATGATCCCGCTTTCGCCAAGCAGCTCGCCTCGCTGGCGGACATCGCCGTTGACGACGCCTTCGGCGTCGCGCATCGCGCTCATGCCTCGAACGTCGGCATCGCTTCCGATCTTGAAACGGTCGCAGGTTTCCTCATGGAAAAGGAGATCAACTACATCGGCAAGACGCTCGAAGCGCCCGCGCATCCTTTCGTCGCCATCATCGGCGGCGCGAAGGTCTCGGACAAGATCGGCGTCATCAGCAACATGATCGAGAAGGTCGACACGATCATCATCGGCGGCGGCATGGCGCACACGTTCGACGCGGCCAAGGGGCTCGCGATCGGCGATTCGCTGTGCGAGCCGGATAAGATGGATCTCGCGAAGGAACTTCTCGAAAAGGCGAAGGCGAAGGGCGTCAAGGTCATCCTGCCGCTCGACGTCGCCGTCGCGAACATGTTCCCGCTCGCTGACGAGGCGAAGTTTGCCTCTGAGGGCAAGACGAAGGTCGTCGATGTCGACAAGGTGGAGGACGGCTGGCAAGCGCTCGACAGCGGCCCGAAGACGTCGGAGGCGTATGTCGAAGCGCTGAACGGCGCGAAGACGATCATCTGGAACGGCCCCATGGGCGTCTTCGAGTGCGACGAGTTCGCCAAGGGCACGCTCGCAGTCGCGAAAGCCGTCGCCGATGCGACGGAGGCGGGCGCGACGAGCATCGTCGGCGGCGGTGATTCCATCGCGGCGCTGAAGAAGACGGGGCTTTCGGACAAGATCTCGCACATCTCGACGGGCGGCGGCGCGACGCTGGAGTTCCTTGAGGGCAAGGTCTTGCCGGGCATCGCGGCGATTGCCGAGAAGTAAGAGCTTCTGAAAGATGGCGCACAGCGTCCGCAAAGTCGGACACTCGTGCTCGCCGCAAAAGAAGCAGGAGCAAAGATAGAAGCTTTGCGGGAGCGCGTGCCGTTTTGACGTGCTCCCGATGTTCCATACGAGGAGGAAGATTTTATGGCAAGAAGACCCATCATCGCAGGCAACTGGAAGATGAACAATACGATCGCCGAGGGCGTAGCGCTCGTCAAGGAGCTCATGCCGCTCGTGAAGGATGCAAAGGATGTCGATGTCGTCGCTTGCCCGACGGCAACGGCGCTCGCCGCTGTGGCAGAAGCCGTCAAAGGCTCGAACATCCACATCGGCGCACAGAACGTGCATTGGGAGAAGAGCGGCGCCTATACGGGCGAGATTTCGACGGATATGCTCAAGGAGATCGGCGTCGACTACTGCGTGCTCGGCCACTCCGAGCGCCGCGAGTACTTCGGCGAGACGGACGAGGGAGTCAACAAGCGCGCCAAAGCGGCTTTTGCTGCGGGCATCACGCCGATCATCTGCTGCGGCGAACCGCTTGAGATCCGCGAGGCGAACACCTACATCGACTTCGTGACGAAGCAGATCAAGGCGGCGCTCGACGGCTTCTCCGCCGACGAGGCCGCGCAGCTCGTCATCGCCTACGAGCCGATCTGGGCGATCGGCACGGGCAAGACGGCGACGTTCGAGCAGGCGGAGGAAGTCTGCGCCGCCATTCGCGCGACGGTCGCCGAGGTGTTCAATAAGGACGCGGCGGAAGGCATCCGCATCCAGTACGGCGGCAGCGTCAAGCCCGCAACGATCGCAGGACTCATGGAGAAGCCGAACGTCGACGGCGCTCTCGTCGGCGGCGCATCGCTCAAGGCGAAGGACTTCAGCGAGATCGTGAAATTCTGACGTGAGGAAATTCTGACGCAAGGAAGTTCTGACGAGAAGGAAAACTTTTGAGCGGCACTGCACATGCGATGCCGCTCCTTTTGGGGAGTAGCCTCTATGGGCGACTTCCTGCAATATTTGTAACATACTCCATAGGAAAGGGGTAGATCTATGGCAACTTTGAAAAATGCACCGGTCGCGCTCATCATCATGGACGGCTGGGGAATCGGCGACCCGAAAGACCCGACGAACGCCATCGCCGTCGGAAAGACGCCCGTCTTGGACGGCCTCACGGCGAAATATCCGCACGCCCAGCTGCAGGCGTCGGGCGAGTACGTCGGCCTGCCCGACGGGCAGATGGGCAACTCCGAGGTCGGGCATACGAACATCGGCGCGGGGCGCATTATCTACCAGGAGCTCACACGCATCACGAAGGCGATCGCCGAGGGCACGTTCTTCGAAAACAAGGCTCTGCTCCACGCCATCGACAGCGCGAAGAAGTCGGGCGGCGCACTTCACCTCTTCGGCCTCGTTTCGCCGGGCGGCGTGCACAGCCACGAAAAGCATCTTTACGGGCTTCTCGAAATGGCGAAGAAGAATGGACTCTCAAAGGTCTATGTGCACGCCTTCCTTGACGGGCGCGACGTGCCGCCGACGAGCGCGGCAGGCTATCTCGCCGAGCTCGAAGAGAAATGCCGTGAGATCGGCGTCGGCGAGATCGCGACGATCTCGGGGCGCTACTACGCCATGGATCGCGACAAGCGCTGGGAGCGCGTCGAGAAGGCGTATGACGCCATTGCCAAGGGAGACGGCGTGAAGAAGGCGACGGCGAAGGAAGCTATCGAAGCCTCGTACGCGGAGAAGGTGACGGACGAATTTGTCGTCCCTGCCGTCATCGGCGGCTATGCGGGCATGAAGAAGGGCGACGGTGTCATATTCTTCAATTTCCGCCCCGACCGTGCGCGAGAACTCACGCATGCCTTCACCGACACGAAGTTCGACGGCTTCCCGCGCGTCGAAGGGCTTGATCTCGCGTTCACGACGATGACGCAGTACGAGGAAGGCATGAACGTCGAAATCGCCTACCCGCCCGAGAGCATCAAGAATACGCTCGGCTCGATCATCGAGCAGAAGGGCATGACGCAGCTTCGTATCGCCGAGACGGAGAAGTACGCGCACGTCACGTTCTTCTTCAACGGCGGCGTCGAAGAGCCGTACAAGGGCGAGGACCGCATCCTCGTTCCCTCGCCGAAGGTCGCGACGTACGATCTGCAGCCCGAGATGAGCGCACTCGAAGTCACGGACAAGGTCGTCGCCGCCATCGAGTCGGGCAAGTACGACTTCATCATCCTGAACTACGCGAACGGCGACATGGTCGGTCATACGGGCGTCATGGAAGCCGCCGTCAAGGCGGTCGAGACGGTCGATGCCTGCGTCGGCCGCTTCGTCGAGGCGGCGCAGAAGATGGGCGGCGAAGTTTGCATCATCGCCGATCACGGCAACGCCGACCGCATGGTCGACCACGCGACAGGGCAGCCCTTCACGGCGCATACGACGAATCCCGTGCCGTTTATATGCGTGTCCGACCGCGTGAAGAAGGCGCATGACGGCGCACTATGCGACATCGCACCGACGCTCCTGACGCTCGCAGGACTCGACATCCCGCCCGAAATGACGGGCAAACCCCTCGTGGAGATGAAGTAAGGTTTGTTTTGCGGCGGGGAAAGGCAAGGCTTTTCCCCGCTATGTTTTTGTCAACGAAAGGAGAACGCAAGATATGAAAAAATCCGTTTGGAAGTCCTTCACCGCCCTCCTCGGCATCCTCCTCGTCACCCTTCTCATCGCAGGCTGTGGACAGAAGGAAGAGCCGGAAGTCAGTATGGAATCCCTCGGCAAGGCGCTCCTCCAGGAAGACAAGGCCGGCATGGAGAAGTTCGGCATCAAGGAAGGGGAAGTCCGCAGTAACTTCATGAAATCCTTCGTCACGGCTTTCAAGGCTGCTTCAGGCGGACTTTTCACGAACGATCAGGCGCAGCAGATCGGCGAGGCTTGCCTCAATGTGCTGAAAAAATGCAATGTGAAGGCAAAGACGCTGGAAAAGAAGGACGACAAGGCGAAGGTCGAATTGACGATCGATACGATCGACGCAAGCTCGATCGATATGGATAAGATTGCGGAAGAGACGCAGGCTGGCGCTGCGAAAGATGCGGAGTTGGATACGCTCATGGACGCGTTTATGAAGAACTTCGCAAAGGCGATCGAGGGTCTCCAGCCGAAGGGCACGAAGACGATCCAGGTGGAATGCACCTATGACAGCTCCAAGGGCGTATGGATGCCGAACGATATGGTAGGCACGTCAGACAAGATCCTCGAAACGGCGGGAGGAGAGCTGATGAAATAACGGCATGGGCGTGACCACTGGGAATTTCATAGTAAACTACACGCACAAACGTCCACTTCGTGGACATTGTGCGCCGTCCTTAATGAAAGTTACCCAATCAGTCTGCGCCCTTCGGGCTTGACTTCTTGGGGTTTCATGGTAAAAAAACGGTCGGAGCTCAAAAGCTCCGACCGTTTTTGGTATCGTTTTGTATTAAGAGAGGCTTCAGAAGAACATCGACAGCAGCGTTCCGACATTGGCATAGGAATTCATGCTCGTCAAGGAGCCTGCCGATGTATAGGCGAGCGCGCGCTGGTAGTTGGGACCGAGCATCTGCTGTGCCGACGGGAAGATCTTGTCGCGCTGCGTCTTGGCGAAGTCGACCTTCTTTTCCGTTGCACCCGCAAGGCCGTTCTTGCCGAGGATGTTCTCGACGCGGTTCGGCTCTTCTTTGAGCGCCTTCGTCAGCGCCGCGTCATTGACGGAGAGCGTGCCCGACGCCGAATTCACCGTGATGCCGACTTGGCGCAGGGTGTCCGCCTTGTACGAAGCGTCGCCGAAGAGCTTTTCCATGCCCGAAGCGCGGCTTGAGACGTCGGAGTAGTCGCCGAACATCTTGATCGTGTCGTTGTAATCGGAAACGAAGTCTTTGACGTTCTTGAGTACGGCTTCCGTGTTCTTCTGCGTGTCCGCCTCGGTCGCGCCCGTGACGTTGAAGTTCGTGTTCTTGAGTGCGGCAGACGTTTTGGAAAGAGAGTTCATCGCTGTATCGAACGTCTTGTAGAAGCCGTCGGAGGCTTCGTGGTAAGACTTCAGTACGGCGCGCGTGTTCGCCTTGAGGTTCATCAGGGCGTAGGCGTTCGAGCCGAAGCCCTGCGAGTTTAAGAGCGAGGGAAGCCCCTTGGAAGCACGGGAAGACTGCGTTCCAAAAAGCGAATTACCCGCAGTGCCCATTCCGCCGAAAAGCGAGTAGCCGCTCTTCTGTGCGAAGCGGTACATGCCGTAGTTCGCCTGCGTCATGGAATATATCGTTGGCATGGTGGCCAGCTCCTTTCGAGAATGTAAGATAGCATTGATTCTTCACGAGAAAATATACCGTTTCATTGAGTATATCGAAAGGTGGGAGAAATTTCTTTAGCCCTCGGATTGCTCACAAGCGACCAAAAGATCGTGCTGTAATGATGCTTCATGACGTACCTCCCCCTGAATATCTGCTACATCAAATATAGAGGAGGCGCCGCGCTTTGTCAAATGGGAATTTCTCCTTGCCCCAAGGCTTTTCTTATGATATAATCATTCAGTCACAGGACAGTTGGTTCGAATATTTAGGAATCACTGATAAATTCAGCCGCCCATCTTCACACATCTGCGCTGTCCTCTCTTCGTCGACAAATCCTCGACGTAGCACCGCTACGCCTGTGGTTTGTCTCCTCGATAGAACCAGCGCATCTGTGCAAATCTGGGCGACCTCATTTTATCAGCGCTTCCCTCATTTTGAGCCTTCCCTGCTCCCGAGGGAGCCACAGACCATAGAGGAGGTGTTTTTGTGAGAAAATACGAGGTTATCTTTATCGTGAAGCCGATGGAGGAGGAAGCGACGAACGCTGTTATCGAGAAGTTCGTCAAGCTGATTCAGACGAACGGCGGCATGATCGACAAGGAAGACCGTTGGGGCAAGAAGCGTCTGGTGTATGAGATCAAGGATTACACGGACGGCTACTACTGCTTGCTCAATGTCACGGCTGAGCCTGCCTGCATGAAGGAGTGTGACCGCGTCATGAAGATCACCGACGATCTTCTGAAGCACATGATCGTGCGCGCGGAGGAGCTCATCGCAGCCGGCGAGAAGGCTGCGGCCGAGCCGGAAGCCGGCGAGGCAGAGTAAGCTGAGGGAGGAAATGCCATGAACAAGGTGCTTTTGACCGGAAATCTCGCCCGCGATCCCGAGGTGCGTTACACGCAGAGCGGCAAGGCGGTCGCTTCGTTTTCGCTCGCCGTGAACCGCCGCTTCGGCAAGGCGAACGACGGGCAGCAGCCGTCGGCAGACTTCATTTCCATCGTCGCATGGGAGAAGCTCGCGGAGTTCTGCGGCAACTACCTGACGAAAGGCAGCCGCATCCTCGTCGAGGGGCGTCTGCAGGCGAGAAGCTACGATGCGCAGGACGGCTCGAAGCGCTATGTGACGGAAGTCGTCGCAAACGACATCGAGTTCGCCGGCTCGCGTCCGCAGGGCGCGGGTGCGCCGGGCACGCCGATGCAGAGCAGTGCGCCGAGCCATCAGCCGCCTGCCGGACAGGAGTCCTTCGGCCCTTCCATACCCGATGAGGAAATCCCATTCTAAACAGGGGAGGGAATTGATTTGATCAGACGTGACAGAGGCAGACGTTCGCGCCGCAAGGTTTGCACGTTCTGCGTGGACAAGGTGGATGTCATCGACTATAAGGATGTCGCGAAGCTGCGCCGTTTCATCACGGAGCGCGGCAAGATCCTGCCGCGCCGCATTTCGGGCAACTGCGCGAAGCATCAGCGCCAGGTGACGCTCGCAATCAAGCGCGCGCGCAACATTGCGCTTTTGCCGTTCACTGCGGAGTAAGGAAGAGAGAGCCGAAAGGCTCTCTTTTTGTATGGATAAGGGATGGGAGGCGCTCCTATGGGCTTTTCCGTGAGCGATATGACTTTGCGCTCGCATCTCGCGGTCACGGCGTATCTCGTCATCGGGCCTCGTGATACGAAGGGGCGGCGTGTCGGCGAGATCGTCAAGGCTGCGGTGTGCGCGGGCTTCACAGCGGTGCAGCTTCGCGCGAAGGAGGAGAGCGCACGCGAGCAGATCGCGCTGCTCGGCGAGGCGGCGCGGGCGATCGAGGCGGCCGGCGCGGCAGCAAGCGTGCCGCTTCTCGTCGACGATCGGCTCGACGTCGCGCTCGCGGCGCGCGAGATGGGCGTTGCCGTCGCGGGCGTGCATGTGGGGCAGAAGGACGTGCCCGCGCACATTTGCCGCCGCCTTCTCGGGGAAGCGGCGATCGTCGGCCTGTCGGCGCATCCGCAGGATCTGCCTCGGCTTGCGCCTGAGGATCTGGCGGCTGCCGACTACATCGGCACGGGTCCCTTGCACGCGACAGCGTCAAAGCCCGACGCCGGCATCGAGGCGGACGGCAGCTTCCGCACGCGCAGCCTGGCGGAAATCGCCGCCTTCGCCCAAAAGAGCCCTGTGCCCGTGATCGTCGGCGGCGGCGTCAAGGCGGCGGATCTTCCCGCCATCAAGGCGACGGGCGCCGCCGGCTTCTTCGTGATCTCCGCCGTCGCAGCGGCGGCAGATGCAGAAGGTGCGGCGCGGGAGATGGTCGCGCGGTGGAGGGATGAGGTGATTTTTTGAGCCTGGTGTAAACTACACGCACAAACGTCCACTTTGTGGATATTGTGCGCCGCCCTTAATGAAAGTTTACCAATCCGTCTGCGCCCTTCGGGCTTGACCTCTTGGACGCTCATAGTAAACTCGGTAGAGGCCTGCAAAGAGGCAGGGAGATCTGTATCTTATAGACGACGCTTTATTTCTTAAAGGCTATTGACAGCATTTCTGCTTCATGATATACTTCATTACGGTGAAGTTCGAGATTTGCGGGAAAATGCCATGAGTTTTAGGTTTTCTTCGTGGATAAAAGTTTCCTTGGTATTGCTGGCTTCGCACCCCTTTTGAGCCGCTTTTTGCGACAAAAAATTCCCTGCGGTTTGGGGAGAAGCGCAAACAGGGAGGGAGTATTAGAAAACCACCTTTTGGGTTCACTGTTTCCAAGGGCTTCGGGAGACAGTATTGCATGCAATCCATACCGCTTGCGGTATTAAAACAAAAGGAGAGAGTCTTGCGACTCTCTCCTTTTGCGATCTATTTTCTTTTGACTTCCTTGCGGAAATTACCAGAACATCTGCACGCGCGTGTAGAAGGTCTTCGCGCTGTGGTCGCTTCCGAGCGACGTGCCGTGGAAGTAGGCCATGTCGATGTTCGTGTTCTTCATCGGCGCGTAGCTTGCGCCGATGACCCAGCCTTTCGTGCCGTACTCGCCGCCCGCCACGGGGATCTTGTAGGTCTGGCGGTGCAGCTCGTAGGTTGGCATGAGCGTGCTGTAGCCGCCGAGGTGGCGATAGGCGAGGTACATGCCCCACGAGCCGGGGTTCGCGACGTTCGAGCCTTTGTAGTTGAGCTGAACGTCTGCCGACTGGTTGTAGTTGTCCGCTTCGAGATTCCTCGCGTAGTGCGCGGAGAGGGCGACATCCTTCGTAAACTTGTATTTGCCGCCGACGGAGAGGATGCCCGCCTTGTCCGTCACGGCGCCGTCGCGATAGGCGGGCAGGAACTGGAACACGTCCGAATCATAGTGGCGGTAGGCGACGCCCGCCTGCAGTTTTCCCGTCGCATGGTCGACGCCGATGCCGTAGTGATTTGCCGTGTAGTCCGAGGCTGTGCGGCCGCCGAGCTTGTCCTTGCCGGAGACGTTGAGGGCGGCGTTCCCCATGTTCCAGCGTCCGCCTTCGACCATGATCTTCGTCTTTGTGCCGTAGGTCAAGATCGCGCCCGAGAACCACGAGTCGGCGACGAGGCCGTCGTCGGAGTACGACCAGAAGTGCGACATCTTGCCCGCTTGGATGCGCAGATTGCCGTAGTTGCCGTCGGCGTAGAGGTAGCTCAGGGCGACGTTGCTCGCCTGATCTTCTGAGAGCTTCACCGATCCGGTCAGACGCGCGCGCACCTTCCAATGATCGTTGACGGTGGCGACGGGCAGGAGGCGCAGCTGCAGCGTGTTGACCGAGTGCTTGTCGGTCGCGCCTGCGGCATTTTCGTCGCGGTGCGAGAGGTGGACGTAGCGAAGCTCGCCCTCCCACTTCACGTTGTCCACCTTTTGCTCAAGATTTTCGACGCGAACGCCGAGGTTGCCCAGCTCTTCAGCAAATTCTGCGGCGAGGCGGTCGATCATGGCCTTCTGCTGTGCATTGACTTGATCTTCCTTCGCCATGGCTTTGGCGACCATCTGCGCCATCTCGTAGCGCGTGATTTCGTTCTGGCCGCGGTAGGTGCCGTCGCCGTACCCTTCGATGACGCCGTCGTCGGCAAGCTGTGCGACAGCGTCATACGCCCAGTGATCGGCGGGCACGTCGCTGAAGGGGTTCGCCGCTGCAGAGGCGAGGGCGGAGGAGGTGAGGAGGGCGGCGCTGAGAGCCGCGCCGCATATATATTTTTTCATGAACGACAACCTTTCATTTTCTTTTTGCTTTCGGGTCATTCGACCGTGATGTCTTTCGTCAGCAGATAGTAGTCGAGCGGGAAGATCTTGACGTTCTTGACGTTCGACTTGCCCACGACGGTCGTCGTCGGCACGATGAGGTAGATCGAGGGCTGATCTTCCATGATCTGCTGCGCCGCCTTCATGACGAGGGCGTCTTTCTGTGCGGGGTCGAGCGCCGTGGCCATCTCGTCTATGATGGCGTCGAAGGCGGGACTGGCGTAACGGCTGTGGTTCGTGTTTTTGCCGCTCTTCGAGTAGAGCATGCCGCGCAGCCACGGGTACGGATCGTTCGTCGTCGCGACGGACCAATCTTCTTCGAGCAGGTCGAAGCCGCCGACTTCATCGACCTTGTCCGGCTCCTGCACATGAACCATCTTCACATCAATGCCGCCGGCACGAAGCTGCGACTCGATGGCTTCATAGAGCGTCGTCTTCGTGCCCCAGGTTGCGAAGCGCAGCGTCAGGGGCTTGCCGTCCTTTTCGTACATGCCCTGCGCGTTCTTCTTCCAGCCTGCCGCCGCAAAGAGCGCCTCGGATTTCGCCGGATCGTAGGTGACCTTCTGTCCTGTGTGCCCGTAGGGGACGCTCGGCGGGAACGGCTCGCCCGCTGCTACGGAATTGCCGTAGGACTTGGCGAGAGCGTCGTTGTCGAGCATGTAGGCGAGCGCCTTTCTGAGGTTCTTGTCCGTGAAAATGCCATCGCCTTGGTATGGCGTGACCATGAAGACGCGCACGCCTGTCGTTTCGTAGATGGTATAATCGGGCTTGTCTGCAAAAAGGCTGCGGTTTGCTTCCGTCATGCGCTGCATGAGGTCGATCTCACCCGACTGCAGAGCCATGGCGCGCGAGGTGTCGTCCTCGAAGAGCTTGACCGTGACCGTGTCAAGCCCGGGCTTGCCGTCCCAATAGTGCTCGTTGCGCTTCATCTGGATCTCGGAGCCTTTCTTCCATTCCGTGATGGTATAAGGTCCCGTGAGAACGGGCGTGGAGGCGACCTTCGACATGTCCGCCTGCGTGTTGACGATGATGAAGAGCGGGTCGGAAAGCGCCGAGATCAAGGAGGCGTTGGGCTCTTCCGTCTCGATGACGATGTTTTCCCCGTCTACGCGGATTTCTTTCGCGTGCAGCGCTTTCTTCGCACGGTCGTTTTCCTGCATCGTGCGTTCGAGCGACGCCTTGACCAGCTCGGGCGTCATCGGCGTGCCGTCCTGGAACTTCACGTTCGGGCGGATGTGGAAGCGCCATGTCGTAGCGTTGATGTGCTCCCACTTGTCGGCGAGCTGCGGCACGAACTCCATGTGCTCGTTGACGGCGACGAGCGTCTCGCCCGCGCCGATGCGCGTCAGTGTCCAGCCGTCCCAGGCGTGCGCGGGGTCGAGCGTCTCGCCGAACCACCAAAGGGCGAGATTGAGGTGCCCTGCCTTGCTCTTCATGCCGCCCCCGCCGCAGCCTGTGAAGGCCAGTAGAGAGCAGATGAGGAAGATCGCGGTAAAGATACGTTTCATGAATAAACCTCCCCGTGGAAAATACAGCAGCATTTTCCTCAAATGAATCTCGGACGCTTCCGCGTCCGTCTCCTTGCAGGAACGGCTACAAGGAATTGCGTACAGCCCCTTACTCTTGGCCGCACGGTCTTGTCGTTCTGCGTCCCTGCGATTTATGATACAAGCGGACTGATGCCGCTTGGCAGACTTCGGTGAGATCGCGTGCCCTCAGCCGAGAAGCTCGCTTGCGTGCAGCAGCGCGAGCGTCGCTTCGTGCTTGGCGTGCGCGAGGTCTTTCGCCGCGAGCGTTTCGACGAAGCGGCCGTCCGCGAGCACATAGATGCGCTCTGCCACGTGCTGCACGGCGCCGAGTTCGTGGCCGACGAAGAGACCTGCGAAGTGAAAGCGCAGGCGGAGCGCGGCGATGAGGTCGAGGATTTCCTTCTGCGTGATGACGTCGAGTGCGCTCGTCGGCTCGTCGAAGAGCACGATGTCCGGCTCTTGGAGCAGCGTTCGCGCGATGATGACGCGCTGCAGCTCGCCGCCCGAAAGCTGGTGCGGCAGGGCCGCGAGGACGGCGGGCGCGAGATGCACCTCGGCGAGCATGGCGAGGATGCGTCTTTCGAGCGCGGCTTTCGTCTCGCCTGCCTTTTCGAGCGCCGTGCGGAAGAAGTCGCGCATCTGCATGCGCGGCGAAAAGGCCTCGCGCGGATCTTGAAAGACCATGCGCACGACGCCCCTTTTCTGCACCGTGCCTTCGTCGGGCAGCTCTGAACCTGCGATGATGCGAAAGAGCGTCGATTTTCCCGAGCCGCTTGCGCCGACGATGCCGCAGACTTCGCCGGGCGCGAGGCGAAGCGATACGCCGCGCAAGACTTCTTGCCTGCCGCGCGGCGTATCGAAGGACTTCTTTACGTCCGTGACCTCAAGGAGCGCGCGCATATCTTCGTGCACGGCGGGCATTTCGCCTTTCCTCTTTTCTGCCGTCATGACTTCACCTCCAAGATCGCCGCCAAGAGTTCCTTCGTGTAGGCTTCCTGCGGCGCTTCCATGACTTCCTGTGTCGGGCCGGTTTCTACGACGCGCCCGTCCTTCAAGATCAGCAGGCGGTCGCCGAGGTAGGCGCCCGCGCGGATGTTGTGCGTGACGAAGATGAGAGCCGCGCCGCGCGACTGGTGGAGCTTCATGCGGTCGAGGAATTCGAGCGAAGCGATGGGGTCGAGCGCACTCGTCGGCTCGTCGAGCAGGAGAAGCTTCGGCGAGAGCGTGAGCGTGATCGCCGTCGCCGTGCGCTGGCGCTCGCCGCCCGACAGTTGGAACGGGTAGGCGCTGAGCACGCGCTTCGGCTCGCTGAAGCCGACGGCTCTGAGGCGGTCTTCCATCAGGGCCGGCCACTCCTTCTTGAGAACGCCGTGTGTACGCAGAAAGTCCTCGTATTGGCGGCGCACGCGCAGGTTTTGGTTCAGGTAGTTGCCGGGATTCTGGAAGACCATGGCGAAGTCGCGCCCTGCCAGTTCCTTTTGCAGCGCGGCATTCTTCAAAAGCGGTGTGCCGTGGTAGAGGATGTCGCCCGCGATCGCCTTGCCCTCGTGCGGCAGAAGCCCGAGGATGGCGCGCAGGAGCGTCGATTTGCCCGAGCCGCTTGCACCGATGATGGAAAGCGCCTCGCCTGCCTCCAATGCGAGCGACACGTCGTCGAGGACGCGCTTTTTCGCCACATCAATGGAAAGATGATCGACGGCGAGGAAGGGCAGATGCGGCGAGGATTTCGCGCTGTGCGCGGCTATGTTCTTTTCGCTCATGATTTCTCCCCCCTCCTTTCCCAGCGCGGCTCGAAGATGTCGCGCAGTTCGTCGCCCATGAGGCTGAAGAGGATGACCGTGATGAAGATGGCAAGTCCGGGGAACATCAAGAGCCACGGCGCCGTCTGCATGTAGTCCTTCGATCCCATGAGGAGCATGCCCCATTCGGGCGTCGGCGGCTGGATGCCGATGCCGATGAGCGACAGTCCCGCGACGACGAGCACGATGTCGCTCAAGTGCTGGAAGAAGAAGACGAACATCTGCGGCACGACGTTCGGCAGCACATAGCGAAAGAGCCGCCGCGAAAACGGGATGCCCGACGCGTCAGCGTAGCGCACGTAAGGCTTCTCGCGCTCCGTGCGAACGATCGTGCGCACGATGCGTGCATACTCCGCCCACGTCGTGATGAAGACGGCGAGGATGACGTTGCCGACGTTCGGCCCCAGGAAGCCGAGGAGCGCGACGAGGAAGACGCGGCTCGGAAAGGCGAGGAAGAAGTCGACGATTCCCGTCGAGATGAGCTGCATGCGGCCGCGCGTCAGAGCCATCGCCGCGCCGACGCCGATGCCGAAGACGGCAGAGAGGATGCCGCTCACAAGGGACGCCGAAAGGCTCGCCTGACCGCCGACGAGGACGCGCGAGAGAAGGTCGCGCCCGAGCTGATCCGTACCGAGGATGTGCTCTGCCGACGGCGGCAGGAGGCGTGCGCCCATGTCGTTCGTATAGGCGTCGTAGGGAAGGAAGGGCGGCACGGCGAACATCGCGGCGATCCACAGGAGAAGGAGCGCTGCGAGCACGCAGAAGAGCGGGTCGCGCCTCATGCGCGAGAAGAAGAGTCCCATGTCAGCCCACCTCCTGTTCGCGCACCTTGGGATTGAGCCACAGGCAGAGGATGTCCGCCGCGAGGTTGACGAGGATGAAGATGCCCGCGCCCCAGAGGACGTAGGCCTGCATGAGCGTGAAGTCGTTGTTCTTTATGGCCTCGACCATCAGAAATCCCATGCCGCGCCAGCCGAAGATCGCCTCGATGACGACCGTACCGCCCAAGAGGCTGCCAAAGGACAGGCCGAACATCGTGATGATGTTCGGCAGCGCGTTCGGCATGATGTAGCGCCAGAGGATGCGCGAATCGGAAAGCCCGAGGGCGCGCGCGCCCGTCACATAGTCCTTTTGATGCTCTTCGAGGAGCGCACCGCGCAGGCGGCGCACATACAGCCCCATGTAGTAGAAGGAGAGTACGAGAGACGGCAGAATCAGCCCCGTGAGTCCCGTCGTATGGATTGGTATCAGGGACAGCTTGACCGAGAAGATGTAGATGAAGATCAAAGACAGCCAGATCGTTGGTATCGTGATACCAAAGAACGAGCCGAAGCGAATGATGAGATCGAGCGGCCGCGCATAGAAGCGAAATGCGAGAACTGCGAGCGGCACGGAGATGAGGATTGAAAGCCCCATCGCCGAAATCGCCAGAAGAATCGTGTTTGGTATCGCGTCCTTTAAGAGTGTCGCCACGGGCATGGAGAAGAGTAGCGAGTAGCCGAGATCGCCCGTGAGGAGGTCGCGCAGCCATACGAAATACTGCACCCAGATCGGCTCGTCGAGTCCGTAGCGCACGCGCACCTCCGCGATCAGCTCGGGCGTCGGGATGATTCCCGAGCGAATCATGTAGAGCTTCACGGGATCGGAGTCCGACGTGTGCATGAGGATGAAGGTGATGACCGAGAGCAAAAAGAGGATGACGAGCATCATCAAGAGACGACGCAGGAGGATTTGTGCCATAGATCTTTCCTTTCTGTTCGATTGCGCTGCCTTACGGCCGCTTGGCGAAAAGCCATGCAGCAAGGCTTACGGCGAGGACAAGAAGCCAGGCAAGGGCGCCGCCCGTGTTGCCGAGGAAGGTGTCCGAGAGCGGTGCCGTCATGCCGATGAGGGAAAGCCCCGCGAGGAGCGCCGGCAGTTTCCAAACGGACGCCATGAGGGAGCGGCCTCTTCCGTCGGCAAAGACGGGACGGCGCTCCTTCTGCCTGTGGCAGCGACGCCACCAGCCGAGGAAGCCCGTGACAATGACGGTGATTGTCAAAATGTCGAGCAGCGCCCAAAAGAGCTTCAAGAGAATCGTCGAATGGTTGTGGATGTGAAGGTCGAGCAGCGAGGCGCAGACGGCCAAGTAGCGCGGCAGCGGCTCTGTGAAGTGCAGGAGCTCGCCGTCTGCCGTGCGGGAAAAGAGCACCTTCTGCCCCATGAACATCGCGGGGTGTGCCACATCCGTCAGGTAGAGCGTCGCGGGGAGCTTGCCCGTCGCGGCCTCCATGCTCAGGACGTCCTGCCCGGGGAAGGCTTCTTTCGCATAGGCGAGCATATCCTCGTAGCGGACACTTGCAGCATCCCCCTGCGGCGCGTGGGCGTCGACATCCGCGAGGTAAGCGCCGTAGCCCACGGAGAAGATGACGATGGCGACGCCGCTCAAGGTCAGAAGCCCCGCCCAGACCGCCGTGACGACGCCGAGGAAGTTGTGCCAGTCGAAGGAACTGCCCGCCGAGACGCCGCCGCGCGTGCCGCCGAAAAGACGGCGGCGCATGAACGTCGGGTAGAGCAGCAGTCCGCCGAGAATGGAGAGGAAGCTGAGGAAACACATAATGCCGAGGAAGATCATACCGCCCTGCCCCATGGCGAGCCGCAGGTGCAGGATGTGCAGCGTGTGCATGAGGCTCGCGACGGCAGGCGACTTCACCGCGCCGCTGCGCCACGGAACGGCCTGTTCCGTCATGGGCGAATAGGCGATCTGCGTGCCGCCCATGCTCATGCGCCCCGTGCGCCCGTGGCTGTCCTTGGCGGCGATTCGGTAGAGCAGAAGACCGTGCTCGGGCATGGCGGAGATGGCCTGCACCTTCTTGTCGGGATTCTCTTCCAGAACCTTGTCGAGTCCGGCGGAAGTTCCCTGCCAGAGCGCATGGTAGGAGGAGGATTCCGCATGGGGCAGAGGCTCGACACGGTTCCATTGCGTGATCTCCTCCTTGAAGAGAAGAGGCAGCCCCGTGAGGCAAAGCAGGAGGAAAAATGCTGCACAGATAGCGCTGATCCAGCGGTGCAGACGATAGAGGAGTAACATGAAAAAGAGTCCTTTCTTGCAAAGTGGTCCTGCGTCGGCTGGCCTCATGTGGGCTCGGGCTGAAATACCATAGAAGGAAAGCCCTGTCTTTCACGGGCTTCCCTCCCAGTTGAGAATCCGTTTGCCGCAGTTCACCAAAGCCCCAAGACTTTCCACCAAGCTGCGCCGATCGTCAGGTAAATCAGTGTCGTTATGGTCGTCATGATGAAGCCGTTCTTCCACCATTCGCCCTGCGAGACGTAGTCACCGCCAAAGTAGATGGGGGCGCAGCCGTTGCCGTAGTGCGTGAGGGAAATCGGTACATCGGCGAAAATGCCGAAGACGATGGCGACCAGGAGCGGCGGTGCGCCGACGGTGACGCTGACAGCGATGAACGCCGCATAGAGCGCACTGATGCGCGCCGTGACGCTGGCAAACGCATAGTGGATGTAAGTGTAGAAGAGCAGGATGATGAGGCAGGAGATGACCCAGTCAAAACCGAGCGAGGAAATCGCCGCGCCGGCGCCGTTGGCAATCCAAGTGATGATGCCGGATTTTGCGAGGGCCGAGGCGAGCGTCATTAAGGAACCCATCCAGAACATCGCATCCCACGCGCCCTTTTCCTTGATGACATCCTGCCAGTTGATGATGTCGAGCATGAGCATGAGGCAGACCGCGCCCATGGCGACGGGCGTCGCGTCGATGCCCGTGAGTCCCGAGCTTGCCCAGAGCGCGAGGGAGACGACGAAGATGACCGACAGTCCTTTCTCGGCAAGGCTCATTGGTCCCATCTCGGACAATTCGCGCTGCGCCAGTCCCTTAGCGTCGGGAATGTGCACGAGTTCGGGTGGAGAGAGCTTCATCATGACATAGGGAACGAGCAGGAGCGCGATGAGTCCCGGCACGATGGCAGCGCTCGCCCAGCCCATCCATGTGACCTGGACGCCCAGCGTCTTTTCGGCGAGCGCCACGCAGAGCGGGTTGCCTGCCATCGAGGTCACGAACATCGTGCAGGTCACGGCGTCCGTATGGTAGCCTACCTGCATGAGATAAGTGCCGATGCGCCGCGCACTCTCGCCGGGCTTCGAGCCGAGAGCTTCTGCCAAGGAGCGCACGATCGGATAGAGGATGCCGCCGCCGCGTGCCGTGGCCGAGGGTGTCGCGGGCGAAATCACAAGTTCGCTCAGAGCGATGGCGTAGCCGAGCGACAGCGCACTCTTACCGATCGCCTCGATGATGCGGAAGGCGATGCGCTTGCCGAGTCCGCTCTTGATAAAGCCGCGCGAATAGAGGAAGGCGCAGACGATCAGCCAGATCGTGCTGTTGCCGTAGCCCGCAAGGGCGTCCGAGGTCTTCAAAAGCCCCGCCCAGACGGAAAAGGAAATCGCGATGAAAGCCACCGCGCCGATGGGCAGCGGATGCAGGATAAAGCCGAGCACCGTCGCGACAAAGACCGCGAGCAAATGCCAGGCGAGCGGCGTGACGCCGTCAGGAATCGGCAGGAACCACAGGACGATTCCGACGCCGATCGTGAGGAGAGCGTTTCTTCTGTTAGCGTTCATGTTTTCACCCCATCTGAAGATATGAGTTCTCAGCCGCAGTCCCCATTTGCTGAAAGCATTTTTCTGCGGCATCTGTGGAAGCGATGGACGCACAAGGCATACGGCTGGACGTTTGCGAAGAGCAACACGCTTTGTGTCCTCTCGTTCGCAAAATAAATGCAGCCTCTTTTCCTGCAAAGGAAAGAGAGGCTGCAAAATATCCTTGCCTTGCCGCGTATCGTGCTGTATATGCGCACGAAACCATCGCTGGAACAGCATCCAAAAGACGCGAACCAATCGCAAGGCGCAGATCCCCTCCCCATCGCTCGCAGGTCAGACGGTGATCGTCGATCAGGCAGTTCTCCTGGCTCCAGTTCATCGCTCCTCTGCGCCTTCCCGGGTTTCCCCAGTGACGTTTCTTGCAGATTCGCTCGCTGTTACAGTGGCGGGACCGCGCCGGCTCTTCCGGCTTCTCTATTGAGTCTTGCGACACCTGATCCGTCAATATGCTGTTTGTCGTGATGATGGCTTCCAAGAGGAAGAATATCATTGCTTTCGGTTATTGTCAAGAGATGGCGGCAGGCGTATCACAGTCATCGTCGGATTCCATCTTTTCACGCCGAAACTGTTTTGGAGTGCAAAATGGTCATTGTTTATATGCCATCGTAGATGGACGAAGGGATTATCTGAACTTGATCTGACGCATCGCCGGTCAGCCGTTCTCGCTGCCCGAGGGAAGATAGCTCTTCAATACTGCTGCATCTCATTCAAAAGTGCGAGCTTCATCTCGTAGTAGGCGGGGCTCATGTCGAGGTAGTGCGTGTGCGGGTTTTCGAAGCGCTGCTCCTCCTGCCAGATCTCGCGGTCGAGCTGCGCCTTGACGTAGGCGCGGATCTCTTCGAGCGGGGGCTGCTTCGACACGAATTTGCCGTTCTTGATGACATCTTCCTGCAGCTCGCGCGCCGTGCAGTTCGTGAAGAAGCGGTGCTTCCACGGCTTCTTGGGGTCGATGTAGCGATAGGGCTTCGTCATGTCGGGCGTTTCGTCGGCGAGCGTCAGGAGGTCGGCGATGGCGTGGCCTTCGGCGTCGTAGATGCGGTAGACCTTTTTCCTGCCGGGGTTCGTGATCTTCTCGACCGTTTCGGAGACTTTGATTTTCGCGAGAATCTCGCCGTCCTTTTCGACGGCGGCGAGCTTGTAGACCGCGCCGAAGACCGGCTCGCTCTTCGACGTGATCAGGCGTTCGCCCACGCCGAAGCCGTCGATCTTGCCGCCCTGCGCGTTGAGGATCGAGGAGATCGTATACTCGTCGAGGCTGTTCGAGGCGATGATCTTGCAGTCGGAAAGCCCCGCCGCGTCGAGCATGGTGCGCACGCGCTTGGAGAGGTAGGCGAGGTCGCCCGAGTCGATGCGCACGCCCTTGAGCCTTTTGCCCAGCGGATCGAGCACGTCCTTGGCGGCGCGAATGGCGTTCGGAATGCCCGAGTGTATGACGTCGTAGGTATCGACGAGGAAGACGGCATTGTCGGGGTACGTCTCGGCATACTTCTTGAATGCCGTGTATTCGTCGTCATAGTACATGACCCAGCTGTGCGCCATCGTGCCGCTGACGGGGATGCCGAAGAGCTGACCCGCGAGCACCGTCGCCGTCGAGGCCGCGCCGCCGATGTAGGCGGCGCGTGCGCCGTAGACGGCGGCGTCGACGTTGTGTGCGCGGCGTGCGCCGAAGTCGGAAACGATGCGCCCGCCTGCCGCTCGCACGATGCGGCGCGTCTTCGTCGCGATGAGCGACTGGTGGTTGATCTCGGCGAGGAGCGCCGTCTCGACGAGCTGCGCGTCGATGATGGGCGCGGTCACGGTGAGGATCGGCTCTTCGGGGTACATGATCGTGCCCTCGCGAAACGCGCGGATGTCGCCTGTGAAGCGGTAGTGCGCGAGGTAGTCGAGGAAGTCCTCGTCGAAGAGCGAGAGCGAGCGCAGATACTCGATGTCATCCGGCGAGAAGTGCATCGCCTCGATGTACTCGACGATCTGCTCAAGCCCCGCGAAGATGGAAAAGCCGCCGCCGTCGGGGTGGCGGCGGAAGAAGACGTCGAAGGAGGCGCGTGCTTTTCTAGCCTCCTCGCCCTCGCGGAAATAGCCGTAGGCCATCGTCAGCTCATAGAGATCCATCATCATCGTGATGTTGCGCGATTCAAACTGTGCCATCGAGATCGTCCTTTCTGGCGGCCGCCGCAAAAGCGGCAATCGGTCGTCCCCCGTCAATGGAAAATGTATGTTCGTCTGCTTCCTTGGGCAAAAATCCCTGCGTCTTGTTATCGTCAAAGAGGCTAGGCTTCTTAAAAGCGCAGCGCTACTCCTCGTCTTCAAGGAACTTGCCGAGCACGTAGAACGTGCCGTGTCCCTTGGCGTAGATCTTGCCGTCCTCGTCCTTGATCTCGCTCTCCAAGGTCATCGCGTGCTTGCCGTCGTGCAGACAGACGCCCGTCGCGATGATCGTCTTGGCGAGCGGCACGGCATGCATGAAGTCCATCGAGAGCGACATCGTCACGACCTTCTTGTTTCGCGCGAGCGCGGCCGCGCCCATCGCCGTGTCGGCGAGCGTCATCAGAACGCCGCCGTGCACGATGTTGTAGAGGTTCGTATGCTCGGGCTCGATCGTCAGACGAAGCTCGACTGCGCCGTCCGGCTTCGGCACGACGGCGGCATGCAGGTATTCGATGAACGGATTGAGATGGTAGAAGCGGATGATTTCCTGCTGTCTTTGGGTCAAAGGGAAGTCCATGGGATACCTCCTTATTCTTGCGAATGTTCCTGCGGCATTCTCCTGTGCAGGCGCTCTTTCGGCGCAGGCCGCGTCACGAGGAACGCCGTCGCATACGCCGTGATGGGAATGGCGAAGAGCAATCCGATGCTGCCGATGAGCGAGCGCACGATCTCGGTTGCGATCATGTCGAGGTTCGCGACGTGCACGAAGGAGAGGTTTGGCTGCGAGAAGAGCAGCAGCATTAAAGGCAGTGCGCCGCCGATATAGGCGAGCACGAGCGTGTTCGCCATCGTGCCCATGACGTCGCGGCCGACGGCGAGTCCCGAAGCGACGAGCACGGTGAACGATGTCTTGGGCGCGAGGTTTTTCATCTCGCACTGCGCGGACGCGATGGAAACGGCGACGTCCATGACCGCGCCGAGTGCGCCGAGGACGATGCCCGAAAAGAGCAGTTCGCGAAAATCGACATCCTTCAGATACAATACCTTGAGCATGCCTGCGTGCTCCTCGGCAATTCCCGTCAGGTAGGTGAAGTGGATGGCGAGGAGAGCGAGCAGGCCTGCGACGAAGATGCCGCCGATCGTGCCGACGATCGCGCCCGCCGACTTCATATTGCAGCCGTTGACGACGAGCTGGGTGCTGAGCGTGATGAGAGAGCCAATGAGGAACGTCCACAAGAGGATGTGCGTCGGCGAGAAGAGGATCAGCGATATGAGCCCCTTGGCGATGAGGAAGACGGCGAAGAGCAGCACGAGAAGAGCCTTGAGCCCCGTTATGCCGCCGAAGAGGATGAGGACGAGCGCGAAGCCGAAGAGCAGCCACAGCACGCCGGGCAGACGGTCGTAGTCGACGATGGCATAGGAGCCGTGTTCCTCGCGCACGAGGATATTCTCGCCCTCCTTCGGATGGATGTCAAAGGCCGGATTGTTGAGCGTGCGGTGGACGATGCGCGCCTCCTCGCCCTCGTTGGGTCCGGATTCGAGACGGATCGTCACATAATATTTCTCGCTGCCCGGCGCGAACTTCTCCATATCGTTCGCGCTCTCCTCGACGGCGAGAATCTGTGCCTTGCACGTCGGCGGATCGTCCCCCTCGCCGCCCGGCAGGTGGAAAAGCCCGTAGAGAGCGAGGGCAATGAGAAAGCAAAAGGAAAGGAATGCGCCCAAACGGCGCGGTTGCGGCTGGATTTTCATAGTGGTCTCCTAAGGTGGTTTATTGCGCGTTATTGTGCCCAGTTTTCTATTGGTAAATCCGGCACGCGAGCAAATTCTCGTACATTATTCGTGACCAAGATCAACTTTTCTGCGCGTGCGTGTGCAGCAATCAACATATCCATTGTTCCAATCGGAGTGCCTTTCTTTTGCAGTGCAGCACAAATGTTGCCGTATTCCCTTGCTGCTACAGCATCAAACGGTAAAATTTGCAAAATGATTAAAAATTGCAGCAGAGCGGCAGCGTTTCTTTCCG
The DNA here is from genome assembly GCF_000208405.1 of Selenomonas sputigena ATCC 35185. Lineage (NCBI taxonomy): Bacteria > Bacillati > Bacillota > Negativicutes > Selenomonadales > Selenomonadaceae > Selenomonas > Selenomonas sputigena. The sequence goes on along the minus strand of NC_015437.1, from coordinate 2,310,400 downwards.
GATAGGCACTTTTGCAGACACCATGTTCCAATTCCGCCAATGTGACCGATGATATGGAAATTCCTTCAGAAACATGTGATCGAAGGCGTTGCAGTACCTGCGTCGGTTGGTTTTTTATTGCATAGATGCAGATGTTGGTATCTAGCATATATCTCATAGGACTTCCCTCGGTGAAATGATTTCTACATCTCTGCCATGTTCAAAGAAATCCTCGGAGAAGCTGTGAATACCATTGAGAAAAGTTTTCCAGACATCATTCTTTGGGACAAGGAGAACAGCCTCACCGAGCTGTTGAATGAATACTTCATCGCCACTGAAACGGAATCTTGGGGGTAAGCGAACGGCTTGGTTTTGCCCATTTCGGAATAATTTTGCTGTTTCCATAGAAAACACCTCCTGTATAGTGATGATACCCTTCACGCAAACAGCCCGAGGACATACGCCCAAAGCCCCTCGATGCTCAGCCCTCTGCCGACGCTCTTTTCGGCGAGCAGCGGGATGCGCGTAAGCTCCTTGCCGCCGTGGGAGACGACGAGATCGCCGACGCGGTCGCCCTCCTTGACTCCGGCGGCGATGACGCGCGGCAGGTCGTAGGTCAGGCGATAGTTTTCCTCGGCCTCGCCGTCGACGAGCGGCAGGCGCAGATCCTCCGTCGGATAGACGGCAAGGCGGCCTTCCTTGCCGCCCTTGACCCAAACCCTTCGCGCGAGATCCGTCTTCGTATAGGCGGGCGCGGCCTTCACGCGGCGAAAGCCCATGTCCAAGAGCTTTGCCGCATCAGAGAAGCGTGCCTCTTCGTCTGCCGCGCCGAGGACGACGGCGATCAGCTCGACGCCGCCGCGCCGCGCCGAGGCCGCGAGGCAGCCGCCCGCCGCATTCGTGTAGCCCGTCTTGATGCCCGTTGCGCCTTCGTACGTCGAGAGCAGGCGGTTCGTGTTCGCCATCCGGGCGCGTTTCTTCTCGGGCGTGACCCAGGTGATCTCACGCTCCTTCGTGCCGACGAAGGAGCGGAACTTCGGATTCTTCATGCCGTAGGCGGCGATGCGAGCGATGTCGTGCGCCGTCGAGACATGCGCGGGATCGGGCAGCCCGTTCGGATTGAGGAAATGCGTGTCCTTCGCGCCGATGGCCTTCGCCTTCTCATTCATGTGTGCGGCAAAGCTGCCGACAGAGCCGGCGAGGTCTTCGGCAATGGCGACAGAAGCGCCGTTGTCCGAGCGCAGCATCATCTCGGCGACGAGCTCCGCGAGGACGAAGCGATCGCCTGCGCCGACCTCCGTATCTTCCGTTTCTGCTGCCGTGCGGCTCACGGTGAGGATGGACGAGAGATCTCCCTCCTCGATGGCGAGCACGCATGTCATCATCTTCGTCGTGCTCGCGGGAAAGCGCGGCACATCCGCCGCCTTCTCGTAGAGCACACGCCCCGTCGAGGCCTCGATGAGAATCGCCGAGGCCGCCGTGATCTGTATGTTTTCCGCCGCGCCCGCCCTCGCTGTGAGAAGCAGGAGGACGAGCACGCAGAGGGAAAGGATTCGCTGGAAATGCAAGAAAAAGCCTCCTGTCGTGATTGCTTTCCCTATTATAGCACACGGCGAGAAAAAAAGGACCGCCTCATGCAGCGGATTCGACGCATGAGACGGTTCTTTTGCTTTGCAATCCGTCCGTCGCACGAATTTTCCTGGCAGCTTGCAAAGGGTGCGCTTTGTGGTTATGATAAGGATGAGAAGGTGCATAAAGATGCTCCATCGGGTGAAGGAGGCAGAATCATCATGAAAAAAGCGATTGTCGTCGTCGATATGCAGAAGGATTTTATCGACGGCGCATTGGGGACGAAGGAGGCGCAGGCGATGCTGCCGCGCATGGAGGCGAAGCTGGTGGCGGCGCGTGCGGCGGGGACGGCGCTCGTCTTTACGATGGACACGCACGGCGAGGACTATCTGGCAACGCAGGAGGGGAAGCGGCTTCCCGTGCCGCATTGCATTCGCGGCACGAAAGGCTGGGAAATTGCCGCATCCCTGCAGCCGTTCGTTCAGGCGGCGGCAGCCGTCGTCGAGAAGCCCTCCTTCGGCTCGACAGAACTGCCCGCCGTGCTCGCAGGCTATGACGAGATCGAGCTTGTCGGCCTTTGCACCGATATATGCGTCATTTCCAATGCCCTGCTGCTCAAGGCGTTCTATCCCGAAAAGCGCATATCGGTCGACGCCTCCTGCTGTGCGGGCGTGACGGTTGAGAGCCACGAGGACGCACTGCGTGCGATGAAGATGTGCCAAGTCGACGTGAAGTGAAGGCGGCTCTGCGAAATGTGGCTGGCGGATGTCGGACTGCAATTCTTGAAGCGCCGTTTGTGCGGGGAGGCGCTTCAAGAACCCTAGCAGGCCAGCACGTCTGTGCTGTGGCGCATACGATAGGAATACCTGTTTTTCGAATGGAAATAGAAGGGAGGCGGCACGCCCCATGAAGCAGCGATTCACCTACGGCGTCGTGCATATCGGCTCTGTTCATACGAGTCTACTCATCGCATCATTCGCCGCGCTCGACGATGTCGAGATCATCGAGCGCGTGCGCAAGGAGACGCGGTTCGGCGAGGAGGTGTTCCGTCACGGGCGGCTCTCCTTTGACTCGATTCGCGAGCTTTGCCGCATCCTTGCAGGCTTTCGCCGGCTTCTCGCCGACTACGGCGTGGCGCAGGTCTTCGCCATCGGCACGTCCGTCCTGCGCGAGGCGGAAAATCGCCTCGGCATCCTCGACCAGATTCGCATTCGCACAGGCTTTACGGTTGAAGTCGCCGACATGACGCAGGAGATCTACTACAAGTTCTTTGCCCTGAGTCACGAGCTTTTGGAGAATGCGGAGAACTTCGGCGAAAAGCCCGTGCTGCTCATGGACATCACGTCGAGCGGACTCGGCCTCACGGGCTGGCAGGGGGGCAGGCTGCTCTTTCAGCAGAACGTCGCGAGCGGCAGCCTGAGCATCCTTGAGCATTTCAGCGAGAAGGAACACGAGAGCCTGATCTTTCCCTCTGCCGTGCGCGACTACATCCACGCGACGCTCTCGCCGCTCTGGCCGAGCATCGAGCATCATGCGATTCGCCATCTCGTGCTCTCGGGACTCGAAGCGCGCACCGTCGCCGCGCTCCTCGCGCCGGGCGCGAAAGGCGCGTATACGTTCGTAGAGGGCGAGGACTTCCTGCGCTTCCTCGACTCCTTCGCGGGGCTGACGCCGCAGAAGCTCATGACGCGCTGCGCCGTCACCGAGAGCCGCGCCCATCTCCTCATGCCGACACTGCTCCTCTACGGCGAAGTCGTGCGTGCGACGCGCGTCAAGGGCATGTTCCTCATGGGCACGACATTTCTCATGAGCTACAGCGTCTATCGCGGCGCACAGCTGGCGGAACTTTCGTGCCTCGCCGAGCAGGAAGAGCGCACCGTGCAGCTCGCACGCACGACGGCGGAGAAATACGGCTCGACGAGAGAGCACTGCGCGCGCGTCGAGCGAGCGGCCACGGAGATCTTTTGTGCCTTGGGCGGTGCACATGGGCTTTCCTCGCGCGCACTCTTGCTGCTCAGACTCAGCGCGATCCTGCACGAGACAGGCAAGTTCATCAACCTGCGCCACTACAGCCGCTATTCCTATCAAATCATCATGGGCACCGACTTCTTCGGCGTTTCCGAGGCGGAAAAGGAAATCGTCGCGAGCGTCGCCTACTACTACAACCGCGAGAACCCCGGCAGCAAGGATGAGCACTATGCGCGCCTTTCGCACGAGCAGCAGGTCACGATGCTCAAGCTCTGCGCTGTCCTGCGGCTTGCGGACGCGCTCGACCAAGGGCACAGCGGCAAGATAGCAAAACTCTCGGTCAAGCTCTCAAAGGAGGAGCTTTGCGTGCACTTCGAAGCGGAAGAGGACATCTCCTTGATTCGCTGGACATTCGCCCGCGCCGCCGCGCTCTTTCGTGAAATCTTCGGCATCGAGCCTGTCCTGTGCAAAGCGTGAGGAGGAATCGTCATGGACATGTTGAAAAGAGCCTATTTCCTGAACCGCGAATGTTCGTGGCTGAGCTTCAACCAGCGCGTCCTCAAGGAATCGACGCGCGAGGAGAATCCCCTGTTGGAGCGCCTGCGCTTCATCGCCATCGCCTGCTCGAACCTCGATGAATTCTTCATGATCCGCGTCGCCGGCCTGAAGCACCTCGTCGCGAGCGGCGTCGCGCACAAGGACATCGCGGGGCTTTCTCCCGGCGAGCAGATGCTCGCCGTCTCGCGCCAGGCGCACCGCCAATACCGCGCGATCTATCGCTGCCTCGCTCTCGTCACCCGAGAACTCGCCGCAGAGGGAATAGGCTTCGTGCGCCCCGAAGAGCTGACGGGAGAGCGAGCGCTGTGGCTCGCGGAGCTTTTCGAGCGCGAGATCTATCCCGTCGTCACGCCCATGGCGCTCGACCCCGCGCACCCCTTTCCCTTCCTCGCGAGCCGCAGCCTGAACCTCGCCGTGAAACTTCGCCGTGCGGGCGAAAGCGCCGAGCATCTCGCCATCGTTCCCGTGCCCGCGCCCGTGCTCGACCGCCTGTGGAAACTGCCGGGCGAGCCGACCTTCCTCTTCTTGGAGGACATTCTGCGCTTCTTCGCCGCACGCTTCTTCACGGGCTGGGAAATCGTGCAGACGGCGGCCTTCCGCCTCACGCGCGACGCCGACCTCGACATTCGCGACGACGTCGAAGACCTCTTGGCAGAAGTCGAGAAATCGCTCGAAAAAAGGCGCAAGGGCGCAGCCGTGCGCCTTGAAGTCGCCGAGGACTTTCCCGCCGATCTCCTCGATTTCCTCAAGGAGCAGCTTTCCCTAGAAGAAATGGATGTCTACCGTGCGAAAGGCCCGCTCGGCGCGGCCTTCTTCGCCGCGCTCGCCAATCTCGCGGGTTTCGACCGCCTGCGCTACCCGCGCTTTTCCCCGCGCCCGGCAGAGCTTGCCGCCGAGGGCGACATCTGGCAGGCGATTGAAAAAGACGACATCCTCGTGCACCATCCATTCGACTCCTTCGCCATCGTGGAAGACTTCCTCGCCCGTGCCGCCGCCGACGAGCGCACGCTTGCCATCAAGCAGACGCTCTACCGCGTCGCAGGCGACTCACCCATCATCGCCGCGCTCGAAGAGGCCGCGAAAAACGGCAAGCAGGTCACCGTGCTCATGGAGGTCAAGGCGCGTTTCGACGAGGAGAACAACATCCTCATGGCGCGTCGCCTCGAAGAGGCTGGCTGCCACGTCATCTACGGAATCTTGGGGCTCAAGACGCACTCAAAGATCACGATGGTCATACGGCGCGAAGAAGACGGCATCCGCCGCTACTGCCATCTCGCGACGGGCAACTACAACGGCGCGACGGCGAAGATCTACACCGATGTCGGCCTCTTCACCGCCGAAGTCCTCACGGGCGTCGACGCCTCGGCGTTCTTCAACTTTCTCTCGGGCTTCTCCGATCCGCCCGTCTGGAATCGCCTCGCCGTCGCCCCGCTGACGCTCCGAGAGCGTATCACCGAAAGCATCGAGCGGGAAATCGCGCACGCCAAGCGGAGCGAACGCGCCTACATCGCGGCGAAAATGAATTCGCTCCTTGACCGCTTCATCATCGCCAAGCTCTACGAAGCCTCGGCGGCAGGCGTTGAAATCGACCTCATCGTGCGCGGCATCTGCGTGCTGCGCCCCGGACTCAAGGACGTCAGCGAAAACATCCGCGTGCGCAGCATCGTCGGCCGCTTCCTCGAACACAGCCGCATCTTCTGCTTCTATAACGGCGGCAAGGAGGATGTCTTCCTCTCGTCCGCCGACTGGATGCCGAGGAACCTCAACAACCGCATCGAACTCATGACGCCCGTGCGCAAAAAGGCGCACAAGAAGCGCCTGCTCGCGCTCCTTGCCACATACCTTGCCGACAACACGCGCGCCTGGCTCATGCAGCCCGACGGCAGCTACCGCCGCGTGCGCCGCGCCAAGGGCGAAAAACCGCGCGCCGCGCAGGAAGAGCTGATGAAATAATTTCGTTGTGACACTCTGGTTGCTCAGACGGGAAGAAACTGCTATAATGAACCGAAATATCTAGTTATAGAAAAAGTTTCAAGTCTAAAGACCCAAGAGGAGAAAATGAATGTCCAACAAGAAATTCTCGCGCCCATCCTTGGCGCTTTTTACAGCCATCGCCTTGAGCGGTGGCGCTTTCTTTGTACCGTCCTTCGCCTCTGCTGCGGATGTGACGATCGACAGCACGCATCCGCCCCAGAGGAATGTGCCGAACCCCGATGATCCCAGTACGCCGAACAGTGCGGCGAGTGTCGGGACGGGCAGCGAGGATGCGTCGGGCAACAGCCTGACGGTCGATCGGTATCAAGAGGGTCCGCTGAGTGTCTTCGGCGGCGTCGCCCGAGGTACGGGAAACGCCGACGGCAATACCGTGCGCATCAAGGGCGCGACGACGGAGATCGCCTCCGTCTATGGCGGCGCGGCATGGGGCATAGGTCATGCGAGAGAGAATCGGGTTCGCTTCGATGCGGGGACGATGTCGTTTGCCGAATGGCTGGTCGGCGGCTACGTCGGACGCAGCGGCACGGCGGAAGAAAACACCGTCGAGGTAAACGGCGGCAAGACGGAGTCTCTTTACGGCGGCTTTTCCAACAGCAGGAATGCGGCGGGGCAAATCCAGAAGAATCATGTTGTCATTCGAGGCGGGACGATTGCGGGAAAGGTCTACGGTGGCGCGTTCGGCGGTGCGCATGCCACGGGCGATGTGACGCACAACACGGTCACGATCACGGGCGGCACGCTGAAGAAAGCGGTATGCGGCGGATCGCTTGAAAAAGCAGATTCCACAGGCAATGTGGCGCACAACGAGGTCACCGTCGCGGGCGGCGTCTTCCGCGGGGACGTCTACGGCGGCTATACGCGGCGTGGCGGCGTCTTGACGGGGAATATCGTCACGATCACGGGCGGCGAGCTGAACAACGTCTATGCTGCGCATTCTGCGGGCAATGTCAGCGAGATCAAGGGAAACGTCGTCAATCTCGGCGACGGGAAAAATGAGATGAAGGCGGGTTACCGGATCGCGAAGTACATCTTCGGTGCATCGGGCGGCAATCGTGCATCTTATGCGGGCAATACGCTCAACGTCAAGGCGAGTGCACGGGCGAAGAACATCGTCAATTTCGACAAGGTCAACTTCTATTTTACTGATACGCTGCAGCCGCGTCTCACGCTGCGCGATTCGATGGGTACGAAGTTCAAGAGCCTCAAGGACATCGCCATCTACGGCTCGCCGAGCACCCCCTCGGGCACGCTGATCGAGAACAACACGTCGGGCGGCATCGTCGTGCGCGACGGCGTGAACACGGTCGTACGAACAGGCGATACGGTGGAGGTCACGCTGGAAAAGGACGCGACGGGCAGGAAGATCCTCTATTCGCGCTTGATCTTCAAGGGCGCGACGACGGCTGAGAGTGACGGCACGCATATATGGGGCGGCCGCTCTGCCATCGGCAACACGACGACGGGCAACGACGTTGCGCTCGCAAGCGGCAGCTATGCGAATGCCTTCGGCGGCTGGACGACGGGCACAGGCTCGGACGCCGCCGCCGACAAGCTCGGCGACAGCACGGGCAACAAGATCACCGTTAGCGGCACGGCAAATGTCACGGGCACGGTCTACGGCGGCTATACCGATGCCGCAGGCGGCAGGGCGCGGGGCAACACCGTCACGATTGAGAGTGCCGTGCACGACGTCGTCGGCGGCGAAGGCGCGGGCGAGGCGTCGGGCAATACCGTGGACATCCGCGCGAACGCGGCAGCCGTCACGGGCGGCAGATCCATGGGCGCGGCGTCGAACAACATCGTGAACCTCGGAAATGTCACGGTCACCTCCGTCACGGGCGGCGAAGGTGCAACGACAAACAACAACGAAGTCCATCTCAACGGCAATGTGCGAGTCGCAGGCGCAATCAAAGGCGGTTCGCAGGCAAGCGGTACGGGCAACACGCTCAGCATCAAGGGAAGGGGCAACAAGGCGGGGGAAATCACTGGCTTCCAGAAGCTGACCTTCGATGCCGCAGGCCTTGCCAAGGATGATACGATGCTCGAAGTCACAGGCACGGGTGAGACTGACGTCGATTGGGCAAGCCTCACGGCGACGGGCACGGCGGCGAAGCCGCTCACGCTTCTCAAGAACGAGCAGGGCATCAACCTCGCGCACTACACGGGCGCGGCGAAGTCCGAGACGGGCGATGAGGCGGAGACGAACATCGACGTTCGCAAGTCGGGCGCACGCATCACCGCCATCACCTACGAGGGCTATCGCTTCAAGGGAGCGACACAAGCGACGCGAGAAGGAAGAGACGCCTACGGCGGCCGCTCCAAGGCGGGCAATTCGACGCGCAAAAACGAGATCGCGCTTTCGAGCGGCACACATGCGAACGTTTATGGCGGCTGGACAAGCGGCGTAGGCACGACGGCTGCGGACAAGGGCGCGAGCTATGAGAACAAAGTCAAGATCAGCGGCACGGCAAATGTCACGGGCACGGTCTACGGCGGCTATACCGATGCCGCAGGCGGCAAGGCGAGGGGCAACACCGTTACGATTGAGAGTGCCGTGCACGATGTCGTCGGCGGCGAAGGCGCGGGCGAGGCGTCGGGCAACACCGTGAATATTCGAGCGAACGCTGCAGCAGTCACGGGCGGCAGAGGCGCAGGTGCGGCGTCGAACAACCGCGTGACGCTCGGAAACATTACTGCCACTAGTGTTGTAGGAGGCGATGCCGCGACGATTGCAGAGGGCAACGCCGTCAGCATGGACGGAACGACCGTCACGAATGATGTCATAGGCGGCAGAGGTGCGGCGGCAAATGGCAACACGGTCGACTTGAAGGACGCAGCTGTCAACGGCGCGGTCATGGGCGGTCATGGCACGGTACAGAGTGACGGCAATATCGTCAGCTTGCAGAATGCGATGGTCAACGGCGCAGTCACAGGCGGCCATGGCACGGCGACGAACAGCAACATCATCCATCTGCGCAACACTGTCGTCAACGGCATCGTCACGGGCGGCACGGCGTCGGGCGGCATGGGCAACACGCTCGCCGTCTACTACAGTGCAGGCACATCCTCGATCCATGATTTCAAGGGGATCGAGAACCTCCGACTCGATGTCGAGGATGCCCCGACCGACGGCACGGCGCATACCTTGCTCAAGCTCACGAATGTCAGCGGCGGCAGCAAGAATCTCACGAACATGACGCTCGACTTCCGTCGCAGCGGCGCAGCAAGGAAACTTCAGGCAGGTGATTCATTCACGCTGTTGGAGAACGCGAACGGCAAGATCACCGTTGGCGAAGGTGTCACGATGAAGGGGACGGACGGCATCGCACACGACTGCCTCTTTGCGATTGCGCCCGACAAGGCGCATCCTGAGAAACTCCGGGCGACCGTGACCAAGACGGGTGTTGGCGAGACGGCGAAATCCCCCGTGGAGACGCGTGCGGGTCTCGCGAATTTCGTCAACCAAGGCGCGGACTATCTTGTGGAAATCGGTTTTGCCGCCGCTGAGCTGAGCGCAGAAAATGCAAGTGCCGACGATGCGGCAGAGTCTCGCGCATCTGCCAAGGACACGCAGCGCAGGACGGCTGCGTCAGATCCGGCGTCCTATCATCTATGGGCAGGCGCAGGAGCCAATGCCATGCGTGTGGAGAGCGGCTCCCACGTTGACTCCAAGGGCTGGAATCTCGGCGTTGGCTGGGCGCGTGAAGATGCGGCGAAGGACGGCACGAAGCGACTCTTCAGCCCCTTTGTCGAATACGGACGCAGCACCTATGATTCCTATCTCGACAACGGCGCACATGGCAGTGGCAAGCTCAGCTATCTTGGCCTCGGCGTCATGGGCAAGCTGACGCAGCAGGGCGGCCTGTGGTTCGAAGCCTCCGCACGCGCAGGCCGCGCCAAGAGCGACTACAGCCTGCACGGCGAGAATGCAGAATATGACGGCTCGAATGCCTACTATGGCATCCACCTCGGCGTCGGCAAGACCTTTGCTCTGCAGAAGGGCATTTCCCTCGACGCCTATGTGCGCTATTTTTGGTCGCACCAAGACGGTATGTCAGTGAAACTGCGCGGCTCGGGCGACGCCTATGACTTCGCCGATGTCGACTCGCATCGCCTGCGCCTCGGCCTCCGCTACAGCAGGAAGGACAGGAGCACGGGCGAGTGCTACGCTGGGCTGGCCTGGGAGCATGAATTGGGCGGCGAGACGAGTGCGAGCGTCGGCGGCGACGCAGCGCCCAGCCCGAGTCTCAAGGGATCGAGCTATATGCTCGAACTCGGCTATCGCTTCCTGCCGCAAAATAGCCGCGTCAGCTATGATTTCCACATCAATGGTTGGCAAGGAAAGCGCAAAGGATTCAGCGGCGGCGCCGCTGTCCGATGGGCATTCTGACCGCGTGCAGGTTTTTCCGATGGAAACCGTATGACATCCTTTGTGGAGGTGAGGATGCCCATCGAATCGCATCAAATTTATTTTTCGAGCAGGGAAACGCATTCTTTTAGAGAATCCAAATAATAGAAAGGTCTTGCGGGAAAACTGTATTGGGAGGGATGTATCATGCGGAAAATCTTCTTGGTTCTCGTTTGTGCCTTGCTGCTTCTGCCGGCAAGTCTGGCGGGGGCGGAACCGGCGACGGGCGCACCGGCAGAAGCTGCGCCTGCGGTCGGCATGGAGGCGCGGCTGAAGCTCCTCGAAGGAGATTGGCTCAGTCCCAAGGGAACGCTCATCTTGGAGATTCAAGGGCAGAAGATCAACGGCTGTGAGATCACGAAGTACGAAGATCTCGTTGACCGCTCGACCATGGGCACGACGGTATTTTGGATCGTCGAAGAAGAAGGCGAGCGCATGATGCAGCTCGACTGGCGCATCCAAGGCGACGATAGTGACTACATCTTCCTCGACGGCAAGCTCAAGCTGCACCGCGATGGTGCCTTGTAGGGCAGGACGTACGGCGGCAAAAAAACAGGAGCACAGACCCCGAGGGGGCTGTGCTCCTGTTTTTTGTTTGCTTCTTTGAAGCCGCTTGCTTTAAGCGGGGGATTAGAAGCGATAGGTGACCTGCGCCCTTGCGAAGTTGCCGAGCTTGAAGGTCTCGGGGCCATGCAGGGTGTCGCGCTGGTTTGTGCTCTTGGCGTCGAAGGTGTAGAAAAGTTCCAAGAGCCAGTTCTTCGCGGGGACGTAGCCGCCGCCGATGGAGAAGCTCTCGATGCCGTCGAGGTAGCGATCGGGCAGGTAGTCCGTACCGTTGCCGCCGAAGAAGGAGCCGTGCTCGAAATGCTTGTAATCCACGAACGCATTCCATGTGCCTGGCTTGTCCATATCGGCTTCGCCGATGTCAAGACGCGCCGTCCAGAAGGTCGGCACACCGCCGTCCTGGTGTCCTCGCGGCGTGAAGATGTCGGTACGCGCGGGATGATCGAAGGTCGAATGACCGTTCATATACTTGCCGAACGCGGAGCGATTCTGCCCGTAGTCGAAGGAAACGGCGGTCTTCTTGCCGATCTGCCACTTGGCACCGACACCGATGACATTCGCGAGTTGGTCGAACGTATGCTCATCGTTGCCCGTGCCGTTCGCTGCGAGAATCGTATGGCTCTTATCGCCGACGGAGCGCAGATACCATGCCGTCACGCCGAGATTCGGCGCAAGCTCTTTTCTGACCTGCAGGTAGAACGCCTTGTCGATCGGCGGGATATCGTCCTTTTCAAGGACGACGCCCGTCGTCTTGATGAGGTTGCCGACAACATTGCCCAAAGAAGCGCGAGGCAGCTTGTTGCCGGATTCAGCCTCCGATACGATCCTATTAAGAATATCAAGATACTCATAGCCCATCTGGCTCATATTGGCTAAGCCGTAATTGCTGTTCGCATCTGCAGAAGGCTTTTGGTAAAGTTCCTCTTTGAAGAACTTTAGGACATCGACATTCGTAAGCTTATATTTGTACGGGCTGGGTTCACCCCATTCATATTTATCTTCGTAGGTGCCAACCACGCCGTCAAATGTATAATCGTCGGATTTCGTTGTCCAATCGCTTGAGGATTTCCCCCGCCCGGAAGACAGCTCCCAAACCTCGCCCAAGGACTGACTCGTAGGGTTTCCCTCAGAATCGAATTTGTAGTCTCTCCAGTTTTCCCGCGCCCTGTATTCCGCAATCTCTTTATAGGTGCTTTCCACTTCCGCAGAATGCTTCTGGAAATACGAGCCATCGGACTGCAATGCGTCGGGATCGGTCGGCTTGATGGAAAATTTCTTTTCCATATCCCTTGCCCACGCCTTGCCTGCTGGGGTGGTTTCTCCCTCGGGACCGTTGAAATTCACCGGCGCCTTCTTGATCTTTACATTGCCATGCGAATCTTTGATCCTATAGTAGACATAGGAACCAAACGTCGGCGGGCGCAGCGGAATGGTTTTCTTCGCAAGATCGCTGCCATACGCCTGATTGACGATGGACTGCATGCGCTTCAATACTTCCATCTTCGCCTCCATTGTGGGAGCATCTTTGAGCTGCTGATAGAAGTACAGATTCTGCGTCTGCGCCGTATCGCCTGCCGCCTTCGCAGCAGCATATGCCTGATTGCCGGCATCAGCTGCATGCGCCGAATCCGTCACATCCCGATCAAGACCAAGGAACTCGGCGGCTGTCGGCGGACGATAGAACGTCTGATTTGTCACATGCGTATATGCTGTATCGGAAACGCCCGTCGAGTGCTTGAATGTACCGAAGCCCAAGCGCACCTGCATATCCTTCGCGGTATTCGTATAGACGGCACGCACGCCGTCGTATTCCTTGCCGAACCAATAGCCCGTGACGCCCATCGGCTCTTGGATGCGACCGAGCGCGAACGTCCAATCCTTCGCCTTGTGCGTCAGCGCCGCACGTTCCAGTCGTGCTTCATTCAAGCCTTTGTTATCGGGCAGACTCTGTGCCGTATCGACATCGCCTCTGCCCGACAGGCTGCCGACGACGGTGAGATCGGTGTTCTCGCCGAGACGTGCGCTTGCGCCGACACGCACGCGCTGCTCAAACGCATGACCGTCCGCATCAAGCATATTCTTCTGCGCTGTTTCGCTGACGGAAGAATTCTCTGTATACGTTGACTGCGGGCGATTCGTGCCGTTGTGCGCGTTCCAACGCATCTGATAGTCGCCGAAGAACTCGATGCCTTCCTTGCGGCTCTCATCGAAATCTTTGAGCAGGAAGCCCTGCAGGCGCGGCACTTCGTCCTCCGCTGTTTCGTTGAGCGCAACGGGTGAGCCTGCCGCCTTTCTGACCTTCTTCTTCCATGCCGTATCGAACTTGAAGTTCGCGCCGAAGCGATAGATGCGCTCCTGTGTCGCACGGTCGTCGTCACGGTGATTGAAGAGATTGTTGACGCCGAAGTAGACCATCGCATCGGGCGAAAGCTGCTTCTGGATCATGATGTTCCAAATGCCAAAAGTCTTACTTTGATATGCGTGCTTCTGGTCGAGCGCCAAGCCGCCCTTCAGATAGTCCGTCCAATAGTTTGCACCATTCGCAAGCGTATTGCTGTCGAGCATATCGATATAGTAATCGCCCCAGATCTGACCGCTCCAACCGTATTGCTTGTTTTCGTAGGCAAACGCGATGTCGATCTTATGCTTCGGGCGGTCAAGAAGCCGATCCGGCATCAAGGGATCCGTCTTATTGAGTGCATAGAGCCATGTATAGCCGAGCTTCACATTCCAGAAGGGACTGAGCTTGTGACTCACTTCTGCCTCAAGACCCGTGATCTCTGCCTGTCCGATGTTCTTGAAGCTGTAAATCAAATCCGGCGCACGCATCCATTTTTGGTTTGGATCCTTGATATACGGTGCAAAATCAAGAATTTTTCCTGTGTAGTAAACAGACATGTAATCGCGGATGCGGTTGTGGAAAATGCCGACACGCGCATACGTATCCTTTGTTTCCCCCTCGATGCTCATGTCAATATTGAAAGATTTCTCAGGCTTGAGATTGGGATTGCCTGCCCACCACCAGCCCATTTTTGCGTCACCGCCGCCAAAAAGTCCGGGAAGCGGTGTACTGGCATACATCTCCCAGTTATACCAAAGCTCGCCCATGCCCGGCTCCGTATAGCCCGTGCCGATGTTCGCCTTGAAGCGGCGATGCGGATTGCCCGCGATGTTGTGCGTGATGCCGAGGTTGCCCGAGATATTCGTGCCGAAGAGACTGCTGTAATCAAGGCGCAAAATCGGCGAGAAGATCGTATTCTTCGACATCTGCCAGGTATCGCCAACAAACAGATTGTAGCGTTGAATCGTACCGCTACCGACGGTAATGCGCTGGTCGCGATCCCAATATTCTTCGAGGAACATTTTCCCATTCAGAGTAGGCGTATACTGATCATTCTTATCCGCACGATCTATTCCCTTTTTGAAATACTCTCCGACGATGTTGCTGCCGGGATAAGCGGCACCGTTATGCCGGCTCTTATATTCGTCATTCAATTTTGACTCAAGCTCATCATAGTCCGCTTTAAGATTGCTCCGTGCAATGTCTGTAATCTTGCGTGAGCCGACATAGAGATCGTAGTAGTAATCCTCCGAAAGTATTCCTTTCTGGAATTGATACTTTGTAAAGTCATCATAGGTAAGCTTCGGATTATAGCCGATACCGGTCTCATCGTCGTAGTTATAATATTCAAGCTCTTCCTTCCAACGAGGATTTCCCGTATAGTTCTTAGGAAAGGCATAATCGTGAATATGCGACCAAATATAATTGGTGTTATCTTCGCCGCGCATCAGGCGATCCTTTTTGTCAACCAGCAGACTTTTGTCATAATCCCACGGGTCGATGTGGCGCGTCGAGATGTTCGGTGAACTCTTGAGACGGCTGCCCTCTCCGGACTCCTTCGTATAGCCGAAACCGTAGCTGAGGAGATGCTTGTCACTCAGCTGCGTATTTGCCGATGCCTTGAGGTCAAACTGACTGTGATCGACGTTGTCAACGTAGCGCAGCTCGTTCTTTCCCTCATAAACCGACTTGCCCGCATAGTTGATCAGCGATACATCATCTTCTTTGATCGTCGTATAATTGAACTCAACATTCCAATCGCTGATCTTGTTCATGCCGCGCCAGCCGAGGTTGTATGCGTCGCGTCCTGTCTTGCGTTTGAAATGCTGCTGCGGCTCAAGGTCGGAGTCCGTCCGCTTGATGATGCGGCTGAGATCTTCAGCATAGTGGTCAACGCGGAACTCAAAGGAGTTGTTCTTATTGGCATCGTAGGTGCCTACAAGACCGACCGTCGCCGTATCACCGTAGAAACGCAGCGCATTCGGCTCAAAGTCGAGATCAGAGCCGCTCATGCCAGTTTTCTTGCGCTCCCTGCTCGCGTACACAGGCATGACTTCGCGCTTGCTGCCCGAAAGGCCGATACGGAACTTTCCCATGTCGCCCGAATCGGCGCGCAGGAAGAAGTTCGTATAGGGGATCGTGTGATCGTCGTCGGCGCGGCGCATGCTCTCGACGTTGAACTGCACACCCGGCTCATGCTGCGCCTTCTTCGTGATGATGTTGACGACGCCGCCGATGGCGTCCGAGCCGTACTTCGCGCTCGCCGCGCCCTGGATGATCTCAATGCGCTCGACGTTCTCCGTGCCGAGACGCATGACTTCGTCCGCCGCGCCCGAATATTTCGCCAGATCTCCCAGGACGGGCTGTCCGTCCACGAGAATCAGCGTGTGGCGCGGCTCTGCGCCGCGAATCGAGATGCCGACGCGCCCCATAGCGTCGACCGTGCGCGAGACGCCCGTCTCGGAGAAGATGATGTCTTCAACGGCTTTCGCCTGTTTCTTCTCAATATCTTCCTTGGTGATGATCGTCTTCTGCTGCGACTCGTACTTCGCTTCTTCCTGCGCCGCCTGCGCTTCGACGTCAACGGCTTCCGTCTGGACGCGCTGTGTCTCCTGGGGGGGGGCATCTTCTGCGTGCGCCGCACTCAAAGGCGCCGCCAGCCAAAGTGCCACGCCCAGCGAGAGCAGTTTGTAATCGCGAAGACGGAATCTCTTCCTTGCCATGCTGTTTCCTCCTTGGTAAGTATGAAATAAAATGCAGTCTCTATTATAAAAGAAAACAAAAATGAATACAATTACAAAGTTAGAGTTTTATCAATTAAAAAAATATAATTATTATCCGTCTGCACCCTTCGGGCTTGGTTTCTTGGACTTTCATCGGAAATTCACTTGCCTTGCGAAAGATTCCCCCATATAATAAAAGGCGTATACATCGTGCGGCGGCTGGATGCTGCACGGGCGCTTCTGCGCCGAAGGGGAGAAGGAAGAATGGACATCAAGGACATGCGCGCCTTTTATGCGATCGTGGAGGAGGGCAACATCAGCCACGCCGCAGGGCGGCTTGCCGTGGCGCAGCCCGCGCTGTCGAGACAGATGAAGCGGCTAGAGAGCGCGCTCGGTGTGAAGCTTTTCGAGCGCGGCAGCCGCCGCATCCGGCTGACGGAGGCGGGGCGCGTGCTCAAGGAGCGCGTCGAGCAGATTCTAGGCCTCGTCGACGGCACGGTGCGCGAGATCCAGGACGTGGGCGAAGGCACAGCGGGCGAGGTGCGTATCGGCACGATCACAAGCTCGGGCGCGAATCTCGTGCCGGGGCTTCTGGCGGCGTTCCACAAGACGCATCCGCGCGTGACCTTCCAGATCTTCGAGGCCGAGGGCGCACGCGTCCTCGACATGCTCGACAATCGGCTCATCGAGATCGCCGTCACGCGCACGGAGGTCGAGCGCGAGAGCTACGAGTCCATCGTGCTCGCGAACGAACCGCTCGCGGCGATGATGAACCGCACGGCGTCTTGCGGTGCGGCCGAAGATTTCGTGCGGCTCGCAGAGCTTGCCGAGCAGTCGATCATCATCCCGCTTCGCTGGCAGGGCATCTTTCTTACTGCCTGCCGCAAGGCAGGTTTCGAGCCGCGCATCCTGTGCCTGAGCGACAGCATCGTACAGGATGTCCTGGCGGCGAAGGCGGGACTCGGCGCGGCGATCCTGCCGCAGTCGGCGAAGAGTCTTCTGACGGATGAAGCGATGGTCTGCAAGCGGATCGTCGAGCCGGAGATCTTGACGCACACGGTGATCGCGTGGAAGCGCGATCGACCGCTTTCAGCGGCGGCGGCAAGCTTTTTGTCGCTCCTTCGCGAGCGGCTTCTATAGGAGGCGTATTTTTTTCGTGCTTCCTGTAAGCCGCCGAGAGTGATGATAGGAAGCGTCCGCACGCAAGATGTGCGGGGCGCAGTGAAGAACAGGAGGATACAGCATGGCGAGAGCAGCAAAGGCCGTGAAGGCAGCGAAGAGTGCAGCGACGGAGACGGTGAGCGCAGCGGAGACGGCAGAAGCGGCGAAGAAGATCATGATCGTCGAGGACGAGAGGCGCATCGCACGCTTTCTGCAGATGGAGCTGGAGCACGAGGGCTTCGAGACGGAGTCCGAGGAGAACGGACGCCGCGCCTACGAGCGCATCGTGCAGGAGCAGTACGATCTCGTGCTCCTCGACATCATGCTGCCCGATATGGACGGTCTTGAGGTCTGCCGCCGCGTGCGCGAGATCAGCGACGTGCCGATCATCATGCTGACGGCGAAGGACGATGTCGAGGACAAGGTCAACGGACTCGACATCGGCGCGGACGACTACATAACGAAGCCGTTCGCCATTCAGGAACTTCTGGCGCGCGTGCGCGCGGCGATCCGCGTGCACAAGGCGAACGAGGCGGGCAACCGCGACGAGCGCGTGCTCGCCGTCAAGGATCTCGTGCTCTATCCGGGGCGCTACGAGGTGCGCGTCAAGGGCGATCTCGTCGAGCTGACGAAGAAGGAGTATTCGCTTCTCGAATACATGCTGCGCAACAAGCCCAATGTCCTCACGCGCGACCAGATCCTGCAGGAGGTCTGGGGCTACGACTACGTAGGCGACACGAACGTGGTCGACGTCTACATCCGCTATCTGCGTGCGAAGATTGATGAGCGTTTCGACGACAAGTACATCTACACGGTGCGGGGCGTCGGCTATGCGATCAAGGGCTAGGCGGCTCTGGCGTGCACTTTCCCGCCTGCGCTCCTCGCGCCACATGCGCATATCGACGTGGCTGACGCTCGTCTATGCGGCTGTGCTCGTCTTCGTGCTCGTGTTCACGAGCATCGTTTCCGCCATCGGCATCTATTATTCCCTCTACCATCAGGCGGAGATCGAGCTTACACGTTCGCAGGAGCATGTGCTCTCCGCAATCGAGCACGGTACGGAGATTTTTAATGAAACGGCGCCCGATATGCGCCATCGCTATCCGCTCGCCTTCGCCGTCTACGAGGACGACCTCTTAATGCCCGGCGTCGTGCTGCGCGTGACAGAGGGCGCGGACGGCCCCGTCGTCTACGAGTCGGATACGCACTATCCGTCCATCAGTCTCGTCGAGGCGCACATCGACCAGCATCCACCGCTTTGGGCGAATTCGGCGATGTACGTTTCGACCATCGGCAACACGCACATCTATTACCACAAGATCATCATCAATCAGAGCGGGCACACCTATGTGCTTCACTTCTTCCGCACGATCACGGCGGAGCGCCACTTCCTCACGACCTTGCAGAAGGTGCTGACCATCACGAATCTCGCGGGCATCGTTCTGGCGCTCGCCGCCGGCTACTTCATCAGCTGCCGCATCCTGCGGCCGATCCGCACGATGACGCAGGCGGCGCGCTCCCTCGAGGTCACGGACCTCGGGCGGCGCATCGCCGTGCCGCCTGTCAAAGACGAGCTTGCCGAGCTTGCTGAGACGTTCAACCACATGCTTGAGCGCATACAGGCGGGATTCGAGCAGCAGCGGCGCTTCGTATCCGACGCCTCGCACGAGCTGCGGACGCCCGTGACGGTCATCCGCGGCTATTCGGATATGCTGAGCCGCTGGGGTGCAAGCGACCCCGAGACGCTCGAAGAGGGACTGAGCGCCATACACTCGGAAGCCGAGGACATGCAGGGACTGATCGAGAAGCTCCTGTTCCTCGCACGCGCCGATCAGAAGCGGCTTGCCATGCACAAGGAGCGACTGGAGCTCGCGCCCCTGGTCGAGGATGTCGTGAAGAAGATGGCGCTCATCGCGACGCGGCACGAGGTCGAGCTTCTCGCAAACGAGCCGGGCGCGATCTATGCCGATCCGCTGCTCATCAAGCACATGATGCGCATCATCCTCGAAAACAGCATGAAGTATACGCCCAAGGGCGGCCGCATCACGATCGAGCTGCGCCGCGGCGCGGGCGAGATGGTTCTGACGCTTGCCGACAACGGCATCGGCATTGCGAAGGAGCATCAGGACAAGGTGTTCGAGCGCTTCTATCGCGTCGATTCCGCGCGGACGCGCGGCAAGGATGCGCCGGGCGGTACGGGACTCGGACTTTCGATCGCGCGCTGGATTGCCGAGCAGCATGCGATCGGCATTGGGCTGGAGAGCGATCTCGGCAAGGGCACGAAGTTCATCCTCCATGTGCCGTGCGTGGAGTGAGCGCAGGAGCTGCCCAAGGGCGGAAATCGCGGAAGCGTGAAGGAGGCTGGAATCTTGCAGGCAAAGGGAAAGCTCCTCGTCTTGGAGGCGGGCGACGGCTCAGGCAAGGCGACGCAGACGAAGATGCTCAGGGAAAGGCTCGTCGCCGAAGGCCGCTGCGTGCGGCAGGTCGAGTTTCCCGACTACGCTTCGCCGTCGTCGGCGCTCGTGCGCATGTACCTCGGCGGCGATTTCGGCGAACGTGCGTCCGAAGTCAATGCCTACGCCGCATCTGCCTTCTTTGCCGTCGACCGCTACGCTTCGTTTCAGACAAAATGGCGTGCGGATCTTGAGGCGGGCGCGATCGTCCTCGCCGACCGCTACACGACGGCGAACATGGTGCATCAGGCCGTGAAGCTTGAGGAGGCGGCTGAGCGCGAGGCTTTCCTTGCGTGGCTTGAGGATTTCGAGTACGGAAAGCTCGCGCTGCCGCGCCCCGATCTCGTCCTCTTTCTCGACATGGATCCTGCCGTGAGCCGCCGCCTCATCGCGGCGCGCGCGGCGGCAAGCGGCGCGGCACGGGACATCCACGAGCGCGACGAGGGTTACCTCGTGCGCTGCCATCGGGCGTCGGTCAATCTTGCCGCGCGCTGCGGCTGGCAGCGCGTCCGCTGCAGCGAGGCGGGCGAGCCGCTTTCGCGCGAGGCGGTGCATGAAAAAATTTACGAAGCGGTGCGGCGCATCCTGTGAGGAATATACGCATAAGCGTACAATCGTGCGCCGCCCGCAAAACCGCCCTTGTGGAAGGCGGAATATGATTTGCAGTGAACGAGGGCTGTGCATAAGTCGAAGCGGGCTTATGCACAGCCCCTTTGTGGAAGGGAAAGATATGCTGAAAGAAGTTCTTGTTGTGGAAGGAAAGATGGACGTCGTCGCCGTCCGCAAGGCGATAGACGCCGACTGCATCGTGACGGGCGGCTTCTCGCTGGGCAGGCGTGCGCTCGCCGACATCGAGGCGGCGTACAAGAGGCGCGGCATCATCATCCTCACCGATCCCGATTCTGCGGGCGAGCGCATAAGGCGCTTTCTCGCGAAGAGATTCCCCGAGGCGGGTCATGCCTTCATCCCGAAGGAGGAGGCGACAGCCAAGGGCGACATCGGAGTCGAGCAGGCCTCGCCCGATTCGATTCGCCGCGCACTCGCCAAGGTGCGCACCTGTACGATCGCGCCGCGCGAAGTCTTCACGAGCCGAGATCTCATCCTCGCGGGGCTTTCGGGCGGCGAGGATGCGAGTCGGCGGCGCGCGCGGCTTGGCGCGCGGCTCGGCGTCGGCTGGGCGAACGCGCGTACATTCTGCAAGCGCCTCAACAGCTACGGCGTGACGCGTGAGGAGTTCGAGGCGGCGCTGACGTCATTGGAGGACGGCAATGAAACGGCTGCCGTACGGAACGCGGAAGACGGCGCTGAAACGGCTGCCGTGCGAAATGACGAGCCGAAAGCAGCCGCGAAAGGAGGCGCATTATGATCGCTCCCGAGATTGCCAGCCCCGCCGTCACGCGCCATATTCTGAAGGCTTTCGGCCTTCGCGCCTCGAAGCGGCTCGGGCAGAACTTCCTCGTCGACGGCTCTGTCGTCAAGGACATCGTGGCGGCGGCGGAAATTGAAGAAGGCGACCGCGTCTTGGAGATCGGCCCGGGCATCGGCACGCTGACGCAGGGGCTTCTCGAAGCCGGCGCACACGTCACCGCCGTCGAACTTGACAAGAAGCTGCCCGCCGTCCTCGCCGAGACGCTCGCCGCCTACGATCATCTGCGCATCGTGCCCGGCGACATCTTGAAGACGGACATCCGCGCCCTCATGGAAAATCAGCCGTTCAAGGTCGCGGCGAATCTGCCCTACTACATCACGACGCCGATTCTCCTCGCGCTCCTTGAGCAGCATCTGCCCATCACGCACATCGTGACCATGGTGCAGAAGGAAGTGGCGGAGCGCATGATTGCCGCGCCCGGCTCGAAGATCTACGGTGCGCTCTCCGTCGCCGTGCAGTACCATACGGAGCCGCGCATCGTGCGCGAGGTCGCGCCGCGCTCCTTCATTCCTGCGCCCGAGGTCGCCTCCTCCGTCATCGCGTGCAAAAAGCGTGGGAAACCGCCGGTAGAGGTAACCGACGAGCGCATGTTCTTCCGCGTCGCGCGCGCCTCCTTCGGCCAGAGGCGCAAGACACTCGCCAACGCGCTCCTCGGCACGGGAGCGTCGAAGGACGCCGTGCGCCGTGCGCTGGACGCGGCCGCGATCGACGAGAAAAGGCGCGGTGAGACGCTGAGCCTTGCCGAATTCGCGCGCCTTGCCGACGCCTTTTCTGCCATGCAAACGGAGGGAGAACGATGATATTCGACAGCCACATGCACACGGAAGTCTCCGCTGACTCCGCGATGAAGGCCGAGGTCGCACTCGAAAGAGCCGCAAAGCTCGGCATCGGCGCGGTATTCACCGAGCATGAGGACATGGACTTTCCGGGCGAGAAAGACTTCACCTTTTCGCCCGAAGACTACTGGAAGAAGTACGAGGCGCTTCGCGGCAAGGGAGAGCGGCTTCGACTCGGCGTTGAACTCGGCATGCAGGAAGACCTTGCCGAAAAGAACCGCGCCTTCCTCCTTCGAGCGCCCTTCGATCAGGTCATCGGCTCGATTCACACGCTGCTGGGCTTCGACCTCTACTATGAAGCCCTCTACGAGGGGCGCGAAAAGGACGAGGTCTACCGGCTCTACCTCAAAACGATGGCGCACTGCGTGCGCTCGCACGGCGAGTTCATCGACATCCTCGCGCACATCGACTATATTGCGCGCTATGCCGCCTACCTTGATACGGAACTGACCTATGCGGCCTACGGCGAAGAAATCGACGAGGTGCTCAAAGCGCTCATTGAGACGGACACCGTGCTTGAGCTGAACACGCGCCGCTTCGACGCGCCGCAGGGCAAGTCGTCGCTCGTGCCGATCTTCCGTCGCTACCGCGAGATGGGCGGGCGCGAGGTGACGCTCGGCTCGGATGCGCACAATGCGGCCGCGATCGGCTTCGCCTTTCGTGAAGCGCACGAGATGGCAGAATCTCTCGGGCTTCGTGTCGTAACTTTTTTTGCCCGCAGGAAGGAATATTGCTGAACCTTAGCGAATTTTAAGAGGAGAGTTGACCGATGGAGGATGGAAGTAGACGTGAATGAAAATTTATTTCAAAAAATGCTTGACAGCCGCCGTATGTTGTGATATTCTTTATTCATCAGCTAACAAATAATAATTATTCGCTAGGAGTGATTGAAAATGTCGTTAATCAACAAGGAAATCGGAGATTTTGCTGTACAGGCTTACCAGAATGAGGCCTTCCGCACGGTGACGAAGGCGGATGTGCTCGGCAAGTGGAGCGTATTCTTCTTCTATCCGGCAGACTTCACGTTCGTTTGCCCGACGGAGCTTGAAGACTTGGAGAACAACTACGCGAAGTTCAAGGAAGCGGACTGCGAGGTCTATTCCGTCTCGTGCGACACGCACTTCGTGCACAAGGCATGGCATGACCATTCCGAGCGCATCAAGAAGATCACCTACCCGATGCTCGCCGATCCGACGCACGTCCTTGCGCGTGACTTTGATGTACTTATCGAGGACGCCGGCCTTTCCGAGCGCGGCACGTTCATCGTGAACCCCGAGGGCAAGATCGTCGCCTACGAGGTGAACGCGGGCAATGTCGGCCGCAACGCGGACGAGCTTCTGAGAAAGCTTCAGGCCTGCAAGTTCGTCGCGGAGCATGGCGACGAGGTTTGCCCGGCGAAGTGGCAGCCCGGCGCTGAGACGCTGAAGCCGACGCTCGACCTCGTGGGAGCGCTCTGAGATGGCGGCGGAAAAAAACGAGCTTTATGATGCAGTAGTGATCGGCGGCGGCCCTGCGGGGCTGACCGCCGCGCTTTACTTGGCAAGAGCCTGCTGCCGTGTGCTCGTGGTGGAGAAGGAGACTTTTGGCGGTCAGATCGCTCTGACGGCGGAGGTCGTGAACTATCCGGGCAGCGACCCTACGAGCGGCGCTGACCTCACGGCGAAGATGCACCGTCAGGCGGAAGGCTTCGGCGCGGAGTTCCTGCTCGCCGAAGTCAATTCGCTCGAAAAGAAGGGCGATACTTGGCATGTGCATACGAGCCGCGGCGACTATGAAACTTTTACCGTGCTGCTCGCGACGGGCGCACATCCGCGCCAGATCGGCTTTGCGGGCGAGAAGGAATTTCGCGGGCACGGCGTCGCCTACTGCGCGACGTGCGACGGCGAGTTCTTCACGGGCAAGGATGTCTTCGTCATCGGCGGCGGCTTCGCAGCGGCGGAGGAGAGCGTCTTCCTCACGAAGTATGCGAAGCATGTGACGATCCTCGTGCGCGAGGAGGATTTCACATGTGCTCCCGCCACGGCGCAGCCCGCACGCGACAATGAGAAAATTTCGATTCACTTCCAGTCGGAGGTCGAGTCGGTCGAGGGAGACGCCCTGCCGCGCAAGCTCACATGGAAGAACCTCGCGACGGGCGAGCGAACGGTGTTTACACCCGAAGGCGGAGATTCCTTCGGGGTGTTCGTGTTCGCGGGCTACCAGCCGTCGACCGATCTCGTCAAGGGACTGGCGGAGCTTGACGAGCATGGCTACATCGTGACCGACCGCCAGCAGCGGACGACGGTCGAAGGGCTCTATGCGGCGGGCGACGTCTGCATCAAGCCGCTCAGGCAGGTCGTGACGGCGACGGGCGACGGTGCTCTCGCCGCGACCGAGATGGAAAAGTACGCCATGAAGATGGAAGAAAAGACGGGGCGGAAGACGAACCACAAGGTGTGCCGCGCCGCGCAGCACACGGCGAAGGATACGGGGAAGGACACGGGGAAGGGAGCGGCGACGGCCTCGACGAGCGGCCCCTTCACGGCCGATATGAAGAAGCAGCTCATGACGGTCTTTGATCGCATGGAGCGTCCTCTGCACCTTGAGGTCGCGCTGAGTGACGATCCGCGCTCCAGCGAGCTTCTCGACTTCATGACGCAGCTCGCAGAGATGACGGACAAGCTGTCCGTCGAGATCACAGGCGGCATGGGCGTGCCGAACGTGCGCATCTACAATGCGGACGGCAGCTGGGCGGGACTCGCCTTCCACGGCGTCCCGGGCGGGCACGAGTTCACGAGCTTCGTGCTCGGTCTCTACAACGCTTCGAGCGCCGGACAGAAGGTCGCCGACGAGGATCTCGCGCGCATTGAGAAAATCAAGGAAGATCACCATATCACCATCATGGTAAGCCTCTCGTGCACGATGTGCCCTGAGCTCGTCACGAGCGCTCAGCGCATCGCGACGCTCAACCCGCATGTCAAGACGGATGTCTACGACTTGAGCCTCTTCCCCGAGATCAAGGAGCAGTACAACATCATGAGCGTGCCGTGCTTCTTCATCGACGACGACGCGAAATTCCACTTCGGCAAGAAGAACATCTCACAGCTCCTCGACCTGCTCGAACAGGAAGAAGCGAACGCATGAATTGACAAAGTGTTTGAAGCTTTGCTATAATGAGCGTAGAAAGTATCCCGCTGACCGATATGCGGTATATAAGTGGTCGGGTGGAAGTAGTTACGCATAAAAAAGCCGCAGCCGACGCAAAATTGCGTGGACTGCGGCTTTTTTTGCTCATTTCCTAGAACACATACTTCCTCTTCTGCGGCTTGAGCTCTCCGTAGCGCAGGCGGTCGAGATCCCAGATCGATCCCATGACCTTTTCCATCGGGGCGTCGGCCTCGACAGAGAAGACGGGAGCGACGTCCTCTTCGGGGAATACGAGGAAGGAGGCGACCTCCTCGCCGTTTTGGAAGAAGATCTCGATGGCCGTGCGGTCGATGAAGATGTTCATGGCGAGCGAGTGATAGGTGTAGAGCTTGAAGCTTCGCACGCCGCGGCCGCCGAGCTTCATTCCCTCGCGGCTGATCTCGACGATGTCCGTCTCGCGATTGTAGCTGACCTTCACTTTTTCCCTGCCGTAGCGAAGCTCGATCTTGATGCGCTGGGCGACGCCCAAGACGATGTTCATGAGGATTTCCGAACAGTAGGCAAGCTCCGTCTTGAGGGACGGCACGGCGCGTCCCGAAAGCTCGCGTGCGCTTCTCGCTACGCGAAGCGCCTTGAGTTCGGGCGCGGGTCTTGAGAAGATCTTGCCCTGCTTGAGCGTCAGGACGCGCGGCAGGGTCAAGGTGTGCATCCAGCCGTGCTTTCCCGTCGGATAGTCCTCGTCCTTGTGCGGCATGCTCAGCCAGCCGAAGAGCAGCGCACGCCCCTCGTGCACGCCCACATGCGGCGCGAAGAAGTCGAAGCCGCGGTCGAGCTCGTGGAATTTGCCGTGAATCATCTCGCGTCCCGCAAGAGACAGATGCCCCACGATGTAGCCCGACTGGAAGAGGTTCTGCCAGTCGAACTCGCGATCAGAGAGACCGCGCGGCGAGAAGAAGAGCACGTCGTGCTTGCCGAAGGAGAGGAGTGCCGGGCATTCCCAGACTTTGCCGAAGAAGCCGAGCTGCGTCTTCAGCTCGCCGGCAAAGTGGAAGAGTCCCTTCTCCTCGCGATAGAGCAGAAGGCAGCCGCGTGCGTCGTCTGCGGGCGCCGCCTGTGCGCCGAGGAGCGCGTAGGCGTGGCTGTCGCGCACGAAGAAGTGCGGCCCCTGGAAGAGGTCGGTATATCCTTCGGGCTGCTCCTTGATGAGCACCATGTCCTTGCGGATGACGCCTTCTTTTGTCATCGTGCCGAGAATCTGGCGGTTCGCACGCTTTCCTTCTTCCTCGCGTCTGCCCGTGTAGAGGACGCGCAAGTTTCCGCCGTTGATGAAGGCGCAGCCGGAGCCGCAGCCGCCCTTATCGTTGTCGTCCGTCGGCCACAGGACGAGCTTCGGATCGGTCCAGTAGACGAAATCGCGCGTCTTGAATTCGACCCAGCCCTTGTTCTTGTCTTCAGTCGAAAAGGGATTCCACTGGCAGAAGAGATGGTACTCGCCCTGGAAGAAAACGAGTCCCTTCACACTGCCTGTGAAGCCGAAGGGCAGTTCCAGATGAAAGCGGTTGCGCCAGCGGTGACCCGCGTGGTGCAGCTCATCCTGCAAGCGAGAGTCAAGTTCCTTCTTGTCGTATTCCATCGTGTCCTCCTAGGTCTATTGCATGCGTGAGAGATTGCCGAACTTCGTAAACTGTTTGAGGAACGTGAGATCGACGGTGTCGACGGGGCCGTTCCTGTGCTTGGCGATGATGACTTCCGTGATGTTCTTGTTCTCCGTTTCGGGATCGTAGTAGTCCTCGCGGTAGAGGAACATGACGATGTCGGCGTCCTGCTCCAAAGAGCCGGATTCGCGCAGGTCGGAGAGCATCGGACGCTTGATCTGGCGCGACTCGACGCTTCTCGAAAGCTGCGAGAGCGCGATGACGGGCACGTTCAGCTCACGCGCGAGCGCCTTCAAGGAGCGCGAGATCTCCGAGATCTCCTGCTGGCGGTTGTCGCCGCTCTTATTCCCCCGCCCCTGCATGAGCTGCAGATAGTCGATGACGATGAGCGAAAGCCCGTGCTCGGCCTTCAGGCGGCGCGCTTTCGAGCGCAGTTCCATGACGGTGATGCCCGGCGTGTCGTCGATGTAGAGCGGTGCGGCGGAAAGGCGGTTCGCCGTGTCGATGAGGTCGCCCCACTCCTTTTCCTCAAGCTCGCCGACGCGCAGGCGCTGCGAATCGATGCGCCCTTCCGAGCACAGGAGACGCTGCACGAGCTGCTCCTTGCTCATTTCCAGGGAAAAGAAGGCGACGGGCTCTTTCGCGCGCAGTACGACGTGCGCCGCGATGTTGAGCGTGAATGCCGTCTTGCCCATCGAGGGGCGTGCGGCGACGAGGATGAGGTCGGATTTCTGCAGCCCCGCTGTCAGATGGTCAAGCTCCGTGAAGCCTGTCGGCAGTCCCGTGATGCTGCCCTTGTTGTTGTAGCGCAGATCGATTTGCTCCAGGGTGTCGAGAAGAATGTCCTGCAGCGGCACGAAGTCCTTGCTGCGCTTTCCCGAAGAGACAGCTAGGATGCGCTTTTCCGCGCTGTCCATGATGTCCTCGACTTCGTCGGCGCTCTCATAGGCGGCACCCGCGATCTCCGTCGCGGCGTTGATCAGCGAGCGAAGCTGCGCTTTCTCATGCACGATGCGCGCGTGGTAATGCACGTTCGCCGCCGTCGGCACGGAGTTCGCGATCAGGGACAGCGCGGGGATGCCGCCGATCTTCGCGAGCTTGTCTGCCTTCTTTAGCTGCTCGGTCAAGGTCACGAGGTCGACAGGCTCCGTGCGCTCCTTGAGTTCCATCATGGCCTCGAAGATCAGCCGATGTGTCTCGCGATAGAAGTCGTCCGCCGACAGTTCTTCGGCGGCGGTCGTCACGGCGTCGGGCTTTAAGAGCATTGCGCCGAGAACGGCCTGCTCGGCCTCGATGCTTGCGGGCGGCATGCGATCCATTTCAGACGGCCTCCTTTGGCTTTTCGAGCGATGATTCAGCGAAGTTTTCCGCGTCGATCGTCGCGTTGTCGGCGCGGCCTTTTTCGCTGTTCTGCGGCTTTTCGAGTTTCAGCCGCAGCGGCTCGCCGTCCGCCTCGGGCGCAAAGAGCACGGCGAAGGCTTCCTCCGCCGTCTCGACGGCGTGGATGTCAAGCCCCAAGTGCCCCTCGGGGATGTCCTTGTCGTTCTCCTTCGGGATGACGAGCGTCCGGATTCCCGCCTGCTTTGCGCCGTACGCCTTTTCAAAGACGCCTCCGACGGGGCGCACGCGTCCGGCGAGCGAGATTTCGCCCGTGACCGCGACGTCCTGCCTGAGCGGCTTCTCCGTCACGGCGCTGACGAGCGCCGCGAGGATCGCCGTGCCCGCGCTCGGGCCGTCGATGTTGCCGCCGCCGATGACGTTGATGTGCACGTCGTAGTCGTGGATGCTCTTGCCCGTCAGATGGCGCAGCACGGAGGCCGCGTTGAATACGGAGTCCTTCGCCATGCTGCCCGCCGTCTCGTTGAAGCGCACCTGTCCCTTGCCCTTTTCCTCGGCGGGGAAGACGACGGCCTCGATCTCGATGACAGAGCCTAGGAATCCCGCGACGCCGAGTCCGAAGACGTGCCCGACCTCGGGTTTCTTCGAAGCCTTCTTCGTCACGAACTGGTAGAGGCGGCTGACCTGTGCGACCTCGTAGATGTCGCCCTTGGAGATCTTGACGTCTTCGCCTTCTTTCGTGCGCGAGAGCGCGAGGCTGTAGGCGTCGGCGAGGATGTTGATCGCCTTGCGGCCTTCCGTCGTATACTCGCTGATGAGGCGCACGACTTCCTCTGCGACCTCGACTTTGAGCTTCTTCGCCGCATTCTGCACGATCTCCTCGATGTGCTTGGGCGTCAGAGGCTCGAAGTAGATTTCCGCGCAGCGCGAGCGAAGCGCGGGGTTGACGTGCGAGGCGTCGCGCGTCGTCGCGCCGATGAGCACGAAGTCGGCCGGTGCGCCCTCCTCGAAGAGCTTCCGAATGTAGGGCGGCACCTTCTCGTCCGTATGGTCGTAGTAGGCGGACTCGAAGAAGGCGCGCTTGTCTTCGAGCACCTTCAGGAGCTTGTTCTGCAGCATTTCGTCCATCTCGCCGATCTCGTCGATGAAGAGGATGCCGCCGTGCGCTTCGGTGACCATGCCGGGCTTTGGCTCGGGGATGCCGCCGTCGGCGAGGTCGCGGCGCGCGCCCTGATAGATCGGGTCGTGCACCGAGCCTAAGAGCGGGTTCGTCATGTCGCGCGAATCCCAGCGCAGCGTCGTGCCGTCCGTCTCGACGAAGGGCGCGTTCTCGGCAAAAGGCGAGTGCGCCTCCTTCTTGACGGCTTCGAGGACGATGCGCGCCGCCGTCGTCTTGCCGACGCCCGGAGGCCCGTAGAGCAGGAGGTGCTGCGGGTAGGGCGAGGCGAGCTTCGAAGCGAGCGCCTTGACGGCACGCTCTTGGCCGACGACCTCTTCGAGCGTCTTGGGGCGCAGAAGCTCCATGACGGACTGCGTGAGATGAACCTTTTCGAGCGCTTCGAGTTCCTCGCGCTTCTTCGCAGCCTGCGGCGACTCGATCGCGCTCTTCTCGTCCTTCAAGACCTGCATGCGGATGTCCTGCACATAGTCCTGATGGTTCTCTTCAAGCTTTTCTTGGATCTTCTGCTCGATCTTGTCCTCCATGCTGCGCCGCGCCATGATGTCGGCGATGCGCTCGGAAAGTTCGACGAGGATGGCGGGGATCTCCGACTCCGTCGGCACGCGCTCGATCGTCGGGTTCTCGTAAACGATGCGCTCAAGCGCAAGAACGCGCTCGCCGCGAACGGGCGAGCGCATGAGGCGCATGGCGTCCATCTTGCCCGCCTTGATGACGAGCCTGTCCGATCCCGCCTCGTCGGCGAGAATCGAATAGAGCGCGTCGATCTCGCGGTCGAGGCGCTCTGCCGCCGCGTCGGCCTGAGGTTCAGGCGCGGGCGCTGCGGGGCTTGAGAAAAGACGCTTGAAAAATTTCAGCATGATACCTCTTTCCTCTTCATTCGGCGACGACGAGAACGCGGATCGTGCTCTGGATCTCGGGATGCACCTTGATCACTGCCTCGTACTCGCCCGCGCCCGTGACCTCGCTCTTCAGCGAAATCTTGCGGCGGTCGACGTCGATGCCGTGCTCCTTGGCGAGCGCGTCGGCGACGTCTTTTCCCGTGACCGAGCCGAAGAGCTTGCCGCCTTCACCGATGCGCACGGCGACCTTGACGCTGACCTTTTCGAGCTGCGCGGCCAGAAGACGCGCTTCGTCGGTCGCCTGCTGCTTCTTCCTTGCGGCGGAATTCGCCTTCTGCTTCGCCGTCTCAAGGTTCGCTGCCGTCGCTTCGACGGCGAGCTTCTTGGGCAGCAGGAAGTTCCTGCCGTAGCCTTCCGAAACCTCGACGATGTCACCCTTGCTTCCGACCTTCTTGACGTCCTGCTGCAATATCACTTTCATCTTTATCATTCTCCTCTATATGTTTCTCACTGATGGCGATGGCGCGTTCCTCGATCGAGGCGAGCGGCTCGCCCTTGACCTGTGCGCCCGCGACGTTCTGATGACCGCCGCCGCCGAAGCTTTCCATGATGACCTGCATGTTCAGCTCGCCCGTCGAGCGGGCGCTGATGCCGACGGTGTTAGCGTCGAGCTGGAAGAAGACGAGGCTCATGCGCACGCCCTCGATGCGAAGGAGTGCGTCTGCAACCTGGCCTGCGATCGCCTGCACATTCGGGATGGCGGCAGGGAATCGTGCCGTGATGAGTCCGCCGGGGAAAAGACGCGCTCCCGCTTTCGCCGTCGACAGCGCCTTTTCTGTATCGAAGTCCGCGCGGAAAAGGTGACGCACGACGACGGGATCCGCGCCGCCTCGCCGAAGGTACGCCGCCGCCTCGAAGGTGCGGATGCCCGTCTGCACGGTAAAGTTCTTCGTATCGACGACGATGCCCGAATAGAGCGCCGTCGCCGCGAGGCGCGAGAGCACGAGGTCGTCGTTGAAGTACATCAAAAGCTCTGTCACAAGCTCGCTCGTCGAGCTCGATGCCGGCTCGATGTAGACGAGCAGCGGCGACTTGATGAAGCTCTCGCCCGAGCGGCGATGGTGGTCGATGACGATGACCTGCGCGATGCGCTCTAGGAGCACAGGCGCGGCGACGAGGTGCGGGATGTGCGTGTCGACGACGAAGAGCACGGGATTCAAGGAATCGATTGTCTCCAAGTCCTCGGCACGAACGAGCAGGCCTTCGTATTCGGGCGCGTCCCGCAAAAGATCGGTGAGCTTGTCGATGCCATCGTTCATATCGCTCAAGACGATATGAACGGGCTTCTTGAGTTCGTGCGCCATCTTTGCCACGCCGATCGCTGCGCCGAAGCAGTCGAAGTCCTCGTTGTGATGTCCCATGATGAAGACTTCGTCAGCATTCTCCATGATCTCGCGCACGGCATGGGCGACGACGCGCGCCTTGACGCGCGTATGCTTCTCGACCGCCTTCGCCTTGCCGCCGAAGAACTGGTTCTTGCCGCCCATGCGCACGGCGACTTGGTCGCCGCCGCGCCCGAGCGCGAGGTCGAGTCCCGCCTGCGCTTCTCGGCCAAGCTCTTCCATCGACTGCTCTTCCGCGACGGCAAGCCCCATGGAAAGCGTCAGCGGCAGGCGGTTCGTGCTCTGCAGGGTGCGCACGCGGTCGAGGATGTCGAAGTGCTCCTCGATCGCGCGGTCGAGGGATTTTCGCTCCAGTACGGCGACGTAGAGATCATCGCTCACACGTCGCATGAAGCCGCCGAGTCCCTTGAGCCATTCGTCGAGACGGCGGTTCGCCTCGAAGAGCAGCGCCGTGCGCTCCGCCTCGGAAAGTCCCTGCATGACCTCGTCGAAATTGTCGATCTGGATGTAGGCGAGCACGGCGCGGCTGTTCTTGAAGAAGATGCGCATCTCCTCGTATTCCGTCCAGTCCTCTACATAGAGCGCCATGAGACCCTGGATGTCGTCCGAGGTCACGATGGGGCGGTAGCGCACCTTGTAATAGTGCGCTTCATGGGCGAAGACATACTCGCCCGATGCGCCCCAGATTGGCTCTAAGATGATGCCCGGCCAGAAATCTTTGAGAGAAAGCCCCGGTTCGGGATTTTCCCCCAGATACTCCTTGGCGATGCTGTTCGTCCAAGCGATGCGCCCCTCGGGGTTGACGATGACAACTGCCTGCGGCAGACGCTCGATCGCGAAGTTCGTCACCTCGCTGACGTTGCGCACGACGTCGCGGCAGTAGGTGTCGAAAGCAAAGTGCCGTGCACGGCAGCGCTCGCGCGCGAAGAGCGCGACGAGCAGCCAGACGACGAAAGCGATCGAAGCTACATAAGTGTTGTAATAAGACAGCACCAAAACGAGTGCCAGCAAAGCGGCGAGATGGACGCAGGCATCCACCCACGCCGACAGATTTCGGGGCAAGAAAGCCACCTCCTATGAGATTGGAAAATGCCGCTGGGACGGCATCTCCTAGCGCCGACGGCTGAAGCGGCGGCGGTAGTCGAAGTACATATCGAAAAGCCCCGTAAAGGCGATGAGCTGCATGAGGAATGCGCTCAAAACGGCGAAGGCGACGATCGTCCAGCGCCAGAAGCGTCCGATCTTCCAGTGATCGGCCACATACCACAAGAGCGAAAAGCCCTGGATGAGACCTGCGAACGTCGCAATGATGTCGCCGTTGAGCGATGCCTCGTAAAGAAGCGGGATGTGGCGCGTGCCGCCCCAGTAAAGCCCCACGAGGGAAAAGCCGAAGAGGAAGAGAAAGTAGACGGAAAAGCGCCACTCGCGAAACGGCGGCAAGGACGGCATCTTCTGACCAATACGAGAGAACAGGACGCCTGCGGCGACGAAGTTCACGAGGACGGCGAGAGTCGACTCCACGACGAAGATCGTCGGCGCGATCAGAGAGACCGTCTCGACGAGCGAGGCGACCTGCTTCTCCAAAGCCTGCGTCTCGGCCGGGGTAAGGCTGCCGCTCGACCGCATGGCAGAGCCGAGCCCTTGGTACGACTCGCGCACAGCTTCGATAAAGGGCGCCAGAGGGTCAACGCCGAAGATGAGCGCTGCAAAGAGCAGCGAGACGAGCGTGCCCGAAAGCGAGATCACGAGCCCCCACTTGATGAGGCGCACCGCCTCCCATTTGCGGCGAAGGCCGAATCCTAGGAAGAACGCCAGCGGCACGACGAGAAAAAGCGTATGCAGTGCCCCCAGAGCGCCGAGCACGGCATAGTAGAAACCTGCCGCAAGGACGACGCCGGGCACGGCGTAGCCGTAGCCGTGGCGCACGATCAAGACGACCAGCGGCGCCGTCCAGCCTAGAAGAAAGACCACGCCCAAAACCGGCAGGAACGGTGCGGCAAGCGCAAAGAGAAACGCCATGATGAGGAGCGCCCAACGCTCCTGCCCCGGCGAGATCTGTCGCATCGTCATATTCCATCCTCTCTGAATCAAGCCGCCGCTCTTTTCAAGCTGCGGCTATTTTTGTCGCGATACCCTATTATAGCAGAAAAGGCGGCGATTGTTAAACATTATATATGGACGGCTCAATAGTGGCGAGAGTGAAGCTGCACCTGAGCAGCAAGAAAGTCGATTACCCACTTTTGCGAGGAACGTGACTTGAGGCAAAACCTGAGAACGGCTGGATGCCCGTATGATAACGCCCCTAGGGAGCGCTATTTCAATACGCTGAAGAACGAAGAACTTATCTTCGCGAGCGCCGAGATGAGTAGCCTTCCTGCCGTACCGTGGAATATTTTGCTTATACCACATACAATCATGTACGACCGCATTCTTATAACGGATATCGTACGCTATTTGAAGTGAGAAATTTGACATATGTTGATTGGATACTCGTGTTATAAAAAAACTTGATCACAACAGAAGCTGATGATTCAAGGAGAGCGAGCAGTGAATTTTGCAAGAACGCCTAGACGGCTTCTCTGCCTAGGCGCTCTTGTGTATCGGCAATGCTGCATGTAGTGCTCATCGCATGCTTGATGATATTGTTGCGATAATTAAAAACATCTAAAATAGATTTTTTTTAAGCAAGCAGGATTTTCGACATAAATGTAGTATGGAAATTATAGATAAAGGAAAGTCAAGCATATTCTTTTAACGAGGTGTTTTTTATGATATTGGCTGATACGGAGATAAGGAAATTGGTCAAAGAAAAGGCCATGATCGTACCTTTTGATGAAAAGAAATTGCAGGCGGTATCTTATGATATTTCGTCCAGTGACATTGTTATGGCGTATCAATCTTTAGATAAAGCTGTAGATTTGCGCAATAAGAAACAGATGGAGCTTGTTACCCGCAAGATAGACATCACGAAAGGCTATCATATCAAACCGAACGAATATCTGTTGGTAAAGACGAAAGAAAAATTTTTCATTCCCGCAAATATGACAGCTCATGTTCGCCCGCGTACGACGTTTAACCGGTTTGGTCTTGTGGTGTCTGATCAGCATATGAACCCGAACTTCAAAGGGTATTTGTATCTTGGCTTGTACAATGCTACCCCTAATATCATAGATATTTATCCTGATTTGGCAATTGCTCAGATGGTTTTTGAAGAAGTGACAGGGGATATTACGGAAACAAAATTATATGACCGTAAAAAGGCGGCGAAGTATCAGGATGAGGATGATTTTGTCACGCCTAGCCTAGATGATGATATATCAGACACTGAAAGAAAAAAAGTCGATGCTTTTATCAATGCGCTGGTAGGGAGATAGGATGTCGATACTGCACGATACCTTAAGAAAGTATATATCTACGCAAGATGGCGATGCTGAATTAAAAAGTCGGGCATTGAAACAATTGGAGGCCGAGATAATACAAGAGATTGTATCGTTGAAAGCGAATGAAATTGCAAAGGTTGCTGCAGATAGAGAGAAGAAAAGGTTGACTTCTGTACGCCGACAAGAGATGGTGAGGAAGTTGCAGGACGCACAGCGTGCGTTTTTTATCGTCGTTATACTTGGCCTGTTGGTGGGGATGGTCGGAAATCAATTTACAGAAATGATTAGTGCTCTTAAGAATAGCGCGGATGCATTCTGGATGGGGACGATAGGGGCGCTCGCTTTGCTCCTTGCCTCAGTATATGCTATATTCAGAAGTGAGTACTTTGCAATTGCAGATAAAATGTTGGAAAAAATTTTGAGGGAGACTAATGAGGAATGATTGATAGAGCCTTGCCGATGCATGGTGAAATATGGCGGCATTTCAAACAGAATGATTATCGAATTATCGCGATTGCGGAGCATACGGAGACAGACACGCGATTAGTCGTCTATCAAGCTTTGTACGGAGGGTATGGAATTTATGCCAGACCGTTGGAAATGTTCATGAGTGAAGTAGATCATGAGAAATATCCAACGGTAAAACAGAAATACAGGTTTGAGAAGATTGTGGCACAATAGGTCAGCATTGCTTATCAACTCGAAATTCCCATGCTTAAAGATTGTGATCAAGCATTTTTGTAAGAGGCGTAATCCAATAAGTTTATGCCGAACTCTGCGCGATATCGGGGACTGCGTGATGGAAAGAAGGAATCGTTCAAGGCAGAGCTCAAAGAAGCATTGCAGAACACCTGTCAGGAAAGTTCGGATGGTGTATGGGAGGTATTCCTTCCAGGAGATTAGGTCATTTGTTTCACCGAAACTCATCTAGCAGAGGTTCAGGCAATATTGTCTCTGCTCGAAGAGCATGGTGTGCCGAATGTAGATGCGTGAGCGCAAAACGCAACAAGAAGGGCGCCGTCGACGGACGGCGCCCTTCTTGTTGCGCTGCGTGGCGTCACATGCTATAATCGCCCCAGTGACTGGCGACAGTCGGTTCTCCTCCATGCGAGGAGGTGATGCGCGTGACGCTCTATGAAAAGCTGTCACTCCTGATTGCAGCGCTTGCGCTTGCAGTCGACATCACTTTTCATCTGCTTGATATGTAAGTAGAAAAAAGAACCGCAGCGCGGTTACGGCGGCTCCTCTTTCAAGAACTAAAAATTCAAGGGAGAGACCGACGCGACCAAACGCCAGTCACTCTTCTTTTGTCATTATAGATTTTTCGCAAGTTCCTGTCAAGCGTGCGGCTTCATCAGGCCGCCGGGGATGTCGAGGGTGGCGAAGTAGTCGCCCAAGGTTTCGGCGCGGCGGATGAGTTCGACGCTGCCGTCTTCTCGGAGCAGCAGTTCCGCGCTTCTGAGCTTGCCGTTGTAGTTGAAGCCCATGGCGTGGCCGTGTGCGCCGGTGTCGTGGATGACGATGCGGTCGCCGATGTCGATCTTGGGCAGTTTGCGATCGATGGCGAATTTGTCGTTGTTTTCGCAGAGCGAGCCGGTGATGTCGTAGATGTGATCGCAGAAGGCGTCTTCCTTGCCGACGACGGTGATGTGGTGATACGCGCCGTAGAGTGCGGGGCGCATGAGGTTCGCCATGCAGGCGTCGAGGCCGATGTAGTCCTTGTACGTCTTCTTTTCATGCAGCGCCGTTGTGACGAGCCAGCCGTAGGGGCCGGTGATGTAGCGGCCAGATTCTGCCTTGATGGCGAGGCCTGCGAGTCCCGCCGGCTCGATGATCTTCTTGTAGAGCGCTTCGATGCCGCTTCCGACGCGCTCGACGTCGATGGCTTCTTCTTCGGGGCGATAGGGAATGCCGAAGCCGCCGCCGAGGTTGACGAATTCGAGCGAGATGCCGAGGCGCTTCTTGATTTCTACGGCGAGGTTGAACATGAGTTCCGCCGTGAAGAGGAAGGCTTCATTCCTAAGCTCGCTCGATATGACCATGGTGTGCAGGCCGAAGCGCTTGACGCCCTTTTCGCGTGCGATCTTGTAGGCGTCGAAGATCTGGTGGTGCGTAAGGCCGTACTTCGCCTCGGTCGGCTTGCCGATGATGTCGTTGCCTTCGATGAGCGGGCCGGGATTGTAGCGGAAGGAGAGGCAGTCGGGGAAGCCCGCGCACTTTTCGAGGTAGTCGATGTGGCTGATGTCGTCGAGATTGATGATGGCGCCGAGTTCGCGCGCTTTCTGGAATTCCTCGGCGGGCGTGTCGTTCGAGGTCAGCATGATCTCTTCGCCCTTGATGCCGGCGGCCTCGGAGAGAAGGAGTTCGGCGATGGAGCTGCAGTCCGTGCCCGCGCCCTCTTCGTGCAGAATCTGCAGGAGGCGCGGATTTGGCGCTGCCTTGACGGCGAAGTGCTCGGTGAAGTTCGGCGCCCACGAGAAGGCTCGCTTGAAGCGGCGGAAGTTCTCGCGAATGGCCTTTTCGTCGTAGATGTGAAAGGGCGTCGGATATTGTTCGATGATTTCCTCAAGCCTCTCGCGGCTTATGGGGAAAACTTTTTCTGTCATAAGGATGCCTCCCAAAATGTTTCTGATGGAGTGAAAAGCCGCCTGTGCGGCGGCGCTGATTCTTTCGCCATTATAACAATGCAGCGCAGGGCTGTCAATGAAGGCGATTTGTGGTATAATAGAAGAAAATATTTGATTTGCATGAGAAACTGCACGCACAAACGTCCGCTTCGTGGACAAACGTGCGCCGCCCTTAAGGAAAGTTACCCAATCAGCCTGCGCCTTCGGCTGGGCTTCGTGGGCTTTCATAAAATATCGCTGTGCGCGGAAAGGAGGAGAAGTCTTGCGGCTCTACATTGCGGAGAAACCGAGCATGGGGCGCGAGATTGCCAAGTGCCTCGAAGGCCCTGTGCGCGCGCACGACGGCTGGCTGGAAACGGCGGAAGGCGCGGTGACGTGGGGCTTCGGTCATATCCTGCGACAGAAGGAGCCGGAGGAGTACAGCGAGAAGTACAAGTTCTGGCGCACGGAGGATCTGCCCATCGTGCCCGCCGAGTGGCAGCTCGTCGTCGCGCCGTCGGCAGCGCGGCAGTTCCGCATCGTCAAGGATCTCATCGCGCGTGCCGATGAGATCGTCCATGCGGGCGACCCCGACCGCGAGGGGCAGCTTCTGATCGACGAGGTGCTCGACTTCGTCGGCAACGAAAAGCCCGTCAAGCGCATCCTTCTGAACGCGCTCGACGAGAAGAGCATCCGCGAGGCGAATGCGGATCTTCGCGAGAACAGCGACTTCTACGCGCTCAAGCAGTCGGCGCTGGCGCGTGCCCGCGCCGACTGGCTCATCGGCATGAACCTTTCGCGCGCCTATACGCTCGCGGCACGCCGTGCGGGGCACAAGAAGCTCGTTCTGCCCGTGGGCAGGGTCAAGACGCCGACCTTGGCGCTCGTCGTGCGCCGCGAGCGTGAGATCGAGGGCTTCAAGCCCGTAGATTATTTCGAGATTCGTGTGAAGTTCCGCCATGCAGATGGGGATTTCACAGCCGTCTGGAAGCCGCGCGAGGAGGAGCCGGGGCTTGACCGCGAGGGAAGGCTCGTCGACGAGGCGGCGGCACAGGCGCGCCTCGCGGGTTTCGCCGAGCCGCCTGCAGACGGGCACGTGACGGAGCTGCATCGCGCGAAGAAGACGGAGGGACAGCGACTGCCGTTTTCGCTTTCATCGCTTCAGGTGCTCGCGGGCAGGAAGTACGGCTACGAGCCGCAGCTCGTGCTCGATACGGCGCAGAAGCTCTATGAGAAGAAGCTCACGACATACCCGCGCTCGGACTCGGAATATCTGCCGCTGAACCAGCGAAAGGATGCGTCCGCGATCCTCGCGCATCTCAGGGACGGCGACGATGCGGCTCTGTCGCATTGGGCGGGCGGCGCGGACGCGAAGATCAAGAGCCGCGCATGGAACGACAAGAAGGTGACGGCGCATCATGCGATCATTCCGACGCGCGTGCGTGCGCGGCTCGGGACGCTCACGGAGACGGAAGAGAACATCTACCGCCTGATCGCGCAGGCGTTCATCGCGCAATTCTATCCCGAACATGTCTACGAAAAGACGCATGCGGTTCTCGACTATCACGGCGAGGTGTTTGCCGTGAATGGGCGGCGCGAGATTCAGGCGGGCTGGCGTGCCATTTACCGCACGGCGAAGAAGGGCGCGGGTGAAGAAGCTGATGCGGGCGATGCAGACGGCGAGGAAGAAGACGGCGGCGTCCTGCCGCCCTTGAAGAAGGGCGACGCCGTGACGTACTTGAGCGGCGCGCTCAAGAAGCGTGCGACGAAGCCGCCGCCGCGCTTCACGCCGGCGACGCTCCTGCAGGGCATGAAGGAGATCCACAAGTACGTGCTCGACCCCGAGGCGAAGAAACGCCTCAAGGATGTCTACGGCATCGGCACGGAGGCGACGCGTGCGGCGATCATCGACGATCTCATCAAGCGGCGCTTCCTTTCGGCGAAGGGCAAGAAGAAGCTGCTCTATCCGACCGATACGGCGTACCTCCTCGTCGACGCCCTGCCCGACGATCTCGTCTATCCCGACGCCACGGCGCTTTGGGA
This sequence comes from Selenomonas sputigena ATCC 35185, assembly GCF_000208405.1. Classification (NCBI taxonomy): domain Bacteria; kingdom Bacillati; phylum Bacillota; class Negativicutes; order Selenomonadales; family Selenomonadaceae; genus Selenomonas; species Selenomonas sputigena. The sequence goes on along the minus strand of NC_015437.1, from coordinate 2,270,846 downwards.
GGACAAGCTGCACTCGATGGCAGACGGCGAGGGCACGCTCGAAGAGTTTCTGTCGGCGCAGGTCGCTTTCACGCGCCGCCTTGTGGCGAAGGCGCTCGACGCGAAGATCGAGCGCGGGGGCGAGCATCCGTGCCCGCGCTGCCAAAACGGCGTCCTCGTGAAGCGCCGCGGCAAAAACGGCGACTTCTGGGGCTGCTCGAACTACCCGCGCTGCCGCATGAGCTGCGACGACAAGGAGGGAAAGCCCGATCTCGGCTCGCGTGCGCCACGGGCAGCTTCGGCGAGGTCTGCACCGTCTCGCGCAGGTCAGAAGGATGTGCGCCCCGCCCGCAATTTTGGCGCGCCCGCGCTTTCGGAGGAGGAGATGGCGGCATTCCTCGCCGAGTATGCGCCGCTGCCGTCCGCACAAGAGATGATGAATTCCCCTTCGGACGGCAAAAAGGGAGCAGGAAAAGCAAAAGCGGTTGTAGAATAAACGAAAGTAAGATATGTCAGTGCATTTTGATGGGGGAGAGTTCTTGGAAGATCCTTTTTTATTGTCTTTGAAAATTCTTGTCGTCTTTCTGCTCGTCTTCGGCAATGCGTTCTTCGTTGCGGCGGAGTTTTCCATCGTCAAGATGCGCAGTTCGCGGCTCGACGTGCTCATCGCCGAGGGCAACCGCCGCGCATCGTATGCGAAGAAGCTGGCCGATCGCCTTGACGTGGCGCTTTCCGTCACGCAGCTTGGCATCACCATCGTTTCCCTGGGCTTGGGCTGGCTCGGCGAGCCTGTCGTCGCTTCCTTGCTGCATCCGGCATTTTCGTGGTTCGGCGTGCCCGAGAGCGCGGTTGAAACCGTCTCCTTCGCCATCGCGTTTTTCCTCATCACCTCGCTGCACATCGTGGGCGGCGAGCTGATTCCGAAGAACGTCGCGATCCGCAAGGTCGAGAGTGTCGCGCTCACGGTCGCCTTGCCGCTCCTCGTCTTCCAGCGCATCATGTATCCTTTCGTCTGGCTGCTGAATCACGTCGCGAACTGGGCGGAGGAACGCATGGGCTTCTCCGTCGTGACGAAGGAGGAGGATGTGGCGCATACGGAAGAGGAGATCCGCGTCCTCATGGAGGAGAGTCATCGCCAAGGCTTCATCGATAAGACGGAATTGGAATTCGTCGACAACGTCTTTGACTTCGCCGATCTCTCCGTGCGCGAGATCATGATTCCGCGCACGGACATGGTCTGCCTCGACCTTGAGGATTCCTTGGAAGAGAGCATTGAGATGGCGATGGAGGAGAGGCTCACGCGCTATCCGATCTGCGACGGGGGCAAGGACAACATCATCGGTTTCCTGCATATCAAGGACTTTTTACAAACGCTTTACAAGAAAGAAGAGCCCGATCTTCGGAAGCTCGCTCGTCATGCGCTCGTCGTGCCCGAGGCCATGGCCGTCAGCCGCCTTTTGCAGACGATGCAGCAGGAGCGCTCGCAGCTTGCCATCGTCGTCGATGAGTACGGCGGCACGGCGGGCATGGTCACGATCGAGGACGTCATCGAGGAAATCGTCGGAGATATTCAGGACGAGTTCGATACGGATCGCCCGCTGGTGGAAAAGAAGGGCGCGTGTCTTTACTCTGTCGACGCCAAGATGCTCTTGGAGGAACTTGAGGACATCCTGGAGGTCGCGATCGACGAGGAGGAGATCGACAGCGTGGGCGGCTGGCTTTCGGCGCATGTCGACAATCCGCCGCGCATCGGACAGAAGGCGGCGTTCGGCGATGCACAGTTCTTCGTCGAGGAAACGGAGGGCGTGCGCATCACGCGCGTCCTCTGCCGCCTTGGGCGAGAGCTGCAGAAGGAGCATGACGAGATCGTCGATCTCACGCAGTCGCGCAAGACCGACGGCATAAGATATATGAGCGGGCGCCGCAGGGATGGAAAGGGCGTCCGCGTGAATTGAGATTCTCGTAAGGGAAGCCGGGGCTGGCGCAGGAGAAGGTTGCGAAGCAGCCCGATCAGGGAAAGAACGGTGAGGACATGGCATCAAATTTTGATTTCTTGATGGCGCGAAAGGATTACAAGGCGATCGCGAAGACGGCGATGGAGGCGGAGCGGCGCTTCGGCACGTCATATCCGGAGTGTGCGATCTTGGCGGAGCGTGCAGTCAAGCTGGCGGTGCGCTGGATGTTTACGCACGATGCGGGACTCGCGCTGCCGTATCGCGAGGCGATCGCTCGCCTCATTCATGAGCCGACGCTCAAGAAACTCCGTCCGGCTGGAATGAATTCTCTCGTGCATTACATCCTGCATCTCGGCAATGTCGTCGCTTATCGCGGCATGGACGTCTCACGCGAGGAGGCCTTGCTCGCACTGCGCGGACTGCACGCAGCCCTTTCATGGTTGGCGGCGTGCTACGAGGAAGGTTTTTCGCCGACTCCTTTCGATGAGAGCCTTTTGCCGACGGGCGGCAAGGAACACAATGCGAATCCTCTGAAACTTTTGGAGCTCTACAAGGAGCCGTTCGAAGGCGGCGCCCTTTTGCCGCGGCGCAAGAAGAACCGCGAGGCTTCGGAGAAGTTTGCCGCCCTGCGGGAAAAAAATAGGAACGGCAGCGTCGTCGAGGTGCCTGCCGACCTCCTTGCTGAGACGCGCGGCCGCTACATCTTGGTGGACAGTGCGCAGGCGGGATGGACTCTGGGCGAGGACTTCTTCATGAACGCGCAGATCGAGGGCGCGGGAAAAAAGACGCCGACCATCGACATCCTCTTCACCGACGCCGAGAAGAAACCGCTGGCCGTCATGGCGGTCAAGGCGGCGGAGCATTCCGCAGAAGACGGCGTCGCTCAAGCGAAGGAATGGGCGACGCTCGTGGAACAGAAGTACGGCGAACGTCCCTATATTTTTCTTCTGCGCGAGGGAGGATACTGCTATCTGGATGAGGCGAGCGGCACATTGCGTCCGATTCATGGATGCTTTTCGCGCGCCGGTTTGGAGCGGCGCCTGCGCTTCCGCCGCCTTTACGATCCGGACGGACATCCGGATCTTGCCGGGGACATTGTGAACCGCCCGTATCAGCAGGAAGCCGTCTGGCGTATATGCGAGGATGTGCATCGGGGCGTGCGCCGGCTTCTCGTTTCCACGCCGCCGGGCACAGGGAAGACGCGCATGGCGGCGGGCGCCATTGAGGCATTGCTCCACCAGAAAGCCGTCAGCAAGGTGCTCTACCTTGCTGATCGCGAGGAACTTGTGCATCAGGCTTACGAGCAATTTCGCATGCTGCTGCCCGACGCGAAGCTCGTCGACCTTCTCGGCGATGTGCGCGAAGAGGCGCAGGCAGACATCGTTTTCGCGACGGCGACCATCATGATGGACGCCGTGAACGAGAGTCGGACAGAAACGGGGGCGCGTCTCTACGATCCGGCGCACTTCGATCTCGTCATCATTGACGAGTCGCACCCGAGCATCTACGATGACCATCTTGTCATCCTCAACTACTTCGATGCGATCCTCTTGGGTTTCTCGTCGCTTCCACCGACAGCTCCGGGTGAAGCGGAGGTCTACCGCTTCTACGATCTTGCACCGGGCAAGCCGACCTTTGCCTACAGTCTGGCAGAGGCGCTGCGCGATGGATGGCTCGTCGACTTCACGCTGCGCGACGAAGCGCCCGAGGGCGTCATGGAACCACGCCTTCTCTATGCCGATCTCACGGAGGAGCAGCGAACGATCGCGGAGATGGAGTATTCCGATACGGGCGCGATCGCGAGCAAGGATTTCGACGTGCCGGCCGTGAACAACTGGCTCTTCAGCGAGGAAACGATCCAGGCGATGCTCGAAAACCTTTTGCAGCATGGTCTCAAAACGCCGGACGGCAAGCTCGGCAAGACGATCATCTTTGCGAAGAACAGTCTGCAGGCGAAGGCGATCGCCTTCATTTTCCAGCGGCTCCATCCCGAGTACGGTGCAGACTTCATCCGTGCGCTCGATGCCCGTACGCCCGATCTTGCCGAGGCGGTGCAGGCTTTTTCGCTGTCCGATGAGCAGCTGACGATCGCTGTTTCCGTCGACGTCTTGGACACGGGCTTTGACATTCCTTCCGTCGAGAATCTCGTCTTCTTCCGCAAGGTGCATTCGCTGAGCAAGTTCAGTCAAATGCTCGGCAGGGGCATGCGCTTCTGCGCCGACTTGAACGGTGCGGGAAAGGACAAGGAAAAGTTCCTCGTCATGGACTACTGCAAGAATTTTACATTCTTCGATATGGAGAAGTGAGGGAAGTTTATGAAATTCAAGTTTTTGCATAACAACATCAACGTGCGCGATCTCGCGCGTTCGCTCGCCTTCTATGAGAAGGCGCTCGGTCTCAAGGAAGTGAGCCGCATGGAGATGCCCGATTTCACGCTCGTCTACCTGGGCGACGGCGGCTCGACGCCGCACGAGCTTGAGTTGACATGGCTCAAGGATCGCGAGACGCCGTACAATCTCGGCGACAATGAGTTCCACCTCGCCTTCGGCGTCGACGACTTTGCGGCGGCGCACAAGCTGCACGAGGAGATGGGCTGTATCTGCTACGAGAATGCGGCGATGGGCATCTACTTCATCAGCGATCCCGACGGCTATTGGCTCGAAGTCTTGCCGAAATGGTGATCGCGCAGTTCGAGCGGACTGGCGTATGGGGAAGGGGCACGGCAAGGATGCAGAATATGAGAGATAAGACGAACAGTCATAAGGGAACGAAAGCGGCGCGGACGGCATGAGTCTCCGCGCCGCTTTTTCTATATATAAAATTTATATGTTGATAAGTTTTTCTGGCGCGAAACGAATGACGGCTGTCGAAGAAGCCGAGGCACTTTCGCGCCGCTGCCAAGTCGGGGAGTTTCCCGCACCCAGGAAGGGAGAAAGAACATGAGCAAGAAAACACGTATCGTCGTCGTTGGCGCAGGCTTCGGCGGAGTCAAGGTCGTACGCGAACTGGCAAAGGATAAGAGCCTTGACATCACGATCGTCGACCGCCGCAACTTCCATCTTTTTCAGCCGCTGCTCTATCAGCTCGCGACGTCACTTCTTTCAACCGATGAGATCGCCTATCCGATCCGCTCCTTCTTCCGCCATAACAAAAATGTTGATCTCTTCATGGCGAAGCTTCGCGGTCTCGACAAGGAGCGCAAGGTCGTCATCACGAATCACGGCGAGATTCCCTACGATTATCTGGTTCTCGCGGCGGGCGCGACGACGAATTTCTTTGGCATGGAGAGCGTCGAGGAGCATTCCTTCCCGATGAAGACCTTGCAGGAGGCGCTGCACATCCGCAATCATGTCATCCACATGTTCGAGCGCGCCAACAAGATCGAGCATAACGAGGAGGAGCGCCGCCGCATGCTGAGCTTCGTCGTCGTCGGCGGCGGCCCGACGGGCGTTGAGCTCGCAGGCTCTCTGGCCGAGGTCATCAACCTCATCATGAAGGACGAGTATCACAATCTTTCGCCCGATGAGATCAGCGTCAAGCTCGTCGAGGCGACGGGCGGGCTTCTGCCCATGATGCCGCCTGATCTGCAGCAGGAAACGGTGCGCGTCTTGGAGAAGAAAGGCATCGACGTCATGCTCAACACGCAGGTCGCAGGCTGCGACAAGAACAGCCTGATCTTGAAGGATGGTCGGGTCATTCCGACGAATACGGTCATTTGGGCGGCGGGCGTCAAGGCGGTGCCGATCATCAGTAAGCTCGGTTTCGCGTGCGACCGCGCAGGACGCGTCATCGTCAACGAGAAACTGCAGGTCGAGGGCGAGCGTGACATCTTCGCCATCGGCGACTGTGCCTCCTTCTGCCACGGCACGGAGCGTCCGCTGGCGACGGTCGCGCCCGTCGCGACGCAGGGCGGCGCCGTCGCTGCGCGCAATATCAAGCGCTTGATCGCGGGCGATGAGAATTTGGAAACGTTCCACTACAAGGATCAGGGCGCGATGGCGACGATCGGCAGGACGGAGGCCGTCGTCAATATGAACGGCACGAAGATGAAGGGCTTCATCGCTTGGGTCGTCTGGATGTTCGTCCACCTCCTGCGTCTCGCGGGCGCACATACGAACACGACGGTGCTCTTGAAATGGACATGGAACCTCTTGTCGGGCACGCGTCTTGGCCGCATCATCACGAATATGCAATACGACGAGTCGCGCGAGCTTCGGCCGATGCCGCTCGATCCGGAGGAGAAGGGTTGAACTTGCAGAAAAACTATCATTGCTATTGGAAAAAAAGTGCCGCCGCCCTGGCTTTGTGCCTTGCGGCGGCGGCACTTTCGCCGCAGGGAGCGGAGCGCGCGGAGGCTGCAGCGACCTTGGGCGAAGTGCACATGACGGCGTATGCCGCGACGAAGGACCGTACAATCGTGCTGGAACGTGATGCGGCGCAGAAGGAGGCGGGCGCTCCCATGGAGGAGGATGCGAATGCAAGGAATGAACAGATGGACGAGAGGGCGGCGGCAGGCACGAGGCCGCCGATGTCCGTGAATCCCGAGGGGAAGGAAACGGTGCGCAGGCTGCCGAAGAAGCTGCGCTTCTTGTGGCAGCCCGTCGCCGACGCCGTGCGCTACGAGTTCGTCATCGAAGAAGGCGCGGGAGAGAAGGCGAAGGCTGTCTACCGCGACACGCATGTGTTCAACAACGGCGTGGAAATCGCGCTCGCAGGACGCGGCTGGCTCGATGCGAACCACTATTGGCGCGTGCGTGCGCTCGATTACGACGGCAATGCACGCTCGGCTTTCACGCCGCCTGCCGCCGTCGAGCTGGCCGAGAAGGATCCGGCGGCGCCGCATCCGACGAGCGAGTTCCAGAAGATGGACTATGTGCCGCTCTATCCGACGTACTCGTGGATTCCTGTGCAGGGGGCTGCTGAGTACGAGGTCTCCGTCTGGAAGCGAGGCAGGACGGAGCCCGCGCTCCTGCACATGCTTTACGCGACCGATCTCACTTGTTACGATACCTACGGTTTTGCGACGCCCGGCAATTACTACTGGAAGGTGCGTGCCCTTGACGCTGCACGCCAGCCCATCAGCGGCTGGTCGGAGAACGTGCCGTTCGAGGTCAAGTCTCCCGTCACCGTCGCCGCGCTCGGCGACAGCATCACGCACGGCGGCGGCGCCATCGTCTACGGCCCCGACCGCGCAATCTACGATTGGGAAACGTACGCGGCATTTCCCATCAAGAACCTCGGCTACTCGGGCGATACCGTCGAGGCGATGGAAGCGCGTTTCGAGCGCGACGTGCTGCCGTTCCGCCCGAAGATTCTCGTCATCATGGGCGGCGTGAACAACTATCGCGTGGGCGGCAGGGCGACGGATATCATCATCGTGCTCGCACGCATCCGCGACAAGTGCACGGCGCACGGCATCACGCCCGTCTTCTCTACGGTCACTTCGCTCAATCCCGCGAAGATCGCGAAGCTGCAGTATGCGCAGAATCCGCCCGCCAACTGGAGCGACGAGCAGGCGGCGCTCAACCGCTGGATCTTGTCGCAGCCCTACTGCGTCGACATCACGACGGTTCTCTCCGATGAGCGAGGGCAGCTTGAGGATATTTACACAACTGACGGCCTGCATCCCGACAGCGCGGCGAAGCGCTTCATCGGCGAGACGATCAGCAACTACCTGCGTGCGAGATTTCCGCAGGTGGTCGAGCCGATTTTGCGCGAGCCGAGAGTGTGAAGAAGGGAGTTTCCGGAATAAGAGCTGCCCGCGTTGTCTGCGCGGGCGGCTCTTATTCTGTCTGAATCCCGTGGTCGGCAAAGTTTGTGGAATGTTGCTCCGAACTATGCTATACTTTATGCGTTGCCGCCTCCAGACTGGCACGGGAAGGAGGGTATCGGTGATGTTAGGTACATTTATTCTCTCCATCTTGGCTGGTGTAATTGCCAATCACATTAGCAAATGGCTCGATGAGAGGGAGAACGACGGCGACGAGCCTAGGGAGTAAGCCCACCTGCAATAAGGGAATAGAAAATCCCCCAAGCTGCAATCTTGGGGGATTTTCGCGTATCGGTTATGATACTAGGTACATTCGCCAGTCACAGTATAGCATACTTTACTGTTTTCATGCAAGTTGAATATAGTGGCTTTGCCCTGCTTTCCGGCAGGTTTTGCGTTTTTTAGACCGTCGCCTTGCCCCAAACCGTGCCGCGCTCCTCAAAGATGGCTCTGCCCGCAGTGAGGTCTGTCAGAGTCGCCTGAACGGGAGCGAGCTGATGCTCTTCCAACAGCAGCAGCAAGGTGACCTTTTCCTCGTAAATCGCATCCTCCGTGCGAAGATTCTCCTGCCGCACGAAGTTTTCGACGAGTGCGAGAAGCGTGTAGTCGACTGTCACGGCGAGACGCGCAAGCTGCATAGAGCGCACGAGGGAGGAGGCTTCGAGCGCGAGGTGTGCGGCGTGGCCGTAGGCGCGGATGAGGCCGCCCGCACCGAGCTTGATGCCGCCGAAGTAGCGTGTGACGACGACGACGGTATCGACGAGGCCGCGCTTCTTGATCGCTTCTAAGATGGGATTGCCCGAGGTTCCGCCCGGCTCGCCGTCGTCGTTCGACTTCTGCTTTTCGCCGCCTGCGCCGAGCACCCAGGCGCTTGGGTTGTGGCGTGCGTCGTAATACTTCTTCTTGCAGGAAAGCAGGAAGGCGCGCGCTTCCTCTTCCGTCGCCGCGTGAGCGGCTTCGGCGATGAAGCGCGATCGCTGAATCTCATATTCGGCTGTGCCGCCCGTTTCGATCGTCGTGAAATTTTCCATGTGCTTTCTGCTCTTCCTTATGATTCAATTCCGCAATGTTCGTTGCGGACGCTTGTCTACTATATACTATATATAGTAACACATCTCCCGGTGAAAGACGAGGGGGATCGGGATGTCAAAAAATCCTGCGATTTCTCAGAAATATTCGCTTGGCATTTCCCTGCGTTTGGTGTAGTATTGTCCTTAAGCTGTATTCGTGCAGAGAGTTTCTCTAGGGGGTTTTAACTTCATCATACGGAAGGTTGTGTTATCAAGGCCATGAATGGGACGCAGATGAACAGAGGGTTGAAGAACAGGCATGTGCAGATGATTTCGCTCGGCGGGGTCATTGGCAGCGGCTATTTTCTCGGCACGGGGTATGTGCTGGAAAAGGCAGGGCCGGCGGCGATCCTGGCGTATCTTTTGGGCGGAGTCATCGTGCTCTGCGTCATGCTCTCCTTGGCGGAGCTGGCGGTCGCCAAGCCTGTTTCGGGTTCTTTTGTCGCCTATGCGCGCGAGAACATCTCTTCGACGTGGGCGTGCGGCGTGGGCTGGGCGTACTGGCTCAACTGGATGGCGTATGTGCCGTCCGAGATGATCGCCGCGGGCATCATCATGAACAATTTTGTGCCCGAAGTCAGCCAGCTGTGGTGGGCCGTGTTCTTCGGCCTCGTCGTGACCGTGCTGAACCTCTTTCGCGTCGACAAGTTCGGCGAGAGCGAGTTCTGGCTGTCCCTTGTGAAGATCCTGGCCTTGGTTGCTTTCAGCGTCGTGGCGGCGCTCATCTGTCTCGGGCTTTTCGGCGGAGAGGGATTCATCGGCACGCGCATCCTCCTTTCGAGCGGCGGCTTCACGCCGAACGGCTGGTGGGCGATCGTCCTGACGATGGTCATCATCCTCGTGAATTTCCAAGGCACGGAGATCATCGGCCTTGCGGCGGGCGAGTGCAAAGAGCCGGAGAAGAGCATCCCCATCGCCGTGCGCAACGTGACGTGGCGCATCATCGCGCTCTACATCGTCCCGATCTCCCTTCTGATCTCCATTCTGCCGTGGGAAGAGGCGAGCATCTCCGAAAGCGTCTTTGCGGCGGCGCTCGCCGCGCACGGCCTCGACTCCTTGGCGGCCGCGCTCGCCTTCGTCGTTCTGACGGCCGCCGTGTCGTGCTCGAACTCGGGTCTTTATTCGAGTGCGCGGGCGCTCTATTCGCTCGCTCGCATGGACATGGCGCCGGCATTTCTCGCCCAGATCAACAGCAAGGGCGTGCCGCGCAATTCCATTCTCATGTCGGTTTCGGCGTGCTGGCTCGTCATCCTGCTCTACACGTTCAATCCCGATTCGGCGGTCTATACGTATCTTCTCGCTGTATCGGGCTGCACGGGGGCGATCGCGTGGATTTCGATCTGCTGGAGTCAGTATCGCTTCCGCCGCCGCCTCATCGCCGAGGGGCTGGAGCATACCCTGCGCTACAAGACGCCGTTCTTTCCTTATGTGACGCTCTTCGGCATCTGGGCGCAGGTCTTCTGCCTCGTCGTGCTCGCCTTCACGCCCGACCTGCGGCAGGCCTTCTACATGGGCGTGCCGATGCTCGTCGTGCCGATGCTCTGGCATAGGCTGCGCAGTCTGTACCGCGCACGCGTCGCAGCGGCGAGAAATGGCTGAATCGTAGAGCCAAGAACCAACATAAGAGGCACGCGTGCTGCACCGCCCAATGCGAAGGCAATATTTCCGCGAGCTAAAGCCCGCCCATTCCCCTAAAGAACGACCAAGATTCAAACGCGCTTCGCTTGAACGAGAATCTTGGTCGAAGGGGGAATGGGCGGGCTTTTTGACGCTCGCTCCAAAAAGGCTTCGCTTATGGACGGTGCAGCACGATTCGTCATTCGTCCTTTTCCGGCGGAATCGTGAGATTTTCGCGCAGTGCGCTGATTTCTTCGGCGAGGAAGAGGCCGGGCGGCGATTCGCGGATCATCGTGTCCTCCAGGATGCGGCTCTGCTCGGCGACGTCGCGCGTGAGGAGCTGCGCGGGGTCGGCGGCGTTCTTCGTGCGGCTGATCACCTGCTGCTGCGCTTCGGCGTAGGCGAGCGTCTTCTGCCGCACGGCGGCGCAGAGGTCGTAGTTGATGCCGCTGAGCGCGAGCGGCGGGATGTGCGCGTCGACGGCGTCACGCGTGTGCTTGGCGTCTTCGGCGAGCTGCGTGAGACGCACGTAGGCCGTCTGGATGTCGATCGCGCCTTCTTTGAAGCTCTCAAGGATGTTGTGGTACTGCTGCCAGTTGTAGTCGAGCTGTGTGATGTTCTTCTTGTGCTCGTCGTACCAGGCGGTGAAGATTTCCTGCTGCTGATGAATCTCGCTGCGTTCTTCTTCCGTCATCTTGGACGCGGGCGGCGGCGGGAAGCTCCAGAACGCCGCTGCTCCTGCGAAGAGGAGCGTGAGGGAGAAGAGTGCCCAGATCTTTCGGTTGGGAAGCCAGCGGTAGAGCAGCACGAGGGATAGGAAGATGAGAGCGAGCAGGATGTATTTGTATGATGGCATAGGTTTTTCCTTTCGGGGAGGGAGGAGCAGCAGACAAAACTTTCCTCCATTGTAACATAAGGAAGTCCTTGCGTGAAGCGATGAAAGCCGTTATACTGAAACAGTGTGGACGTGAGAAAGATTCGCGCGGAAAGGTGGAAGCGCATGCTGACGATCGTTATGCTTTTGACGGGGGATGTGCAGGAAGCGCGCATGGTGCGGGCATACCTGCAAGAAAATTATTCGGGAGAGGAATACGAGCGCATCCTTGTCTACTGCGGCGAGAATGCGGAGGCCGTGACTTTTTTGGATCAAGATCCTTCTGCGGTGCTCTTCGACGGCAGGGGAGCAGGTATAGCGGCTTCTTGCAACGCGGCGCTTCAATATGCGAGCGGACGGGAAATTTTGTTTTCAGCAGCGCCCTACGTCCTTGTGCCGGCAGCGCTCCGCTCCATGAAACGGGCCGCAGACGGCAGTGGCGGAGTTTCGCTCGTCGTGCCGATGCTGCAGGCTCCCGTGGGTGTGGACAAGGCGCAGGAGTTGTTCAAAGACCAGCGTCTCCCCTATCAAGATGCCGAGGGGATGGGGCTCTTTGCTGAAGAGTTGTCCGCGAATCTGGACGTTTCGTTTGTTTCGGCCGTTTTGGAGTTCTGCGTCCTCGCGCAGCGTCAGGTGTTGCTCGATATGGGCGGCTTTTCAGAGGAGTTTCATACGACGCCGTTCCTCATGCTTGACATTTGCCTGCGCTTCTGGCAGATAGAGCGGCCGTGCATTGTCGCGCACGGAGCGTTCGTCCATCGAAATGAGCTGCGGCTATCCTATGATCAGGAAGATGATGAGAATTTTACGCGCAAGCACGGCTTGAAATATCCGTACTCCTTCAATCCGCGGCTGGATCTTCTGCAGATGATGGATCTGCAGAAGCCTTCGCTTAGCGTACTTGAGGTTGGCTGTGCCTGTGGCGTGACGCTTCTCACCGTGCGTAATGCGAATCTTGGGGCGAAGACGTACGGCATCGAATTTGACGAGCAGGCGGCAGCGTTCGCCCGCCATTTCTCCGTTGTCGAGGCGCTCGATGTGGAGACGCTCGATCGGCCTGAGTGGCATGAAAAGTTCGATTACATCATCTTGGGCGATGTCATCGAGCATTTGCGTGAGCCGCAGCGAGCGATGACGAATCTCGCGCTTCTCCTGAAGCCGGGCGGCTGCGTCCTCGTCAGCACGCCGAACGTCATGCATTTCTCCGTATTCCGCATGATGCTTGCGGGGCGCTGGAAGTATGAGGAAGCGGGCATTCTCGACCGCACGCACCTGCGCTTTTTCACGCGCACGGAGCTCCTTGCGCTTTTGGAGGCGGCAGGCTTGGAGCCGCAGAAGGTGTTTGAGTCAAGGGAGGAAACGGAGCACGATCAGGCATTTATCGCGCAGCTTGCCGCCCTTTTGGCAACGGGCGTCGATCCGGAGGAGCTTCACGCTTATCAATGGAAGGTCGTAGCAAAGAAGAGATAGGGGAGAGTTTGTGGAGAAGAAGAGCGTCTGGCGTATATGCCGCGCGATTGTTCGCGGCTATTGGTTTTCCGAGGAGAAGTGGAAGGCGCGAGGGCTTCTCGCCGTCGTCATCGCGCTGAATTTCGTTGCGGTCGGCATGCTCGTCCTGATCAACGATTGGTACAACGAGTTCTACAACGCGCTGCAGGCTTACGAGTACGAGCTTTTCTGGCCGCTCGTCGGCAAGTTCGCGTTTCTCGCCTTCGTGCATATCGCCGTCGCCGTCTACGCCATCTATCTGCGGCAGATGCTGCAGATCAAGTGGCGCACATGGCTCACGGATCGCTACCTCGCACGCTGGATGGAGAATCGCGCCTATTACAAGCTCGAAACGCTTGCCGAGGGCACGGACAATCCCGACCAGCGAATATCGGAGGACATCGGGCAGTTCGTCGAGCTGACGCTCACGCTCTCCGTAGGCTTCTTGAAGCAGCTGACGACGCTCGCGGCGTTTGCCGTCGTCTTGTGGAATCTGTCAGGCGTTTTGACCGTTCCTGTCGGCAGCTGGGAGTTTCACATCTACGGCTACATGCTGTGGTTCTCGCTCATCTACTCCGTCTTGGGCACGGTCGGCGCGCACCGCGTCGGCAGAAAGCTCATCGGGCTGAACTTCGAGAAGCAGCGCTTCGAGGCGGACTTTCGCTTCAGCATGATGCGCGTGCGCGAAAACAGCGAGAGCGTCGCCTTCTACGGCGGTGAAACGCAGGAGGTGCGCGGCTTTTCCGAGCGCTTCGCGCGTGTCATCGGCAACTTCCGCGAACTCATGCGTCAGACGAAGATCCTGAACTTCTACATCAACGGCTACGCGCAGCTCGCGATCATCGTGCCGCTCGTCATGGCGGCGCCGCGCTACTTCGGCGGGGAGATGGCCTTGGGCGGACTCATGCAGACGATCTCGGCCTTTGGCAAGGTGCAGGACGCGCTTTCCTACTTCGTCGAGGCATACGGATCGATTGCCGAGTATGCGGCTGTCGTGCGTCGACTGAGCGGCTTCACGGCGCACATGGAAGAGGTCGATGCCAAGGAGAGCGCTGTCACGCTTTCGACGTCTTCAGGCGGTCTTGACGTGGAGGGACTTTGCGTCTCCCTGCCCGACGGCACGGAGCTTTTGCAAGGCTGCTCATTTTCGCTCGCGCCGGGCGAAGCGCTTCTCGTCACGGGCGCGTCGGGCGCGGGCAAGTCGACGCTTCTTCGCGCTCTTGCAGGGCTTTGGCCGTTCGCGCGTGGCCGCGCAGCGTTCCCAGCGAATGAAAAGCGGCTCTTCCTCTCGCAGCGCCCCTATCTGCCGCTCGGCACGCTGGCGCGCGCCGTAGCGTATCCTTTGACGGCGCAAGGCCCGCGCGAGGAGATGGAACGTGCGCTGCGGCTCGTCGGCATGGAAGCCTTTCTCCCGCGTCTCGACGAGGCTGCCGATTGGAGTCACATCCTTTCGCTTGGCGAGCAGCAGCGCATCGCCTTTGCACGCATCCTGCTCGTGCGCCCGGCGTGGGTGTTCCTCGACGAGGCGACGAGTGCGCTCGACGAGGCGCGCGAGAAGGAACTGTATGAAATGCTCGCGCACGAGCTGCCCGAGATGGGCATCGTGAGCGTCGGGCATCGCTCGACGCTTCGAGAGCAGCACGAAAAGGAACTTCACTTGGGCGGGGCGGGCAGCTTTTCGACGCGCGTGCTCACGGAATCAGCATGAACCCAAAATGAACCAAGAGTGAACCAGAAACAGAAAGCGGGTATCTCCTATATGAATCGCAGAAATTTCCTCAAGAGCGCCGTCCTTCTTGCCGCGGGCGCCTATGTCGCGCCGAGTCTCCTTGTGCCCGAGGAAGCGAAGGCAGCCATTTCGAACGGCGTGCATGTCGTGGAGACGAATCTGACGTTCTTGGAGCTTGATAAGCGAAGCTTCACGGACAGCATCATCCTGCACCATATCGGCGACACGGATCGAGATGTGTCGGCAGCGACGATTCACCAGTGGCATCTGCAGAACGGTTGGTCGGGCATCGGCTATCACTTCGTCGTGCACAAGAATGGCATCATTGAGCGCGGGCGTCCGCTCGACGCCGTTGGCGCGCATTGCTGGCATCACAACGCGACGTCGATCGGCATCAACCTTGTCGGCAACTTCGAGCAGGCGGAGCCGACGACCGTGCAGCTCGATTCCGCCATGCGCCTCATCGCGGAACTTTCGCATCGCTACAAGCTAAAGCCCGGCGCGGGTACGGTCTTCGGACATCGTGATTTCAACTCGACGCTCTGCCCGGGCAAGAACCTCTACGCGAAGCTCTCCGGGATTTGTGCGAGCGCTTCGCGCCTGTAGGAGGACGACATGAGCGAATCGTATCATTATCGGAGAATCCCGAAGCCGCCGCCGGAGGCGAAGGCGCAGGAAAAGACGCGCGGACGAAACACGAAGCGCAACCTCGCGCTCGTCATCCTCGGACTTGGCTACGCACTCTACACGCATGATGTGCCGCTTCTCATCGCTGCGGTTTCCATACTGCTCTTCTTCCTGCAGCCGCTTGCGGAAAAGTACCTCGGGAGCTTCGGCAAGGCGACATCGGGCTTCTTGCGCGGCATCGGCATAGCGCTCTTCATCGGGGCGATCGCCATGCTTTTCCTTTGACGGGCGGCGTGCGGCCGCCCTTTTTTATGTGCTGCGTTCCGTGGACAAGAGTTTGAAAAATCGAGAAAAAAACATTTTCCACGGCTATTACAGCAGGAAATCTTCGTGTTTTGTGGAATAGATATAAAAACGTAAGAAAATGCGAAAGAGCAAGACATTCGTTTCCTCCGCATGGGCGGAAAAGCGCGATGGTTAGCAAGGTGAAATATGGGCGCGGCGAAGTGCGCCCCGAGGAGGGATTCTTATGAGAAAAACAGAGTATCTGGCCATGATCTTGGCGGGCGGACAGGGAAGCCGCCTGGGCGCCTTGACGAAGAAGATCGCAAAGCCCGCCGTACCGTTTGGCGGCAAGTACCGCATCATTGATTTTCCCTTGAGCAACTGCGCCAATTCCGGCATCGACAAGGTCGGCGTCCTCACGCAATATCGTCCGCTGGAGCTTCACAACTATCTCGGGACGGGAAGCGCGTGGGATCTCGACAAGAAGGACGGCGGCGTCTTCATTCTGCCGCCCTATGCGCGCGAGAAGGGCGCCGACTGGTATCAGGGCACGGCGGACGCCATCTATCAGAACATCAACTTCATCGACATCGTCGATCCCGAATATGTGCTGATTCTTTCGGGCGACCATATCTACACGATGGATTACTCGTGGATGCTTGAGGCGCACAAGGGGCACAAGGCGGAGGCGACGATCGGCGTCATCGAGGTGCCGTGGGAAGAGGCGTCGCGCTTCGGCATCATGAACGCCGACAAGGATGGGCGCATCCTTGAGTTCGAGGAGAAGCCGTCCGAGCCGAAGTCGAACCTCGCCTCGATGGGCATTTACATCTTCAACCGCAAGTTCCTGCAGCAGTACCTGGAAGAGGATGCGAAGGACACCATGTCGAGCCACGACTTCGGCAAGAACATCATCCCGAAGATGCTCGCCGACAAAGCGCGTCTCTTCACCTACGCCTTCGACGGCTATTGGAAGGACGTCGGCACGATCGAGAGCCTGTGGCAGGCGAACATGGATCTTTTGCAGGATGAGCCGCCCTTCGCCCTCGACGGCAACTGGCGCATCTATTCGTCCAATCCCTCGCTGCCGCCGCACTACGTCGGCCGCGAGGCGCATGTGAGCCGCTCGATGGTGAGCGAAGGCTCGATGGTCTTTGGCCAGGTGAAGAACTCCGTGATCTTCCAGGGCGTTCGCATCGGCAAGGGCGCACGCGTCACGAATTCGGTCATCATGCCGTTCGCGAAGATAGAGGAAGGCGCCGTCGTCGATCATGCAATCCTCGCGCAGGGGGCGACGATTGCAGCCGGCGCGAAGGTCGAGGGCGAGGAAGGCGCGATCGCCGTCATTCCCGAGAATGAGGTTATCACGGCGGAAGCGGGCAGCAAGCAGGCCGGTTGAAACCTTGCAGCAAGATTTCGAGGAACGGAGTGAAACATTGTGAACACGGTCATGGGACTCATCAACCTGCAGGAAGACAGCGGGCGCATCAAGGAGCTGACCGAGAGCCGGCCCATCGGCTCCATGCCGTTTGCGGGACGCTACCGCGTCATTGACTTCGCGCTTTCGAGCATGGTCAACTCCGGTATCAGTCATGTCGGCATCGTGCTGCCTGAGCAGTCTCGTTCCGTCATGGATCACCTGCGCTCGGGCAAGGACTGGGATCTTGCGAGGCGTCACGAGGGCATGTTCTATCTGCCGCCCGCAAAGGGCGACAAGGACACGCGCCCCGGCGACCTCAAGACCTTTTACCAGAACATCGACTTCGTCGAGCACAGCGCACAGAAGTATGTGCTTCTCGCAAACGCGAGCTACATCTACAACATGAACTTCGCGCCCGTGCTGCGTTTCCATCAGAACACGAACGCGGACATCACGATGGTCTACAACATCGTGAGGGAGGAAGTGCCGGGCGAGAGCATCGTCATTGAGACGGCGGAAAACGGCCTCATTGAGGACATCGCCATGAAGCCCGTCGTCTATCAGGGGTCGAAGGTGTCGAACGGAGCGCTGCTCATGGAGAAGCGCATCTTCGTCGATATGGTGCGCTCGACGTACGAGCACGGCGGCACGGATCTCGTGCTCGACGGCATCATCCGCCGCGCCGATCGCTACACAATGTACGGCTGTATGCACGAGGGCTATACGGCGTGTGTCGCCTCGACCGCCTCGTACTACCGCGCCAACATGGAGGCGCTCGAACCTGCGAACTGGGAAGAGCTCTTCATGCAGAACGGCTTCATCTTCACGAAGTCGAAGGACGGCGTGCCCGTGCAGTACAAGGAGTCCTCACACGTCCAGAACTCGCTCGTCGCGAACGGCTGCGTCGTCTACGGCGAGGTCGAGAACAGCATCCTGTTCCGCGGCGTGACGGTGGGCAAGGGCGTCAAGATCCGAAATTCCATCATCATGGAGAAGTGCGACCTTGAGGACGATGCGCTCGTCGAAAATGTGATCTGCGACAAGAACGTCGTGATCACGAAGGGTCGCTGGCTCAAGGGGGCGCCGAACTACCCGCTGATCGTCAGCAAGAATGCCGTAGTCTGAGGAAGGGCGCGCCGGCAGCGCACCCGCAAGGAAGCCGCTCCTGGGCGCTTGCCTGTTGGAAAAGGCGGGGCGCACGGGGCGGCTTTTCGTCAATGGAATCATGAAGCAGGAAAAGCAAGAAAGCAGTCTGCATTTCGGTCGCATCTTGGTGCGCGAAGCACTCGGGGAAATTTCACTGCGCGAGGACTCGTTTTGTGAAAGGCGTGTAGATCCAAGTGACTGCCAATGTAAGTTAGGAGGACTGATCTCATGGCAAACAAGAGGAATGAGCTGGGGCTGGCAAAGGAAGGTTTGAAACAAAGGTTTCTGGCTACGGCGCATATCCTGTGGGGCAGCGATTTCGCCGACCTCACGTCGCATGAGGTTTATGCGACCATTGCTGCCGTCGTGAAACAGTACATCAGCGAGAACTGGGTCAAGACGAACAAGGCGTACACGAAGCGCCGTGACAAGCAGATCTACTATTTTTCGATCGAATTCCTGCTCGGGCGGCTCATGCGCTCGAATCTCGTCAACTTGGGCGAGATGGAGCTTTTCTCCGATGCTTTGGAAGAACTCGGCGTCAACCTTGACGAAGTGTTTCCCGAGGAGCCGGACGCGGGTCTCGGCAACGGCGGCCTTGGGCGTCTCGCGGCCTGCTTCATCGACTCGATGGCCTCGTTGGGGCTTCCCGGTCACGGCTGCAGCATACGCTACCAGTACGGACTCTTCGAGCAGAAGATCATCAAGGGTAACCAGGTCGAGATTCCCGACAATTGGCTCGGCAACGGCTTCGAGTGGGAGTATCGCAAGGCAGATAAGGCGGTCAACGTCAAGTTCAATGGCAATGCCTACATGAAGGAGGAGGAGGACGGCAGCCTCTCTCTTGTACACGAAGACTACATGACGGTCATGGCTGTTCCCTACGACGTGCCGATCGTCGGCTTCCGCAACAATACGGTCAACACGCTGCGCCTGTGGAACGCCGAAGTCAACCGCGATTTTTCCGACTATGGAACAATGACGCGCGAGCAGATTCAGGCGAAGAAGGAATACCGCAACTTCGTCGAGAGTATCACGGAGTATTTGTACCCCGACGACAGCTCCTACGAAGGCCGCCGCCTGCGCCTCATCCAGGAGTACTTCTTCGTGTCGGCGGGCGTGCAGAGCATCGTGCGCCACTACCTGCTCGCGGGCATGGATATCAAGGATTTCGCGAAGAAGATCGCCATCCACATCAACGACACGCATCCGGCGGTCGCCGTCGCCGAGCTCATGCGCATCCTTGTCGATGAAGAGAGGATGGACTGGGAAGAGGCGTGGGAGATTACGCGCGAGACGATGGCGTACACGAACCACACGATCATGCCGGAAGCTTTGGAGAAGTGGCCGATCGACATGTTCCGCCCTCTCCTGCCGCGCATCTATATGATCGTCGAGGAGATCAACCGCCGCCACCTTGAGGAGGTGCGCAGGCGCTTCCCGAACGGCGAGCAGATGGTGCACGAGCTTTCCATCATCGAGGACGGGCAGGTGCACATGGCGCGGCTCGCCATCGTCGGCAGTCACAGCGTCAACGGCGTTGCGGCAATCCATACGGACATCCTGAAAAAAGACACGTTGAAGTTCTTCCATCGCTATTATCCGACGAAGTTCAACAACAAGACGAACGGCATCACGCATCGCCGCTGGCTCATCGGTGCGAATCCAGAGCTGACCGCGCTCATCGACGAGACGATCGGCGACGCATGGCAGAAGGCGCCAGATCAGCTCTCGCACCTCAACGATCATGTGACGGACAAAGCGTTCTTGGCGGAACTTTCGAAGATCAAGCGCCTCAGAAAGGTCGATCTTTCCGACTATATCCACACGCACGGCGGCATCCTCGTCGATCCCGACATGATCTTTGATGTCCAGGTCAAGCGCATCCATTCGTACAAGCGCCAGATCATGAACATCCTGCACATCATGTACCTCTACCATGAGCTGAAGACGAACAAGCGCTTCCGCATCCCGCCGACGGCGCGATTCTTCGGCGGCAAGGCGGCGCCCGGCTACTACATCGCGAAGGAGACGATCCGCCTGATCAACGCCGTCGCCGACAAGGTCAACAACGACAAGGCGGTCAGCGACATGCTCAAGGTCGTCTTCATCGAGAACTTCGGCGTTTCCATCGGTGAGATCGTCTATCCGGCCGCCGACATCTCCGAGCAGATCTCGACGGCCTCGAAGGAAGCCTCGGGCACGGGCAACATGAAGTTCATGATGAACGGCGCTCTGACGCTCGGCACGCTCGACGGCGCGAACGTTGAGATCAGCCAGGCGGTCGGCCGCGAGCACTGCGAGATCTTCGGCCTTCGTGCAGAGGAGGTTCTGAATTACTACGCGACGGGAAGTTACAAGGCGTGGGACGAGTACAACACGAATCCCGCCGTGCGCCTCGTCGTCTCGCAGCTCGTCGACGGCACCTACGGTGACTTCCACTCGCTGCGCGATTACCTGATTCAGGGCAACGACGAATTCTTCGTGTTGAAGGATTTCAGCGCGTACGACAGGGCGCACAAGAACATGAATCGCAAGTACGAGGATCAGGCTGCATGGCTCAAGTCGTCGGCGATCAACATCGCCAACTCGGGCGTATTTTCTTCGGATCGCACGATCAAGGAGTACGCGGACGACATCTGGCATGTGAAGCCCGCGATCATCGTCTGACGGAAGACCGGTTTGCTGCCCCCGGCGCGAAGACGCGGGGGCGGCGCCCGCAGGTAAGTAAGGAACGAGGCAAGCCGCAAGCCCGCACGGTGGGAGAGCCTTCCCGCGTTGAAGTAAGGGCGACGGAAAGGAATCACGGATAAAGGAATGACCGACACATTCAGTACCTTATTCGTGCTCCTTAGAGTTTTTCTAAGCTGGGAGGAATTATTGTGAACGTATCTGCTTTGAGTGAGTTCGATTTATTCTTATACCACCAAGGGACCAACTACCACGCTTACGAGATGCTCGGCGCCCACTTCATGGAGAAAGACGGCAAAAACGGCGTGCGCTTCGCTGTCTGGGCGCCGCATGCGAAGTCCGTGAGCGTCGTCGGCGACTTCAATGCGTGGGACACGCGCACGCACACGATGGAAAGGATCGGCGACGGTGAGATCTGGGTGACGTTCATCGAGGGACTCGAAGAGGGTGAGGTCTACAAGTATGCGATCGAGCCGCAGTGGGGCGGCCCGCACATCATGAAGGCCGATCCTTACGGCTTCTACGCGGAGAAGAAGCCCAAGACGGCATCGCGCCTCTACGACTTGAGCAAATATCAGTGGAACGATGCCGCATGGCAGGAGCGCAAGAAGACGCATCCGTCGTACTCCAACCCCATGCTGACGTACGAGGTTCATCTCGGCTCGTGGCGGCGCACGCTTGAAGGCGGCTATCTGTCGTATCGCGAGCTTGCCGACCAGCTCATCGGCTACGCGAAGAAGATGAACTATACGCACATCGAGGTCATGCCGCTCTGCGAGCATCCGTTCGACGGATCGTGGGGCTATCAGGCGACGGGGTACTACGCGGTCACGAGCCGCTATGGCGAGCCGGATGACTTCCGCTACTTCGTCGACACGGCACATGCGAACGGTATCGCCGTCATCATGGACTGGGTGCCCGGCCACTTCTGCAAGGACGAGCAGGGGCTTCGCCACTTCGACGGCATGACGCTCTACGAATCGGACAACGAACAGCGTGCCGAGAACTGGGAGTGGGGCACGACGAACTTCGACTACGGTCGGACGGAAGTGCAGAGCTTCCTCATCTCGAACGCCATGTTCTGGTTCGAGGAGTACCATATCGACGGCCTGCGCATCGACGCCGTCGCCAACATGCTCTACCTGAACTACGGCAGGAAGGACGGCGAGTGGCAGCCGAACAAGTACGGAGACACGGGCAACTTGGAAGCCATGGACTTCATCAAGAAGCTCAACGAGGCGATCTTCAAGTTCCATCCCGACGCTTTGATGATCGCTGAGGAGTCGACGGCTTGGCCTCTGATCTCGAAGCCCGTCTACATGGGCGGCATGGGATTCAACTACAAGTGGAACATGGGCTGGATGAACGACATGCTCTCGTACATGAGTCTCGACCCCATCTACCGCAAGTGGAATCAGGACAAGGTCACGTTCTCCTTCATGTATGCCTTCAGCGAGAACTTCGTGCTGCCTCTGTCGCACGACGAGGTCGTGCACGGCAAATGCTCGCTCGTGAGCAAGATGCCCGGTGACTACTGGCAGAAGTTCGCGGGACTGCGCGGCTTCTTCGGCTACTGGATGGCGCATCCCGGCAAGAAGCTCCTCTTCATGGGCGGCGAGTTCGCGCAGTTCATCGAGTGGAATTACGACGACAGCCTCGATTGGCACCTCGTCGAGGAGTACCCGATGCACACGAAGATGCTCGAATACTCGCGCGCCTTGAACAAGTTCTACAAGGAAAACCGCCCGTTCTGGGAAGTCGACTTCGACTGGAACGGCTTCGAGTGGATCGACTGCAACGACAGCGAGAACTCCATCATCACTTTCGTCCGAAAGGCCGACAATGCTGCGGACTTCCTCGTCGTCCTCTGCAACTTCACGCCTGAGGTGCGGCATGACTACCGCATCGGCGTGCCGAAGAAGGGCGAATACCGCGAGGTCTTCAACAGCGATGCCGAGGAGTTCGGCGGCTCGGGCGTGAAAAACGAGGGCGCTCTCCATACGGAGGACGTCCCCTGGCACGACCGCGAGCAGTCGCTCGTCATCACGGTGCCGCCGATGGCCACGATCTATTTGAGGCACAAAGACACGCTCCCTTTTGTCAAACGCTCCACGCCTGAAGAGGAGACGGACGTCCTCGTCGTCAAAGGTGTGGAGACGAAGAAGGAAAAAGAGCCGAAGAAGCCGGCGGCGAAGGTGAGCGATTCGGCGCAGAAAGAAGCGACGAAGGCAGAGCAATCGCCCCGCGAAGCGGCAGAGGGGAAGAAGGCGCACGAAGGGAAGGCGGCGCCTTCCAAGGCCGAGGCGGTGAAGAAGTCGTCCGCTGCCCCGCAGAAGAAGCCGAAGGGCGGCGAAGCGAAAAAGTCCGTCAAGGCTCGTCCGCGCAAGGCGGAGACGGCGAAAGGCGCGACGAAGACGGCGAAACCGCCGAAGAAGAGCAGCAAGAAGAAAGCGGCTGCCCAATGATCGTGGGGAAATGACAGCTGCGTCCGCCTTGGGGAAGGCGTGAGCCTTCCGAGGCGGACGCGGGCGATATAGAAGATGGTGCGCTGCGGGGCAGGGGCTGGAAGCCCCGCAGAAGAGAAGGGGGTTCATATCATGCGGGTACTTTATGTTGCTGCTGAAGCGGTGCCGTTCGCCAAGACCGGGGGCCTGGCAGACGTTGCGGGATCTCTCCCGAAGGAACTCGTCAAGCA